>JBBDWZ010000239.1:0-14806 GCA_040902615.1 Gemmatimonadota bacterium | reverse complement strand
GCCCGCATCAGCGCGCTGTCATCCACAACCAGCACACGCGCGCGGCGATGCGCGCGGACTTCAGAGGATGACATCGACGCGGCGCACTGATGTGATCAGCAGCTTGCCATCACGCGCGTGGAACTGGACCGTTCGGCCGTAATTGCCGCCCACCGCCTCACCCGTGAGTCGAAGCCCGGCCTCTTTCAGGGCGGCGCGCGTCGCTTCGACATTGCGCTGGCCGAGCGACGGCTGGCCGTCATCGTTGAGCACGCTCTCGAACATGGCCGCACCACCGACCATGCGCGCAAATATTCGTCGCCGCACTGCACCGTGCTCCGCCATCAGCTCGAGCAAATGGTCGACCGCAGTCGATCCGAAACGTCCGGGCGGCGTCGGCCTGCGGGCACTGGTGGGATACGGCAGCATGACGTGCGCGAGCCCGGCCACTCGAGCCCGCGCATCATACAGCGCCAGACCCACACACGAGCCCAGCCCGATCGCGAGCAGCACCTCACTGCCGGTCGCAATCTTGGCCTCGCCCATTCTGACCGAGAGCTGGTCCGCACTCACGACTTGCAGAAAATCCGTTCCCGGCTGGAAATCGAAGTAAACAGACCGGCACCCCGGCCGAAAATCGTTTCGACTTTGCCGAGTACGAGGAAACCGTTGGGCTCGAGCGACTTGTGGAATTCCTGGAACAGTTGCTCCTGGACCACGCGCTCGAAGTAGATGATTACGTTGCGACAGAAGATCAGGTGCATGCCCTGCGGATAGGGCCCGGCCATCAGATCCAGTTCCTGGAAATGCACCATATTCTTGATCTCCGGCTTCAGCCGGTTCTCCTCGAAGAAACGGTTGCGGATCACCGGATCGATCTCTCCAAATGCGAACGGTCCGTATTCGGCGCGGGTCGCGAGCTCGAGTATTCCCTTATCGACATCGGTGCCGAGGATATCGAAGCGCTTCAGGAACGAGCGCTGCCGATGCTCTTCCGCATATTGGAGCAGCACCATCGCCATCGTGTACGGTTCCTCACCACTCGCACAGCCCGCGCTCCAGATGTTGATCTTCGGAGCGGTCAGCTTGAACAGGACCGGCACCACCGTGGTCCGGATCGCGTCCCAGGTTTCCAGGTTGCGATAGAACTTGCTGACGTTGATGGTGATCGCATCCAGCATGCGCGCGCCTTCGGTCGGATCATCGCCCAGCAGTCTGGCGTAATCGGCATAGGAGTGCGTCCCGCGCGCACGCATCCGCACGGCCAGGCGACGGCGCAGACACGGCTCCTTGTACGCCTTGCAATCGAAACCGAGTTGCTTGAGGATGACCAGCTTCAGCTCGACCAGCTCGCGAGCGTCCTGCGGACTCAGCTCTCCCTTGGCCAGCGGCAGAAAAGTCCGTGACGGCGAGGGCTCGGGCGCGACCGGCCCACCACTGCCTTCACTAGGTTCCGGCATCCTGAACGATCTCGATGTTGTTGCGCACGACCTGATTCTTCGGGTTCAGCTCGAGGGCGCGCGACCAGTGACGAATTGCCGCGTCACGATCCCGCTTCTTGTAGTAGATGTTGCCGACCTTTGCATAGGTGTCATCGCCAAGGGCTGGATCCAATTGCAGCGCGCGCTCCAGGTGCTCGAGCGCATCATCATGCGCGCCCCGACGATACGCGACATCGCCCAGATTCTTGTGCGCCTGCACCAGCGTCGGATCCTCTTCGATCACGCTACGGAACCAGGTCTCGGCCGCCGCGTATTCGCCCTTTCGTTCGGCGATGAGTCCAGCCAGCAGCAGCAACGGCGCCGTGCCCGCATGGTGTTCCAGTCCTTCCTGAACCAGCTGCTCAGCCTGGTTCAGCCGCTTGCCGAGTGCGGCGGCGAGCGCGGCATAATAGAAATAGATCTGGTCCGGCCGCGCGCCTGCGGGCAGCCGCTCGCGGTACTCCTGCAAGCTGACCGAGGCCGGCTCGATCTCGTGCGCTTCCAGGAATGCTACACCCCGCATCAGCGAAACCGTGCTCGAGCCCGGCCGTAGATCATCGGCTTCATTCAATACCAGCAGTGCGTCGGCCGGCCGATTCAGGCAGCGCAGCGCAAACGCGAGGTTGACATAGGCGCCAAAGTGCGGACCCGTATCTTCGAGCAACGACTTGAGCTGGCGTACCGCATCGCGATGCTTCTCCTCCCGCAATGAAATCAACGCGAGGTAGAACCGCGCCTGCACGTCTCGAGGATTGATGTCCAGCAGGCGGCCGAATTCACGCCGCGCATCGTCCATCATGACCGTGTGGTAAAACGCCAATCCGAGATTGCGGCGTTCATTGATCTCGGATTCCTTGCCCCTCACAACCTGCGCCTCGCGTTTGCCGACGCGGTGCGCGAAGCCAGCCTGAATCAACCCGAACAGGGCTTTGCCCACGTCGAACTCGATCATGCCGGTTTCTTCGGCGATGTCGGCGACCGTGTGCGTGCCATCCAGCAACGTCAGAATGCGCTGCTGGTCGGCGGTCAATTCGGAGAAGGATTCCTTTACCCGATCCTGATCGACCTCGAAGATCAGGTCCAGCGATGGAATCTTCTTTTCGATCAGGCTCCACTCATCGACCCGGCGTGCCGCCTCCAGCAGCAGGCTGTCCGGATTGATCGAAACCGTGATGTCAGCATCCGGCTTCTGGTCGGCCTCGAAGAAGAAGCTGCCGCGGGTCCAGGTGAAGAGGTGATAGATGGCTTCCTCGATCTGCAGCTTGACGAAGCGGGTGAGATCCACCGTGGTGATCAACCCCTGCTCGACCAGCGCCTCGCCCAGCTTCTGCTCGGGATCCGTCGACTGCCGCGCCACTGCCGCGTTCAACTGCTCCTGCGTGATCTTGTTCTCGGCAACCAGCAAGTCACCCAGTCGATCCCGCCGATTCACGATCCGGCTGAACGTGATCCGACCGCGATCGAAGAAGATCTGTCCGAACCGCGAACGATCGGTCACCGACAGACATCCGGTCTTGAGACCGAGCGCCAGCAACTGGCACACATCGGCCAGACTGGCTTCTTTGAGGCTGCCTTTGATAGCCATAACGGATTAACGAATTAACAAACGAGCACGACTACGACCACCCCTACGACTACGATTACGGGCTTCCAAACATTCAGCCTGTTGAATTGCATTGAGCAGCCTGGATGCAAGCACCCCGTACTCGTAGTCGTAGCCGTGGTCGTAGTCGTGCTCGTTGGTCAATTCGTTCCCCTCACTCCAGTTCTTCAATCAACCAGTCTTCCAGGTAAGGCCAGCGCCACACCACTCTCTCCTGGCTCATGAACCAGTCGTCGATGACGGACTCACCAGTCTCGGTAGCGGTTGCATCCACTGCGGCCAGCCATTCCTTGCGGCGGGTTGCGGGATCGATGACTGGTGCTGCACTCTCGGCGGTGCGCTCAGCCAGCGAGACGACCAGTCCGCTCTCGAGGCGCGAGCGCAGTCGTTCTTCGAGGCCGGTGAGCAGTCCTGGTCGCTGGGTACTGCCAAACGCGAGTTGTACTCCCGCGCGCTTCAAGTCCTCGAACAGGTGAAACAGCTCTTCCTGAGCCAGCTCGGTGCCCAGCAGGCCATCCACATCATCGACGATGAAGCCGCTCACCTGCCGGTAGCGTGCTCGCCAGCTGTCGACGCAGTTCTGCTCGATGGCCTGGATGACCTCAGCGGCGAAATGCTTGCCATACACGAAAGCGACCGGCAAGGTCGAATTGCGCTCTGCCAGCTCATTGGCCAGTGCCGCGAGCAGCATGCTCTTGCCGCCACCCTCGGGGCCATAGACGAAGAACGGGTTGTACTTCTCGCCCGGCTGCTCGGACGCCAGGCGCGCTGCGCGCAGGGCAAACGAATCGGCGGGCAACGAGAGCGTTTGAAAGGAGCGCCCGGGTGGTGGTGCCGGCACCGGCCGGTTGCGTTCACGCACGGCGGCCAGCAGTGCTTCCGCATCGGCCAGAAGGTCGGGGGAGCGAAAGCGGTCCGTGCGCGCAAGCTCGGGCGCATTCGGCTCCAGCAGCCGAACGTCCCGTTCGATTTCCATAAGTCTGGTGGCGTCCTGGATGTACTCAGCCAGGAATGCGTCGATTGCATCTTCACCGGGCGGAGATTCCAGTGCGGCCTCGAGCCGACGGATGGAGAAGCCTTCACCCTGCCAATGCAGAATGGCTTCCGCGAGTCTGCCCTCCACCATGGTGGCTTCAATGCGCTGTCCGACCGTACCGGAGATCTCATCGCGAAAGCCGCCGAACTCATCCCGGGATGGCTGCTGCTGCCCGAACATCGCGGGAATCTCAGCGGCAGCGACCTGTCGATTATCCAGATCCTGAACCGCCAGCAGTTTGTTAAGCCCGCCCTGCAGCTCGCGCACGTTGCCGAATGAAACCTTGGCCAGTGCTTCGGCCACACCCGGAGAAAGCGTCTGCCCGCCTTCGGCCGCTTTGCGATTGACGATGACAACGCGGGTTTCGTAATCCGGCAGCCCGATGTCCGCGATCAGACCACCCGACACCCGCGACAACAGACGGTCATCCAGGCCATTGATGTCGCTGGGTGGCCGGTCACTGGCCAGCACGACCTGGCCACCGGCCGAGCTGATTACATCCCATGCGCGCAGCAGCTCCTCCTGCGCCATCCGGCGATCGGTCAGGAACTGCACGTCATCGAGCAGCAGGAAGTTTATTCCGGCCACGTTCGAGCGGAACGCCTCGCGCTGACCCGCGCTGATCTGCTCGAGCGCTTCATCCAGAAAATGACCGAGCGTATCGTACACGATCCGGATGTTCGGGTGCAGTCTCGCAGCATGCTGTCCGATGGCATTGAGCAAATGCGTTTTGCCCAGACCGGAGCTGCTGTAAATGAAGAGGGGGTTGTAGGCCTGGCCGGGGTTATCGGCCACTCGCCGACCGGCCGCGGCCGCCAGTCGGTTGGCCTGACCTACCACGAAATTGTCGAACGTGAATCGCTGATTGAGCTCGAGCGGCGTCACTTCTTCTCCTGTTGCCGCTCCGCCGGAATGATCTCCGTCCTGAATTTCCGCGAGAGGCTCTGCAGCACGAGTTGACTGACCGACTTCAGCGTCTCGAATACACCCTCACCCGTAATGGCTGCCGCCGGGAAGGACGGACCGTTCTTGAAATTGAGCTGGTCATCCATTTCATCGATGCGGGCGATCGAGGGCAGATCGCGCTTGTTGTACTGCAGTACGATCGGAAAATCTCTCAGATCGACGTTTTCCTCGAGCAGATTCTCGTGAAGGTTGCGCAGACTTTCGATGTTCTCTTCCATTTGCTCACGCTGTGAATCGGCTACGAACACGACACCGTCGGCGCCGCGCAACACCAGCTTGCGGGTGGCGTTGTAGTAGACCTGGCCCGGTACCGTGTACAGCTGCATGCGGGTGTGGAAACCGGAGATCGTACCCAGATCGAGCGGCAGAAAGTCGAAGAACAGCGTGCGGTCCGTTTCGGTCGCCAGCGATACCATGTTGCCTTTGCGATCGTCAGGCACGTACGCATGGATGTATTGCAGGTTACTGGTCTTGCCACACCGCCCGGGACCGTAATAGACAATTTTGCAGGTGATCTCACGGGTGGAATAGTTGACCAGCGACATCAACCCTCGCTCGGTGTGTTATCCGTCAGGACCCGTTGCAGGCCGGCCTCGAGATCGCGCTCGAACGACTGCTGCGTAGCTTGCTCGAGCCGCTGCTGGAATTCCGGGAGCCCGCTCACAGTCCTGCCCAGACGATCGAAGAAGAGCTGCACGATTCCGAGCGACGTTTCCCGGTCGAAGATCGCAACCAGGATCAGGTCCACACCCGGGGTCCGCACCGGCGCGATGAACAGCTGCTGTTCCTTCCCTGCCTGGTGCATGTGCGTCCAGCGGCGTGCATCTGTCATTTGGGCCAGCGCGCCCGCGGCCGCGGTGGCGGCTGCCGCCAGCGATGCGACGTTCATGACCTCGTAGCTGCGGGTGAACCCGTGTTGCGCCAGCACCTGCCCGGCCCCGCTGATCAGGAGGACAATGCGCACGCGCGATTCGCGTACGAAATCCTCCAACGGCAGCTTGAGCGCCGCGATGATGCGAGGCAGGTCGGACTGTCTCACCGCAGCGCCTCCGCGGCGCGATGCGCTTCCAGTCTGACCAGTCCGAGTTGCGCGATCTTCTCGGCGATGACGACCACCAGTACATCACCTGCGTTCGACACGATGACGTGTCCGCCGTCCGCCTCGAGCTGCATGATGCTGACGGCGCCGAACTCGGCATTGATTGCCGCCTGGTCGGTACGCCGGAACAGTGATGACGCCAGTGCGGCCACCGCGCTGCCATCGATGCCCTCGGTCAGCTCGGCGAGGATGGGCAAACCGGCTTCGGTTTCGACGATCATCGCGCCACGAACGCCGTGCACGCGGCTCAAGCGGTTGACCGCTTCGCTGATCAGATCGCTCACGCGTACACCTCCAGGAAGCGTGCAGCCAGCGCATTGGCCTGGTGCGCACTGCGCAGCATCCACCCGGGCGGTGTGTCCCGCCTGGCCGCGATCAGCAGAATGGTATCCGTGCTCACCGGCGCGAGGTGCAACAGCGCATGATCCGATTCGAGCAGGATCCCGTTCCAGTTGCCCAGCGAAAGGTGGTTCGCCGTGCGCGCCGCCTCTTCGATGGCTCCGCCCAGCAGCGCACCCAGCGTCTCCGCTCGATTGCCGGTCTCACCGCTCAATGACCCGGCCAGCACAAGACCCTGTGAGTCGAGCAGCAACGCACCCAGGATCTGACCCTTGACGACGGATTCGAACAAACGTGAGGGATCCAATGGAAGCTCGGGAGCTGGGGCGGCTGGCGGGCTTTGCGGTTGTGCTGGTGGCCGCGTTGGGGCTGGCGGGTACTGCACGTGTCGCTGCTGCGGCGGTGCTTGCACGTGCGCAGGCGGCGCGGGTGTGTATTGCGTCGGCACGAATGCGGGACCGGGCCGCGGCACTTCTGCTACCGGCACGCGTGGCGGCATGAACGCCGGCGGCGGCGCAGGGTGCGCTCGCGCAGGCTCCGGCGGAAGTGGTGGTGGTGCTGTGGCTGCAGCCGGAGCCGGTGCGGCCACCGATGCAGGCGTCGGCTCTTCCCACGGCATCAACACATCGGCTTCCGCTCTGAGCGTCGACTCCGGTCGCACGGGCGCCGCTTCGGCTCCGGCAACTGCCTGGTTCTTGTCATGAATCAGCTTGAGCGCTTCCTGGACGCTAAGGTCGCTGGGGCGGAGAGCAACCGCGCGCTGCAGGCTGCGCAGCGCGGACAGATCATCACCCTGCTCGAGATGATAGAACCCCATGCCGCGCAATGCTTCGAAATTCTCGGGCTCCAGCCGCAGCACCATCGACCACTCGTCGTACGCCTTGGAGCGCTGGCCGCCTTCGAAGTACAACATGGCGAGCAGCGCGTGCGCCTCGACGTGCGCGGGGTGCTGCTCGAGGCCGCGCAGGCAGAGCCGGAGCGCGGCATCGCGGCGTCCCTGCTTGCGGTACGAGCGAGCCAGCGGCAGGAACGAGAGCGACGCCGGATCACGAGCGACATCGTCGCTCCAGCGCTGCAGATCAGCTGGTGCAGGTGCTTTCATCGGGCCGCTTCTAGTATTTGGTCGAGTGCGCGGACATGGCGTAGTGCCTCGGCCACCATGTGACCGGGTCCGCCGTTCGGTGACAACCGCAAATAGGTATTCCAGGCATCGGCCGCACGTTTCAGCTCGCCGGTGCGCGCGGCCGAGAATCCGAGCGCCAGGTGCGCATCCGCAAGCAGCGGGTCGAGCGAGACGGCGCGCGTGTAGGCCTCGGTTGCGGCGCGCATTCTGCCTTGCGCCGCCAGCGTTCTCCCGGACAGCACCGCCAACTCCGGCGAATCGGGATAGGTCTGCTCGAGATCATTGGCGCGCCGCTCGGCTTCTTCCAGCTTGTTTTCCGAGAGCAAAACATTGACCGCCGCAATGGCGATGTGCAGTTCTTCCTCCGGAATCGCGCCGTGCTGCTCACGCACCTGCACCACGCCGGCGCTGACCAGGCCGTAAATGATCTTGGCGACCTCGAACGTGCTGCGTCCCAGGTCCGCCGCCAGCCGGCCGACGTCGCGTTCCGAATCGATCTCCGCCAGTACTTCCCATTCTTCCGGCCGCAGATCGAGCGGCTGCGAGTCGCCTTCTTTTACCGGTGAAAGCAGGGGCACGCTCTCGGCACTCGGTATCTTCGATTCCAGCCGCGCCCACTCATCGATACGGCGCGCGCCTTCCATCAGGAGCGATTCAACACGCACGCGCGCGAGCAGCCGATGTTGTGCGACTTCCGCGCGCTCTTCGAACCGGAAGTAGCCTTCATCCCAGTTCATCAGCTCGAAGATGGTTTCTTCCATCTGGAAGCGGAGCTGCTGCTCCAGCTCCTCTTCTGACGTACTGCCCATCTCGAGCAGAATCTCCGCCAGCCGGCGCGTCGGGTCCTTTTGCTGTACCTCCAGTGCCTGGTCCAGCTCACGCTGGGTCAGCTTGCCCGCGCGAATCAGCAGCGAGCCCAGCCGGCGCGTCGAACGTCGTCGCACCGCAAATACGATCGCGCCTTTCGAGAAGTGCACGATCGCTTCGTCATCCAGACCTTCTGAACGTACCGTCAACACGCCCGTCTTGTGCGCAAGATCGAGCAGCTGCAGCACATCCTGGATGCTGAGTTCTTTGAGCGGCCCTTCAATCGCCATAGTTAACCGGACAGCCGCATGTAGCCGGGCGCGACGCGCTCCAGCCCGATCTGCGCCAGGTTGTGGCCCGGATCAAAACGAAGCACCCTTGCATACGCCTTGGCCGCATCATTCGGCCGGCGCAACCGCTCCAGAACGTCGCCCAGCCGGACCAGCGCCTCGAGGTGATACGGGTCCACGCTCAGCAGGTCGACCAGTACGCCCAGTGCAGCGGATAGCTGCCCACGACTCGTTTCCAGATCGATCAGCGCAAACGCAGCCTCGCCATAACTCGGTATCAGCTCGAGCGCGGCCCTGAACTCTTCGCCGGCGGCATCGAACCTTCCTGCCATTACCAGAATGCGGCCCAGACTAGAACGGGCAGACACCGCGAACTCATCCAGGCCGATTGCGGTGCGCAGTGTCTGCTCGGCCCGCGCGTGGTCGCCGGTACCGAGATATGCGGTGCCGAGGTCGGTCAGCAGACCGGCATCGTTCGGTGCCCGCTGCCGCGCCTGCTCGAGCACGATGACGGCCCGCGCGTGATCGCGAACCCGAACCAGTGCCTTGGCCAGCAGTCGTTGGGCACTGATGTCCTCCGGCACGCGCTCGGTCAGACGCTGCGCCGCGTCGATCGCCTCGGCCATGCGGCCCAGTTCCAGATTGGAGCTTGCCGCGCCATACAGTGCCCGGCGCAACCGCTGATCGGCTTCCGGCGTTTCCGTGCTACTTCTTGCAATGTCACCCAGCACGGCGTTGAACCGCTCGACCGCTTCACCAGCCAGCCCACGGCGCAGGTAGATCTCCCCCTGAAGCAGGAGAATCTCACGGCGATCCGCGCCTGCGCGTCCGGCCCGTTGTGCATCTTCGGTTGCGACTTCCAGTTGACCCTGGGCCAGCGCCTTGCGCGCCGCTTCCAGCCACGCTGCCGAGTCCTGGCCGTCAACCAGGATTGGTCCCGATTCAAGGACATCTGTGGTCGGCACCTGCAGCGCGCCGGCAAATGCGTGTTCCAGTGATTCCAGCTTGAAATCGAAGGTCGTGATCTGCTCGCCGGTTTTTACCCGTGACGCGGCATCCAGCTCGGGCGCCAGCAGACTGGTTTCCTCGAATTGCAGATCGATCAACAACCGGTAGCGCGGCTGCGGAATGTACGGATTCAGCTCGAGTGCGAGCTTGGTCTCGCGCAACGCACCCTGGTAGTCGCCCAGGGTCGACAACGCGAACGCGAGATGGTACCGAGCCTCGGCCATCTCAGGGTCCAGCTCGACGGCACGCATCAGCGCCGCTTTCGCTTCACTCGCGTTTCCCAGCTCCATCTGCACGACGCCGAGCCCGGTCCACGCGATCGGTGAGCTGCCATCCTGCTCGAGCGACTTCTGATAGCATTCGAGCGCTTCGTCTTTGCGGGCTGCGCGCCACAGCAGGAGTCCGAGATTGCGCCAGACATCCGCCAACGCACGACCCTGGTCGACCGCCTTCCGGAACGCACGCTCGGCTTCTGCAGCATCGCCGACGTGGTGTCGAACCACGGCAAGGTTGTTCCAGGCCAGCGCGTATTTCTCGTCGACCTCCAGGGATTGCCGGTACGCAGCTTCAGCATCTTCCAGCCGACCGGATTGATGCAGCGCGACACCCAGCTCATTCCATAGCTTCGGGCTCTCTTTCTCCTGTTCAACCAGCCGGCGGTAGACTGCGACGGCTGCAGCACTCGCGCCCTTGAGCAGCAGCATCTCGCCCTCCGCCTGCTGCACCAGCAACGGATCCTCGCCGCGCTCGGCTGCCAGCCTGAACTGACGCAACGCATCCTCGTACAGCGCTTTTTGCCGGAAGGCGAGGCCGAGATTGTAGTGTGCGAGTGTGCCACTCTCTTCGACATCCGGCCGCATCTGACGGTCTCCGACCAGCTCCTGGTAACGCGCCGTGCTGTAGGCGTCGAGCGACAGGTTGGTTTCGGCTTTGGTCAGACTCGGATTCAGCTCGGCGGCGCGCTGTGCGGCGAGTTCGGCCTTCTGCATCATGCCCAGGTCGCCGTACACAAACGCGAGCATGTGATGGGCTTCGGCCAGGCTCTGATTGTGTGCAATTGCCGCTTCCAGTGGCTCACGTGCATCACTCGCGCGCCCGACCTGATAGAGCAGCTCGCCCAGCAGTAGCTGGGCATGCGCATTCCCAGGATCCAGTGCGACCGCGCGCTGAATCGTGTTCAGCGCCGCATCCAGGTTGCCACGCTGTTGCTCGGCGCGGGCCAATCGATGGTGCACTGCGGAGTCGTCCGGATGCGCTGCAATGACCTGCTGCCACTGCTCGATCGCCGCAGCGGGGTCACCGCCGTAGGCGTACGCGCGCGCCAGCTTTTCACGTGCCTTGTAGTCGGTTGGATTGCTGTCCAGCCATTCGCGCAACTGGGTGATCAGTTTCTCGAAGAAACCGGTATGGAAGTAAGCGATCTGCAAATTGCGCTCGGCCACCTGCATGCGCGGGTCCAGCTCGAGCGCGCGCTCGAAGTGCAGGATCGCTTCCTCGTACAATCCCTTGTTGTAGTAAACGACGCCCAGATTGTTGTGCGCACCGGGGTCTTTCGGATTGATGCGTCGGGCAAGAGAGCGCAGGATCTCGAGGTCGCGCACGGACCGTGGCGATGGCGCATTCGCCTTCGCGTCGCCGCCCCGGTCGTGCCACGGAATCGTGGTCGGCGCTTCCATGATTATCCCAGTCGCAGAGCCTGGAGCATGCCCTTGAGGGAAGCGTCGTCGGGCAGCAACAGGAAGTACGCACGGAATTCGGTGGTATTGCCCATCATCAAGTGCGTGTTGATGGCAAACACATAATCGTGTTCACTGCCAAAATTGAGATAGCTCGTGGTCAGTACGGCGGCAGCCGTATCGATGGCCAGAGCGGGCACCGACATGATCAGCATCATGCCCATGAATTCGGACAGCGCGTTGATGTAGGCGCCGACCAGGATGTTGCTTACTTCCTTGAGCGCTGACTGCTCCAGCTCTCCGAATTCATCGGGGAAGCTGATCGACGAGCGTCCGGTCAATGAACCGACCAGCGCAGAAGCGGTTGGTGCCGGGAAAATCTGAACGGTTCGGCCGGTCACATCGCCCAGCAGCTTCATCATCACGGCCGACACGACCTCGTTCGGATCGCCCAGCAGCTCGGCGACATCCTCGAGGCGAACGACCTGGATTTCCGGTACCGACACCATCACCCGGTCGTTGACCATCTGAGACAGAGCCGTAGCCGCGTGTCCAGCGCCGATATTGGCGATTTCGCGCAGCCCGTCGAGCTGCCGAGGCCCGAGATCCTTTGGATCCATTTTCCCCTTAGACGACGCTGAGCGGATCGAGAACGAGCGCGGGCCGGCCATCCGCCAGCAGCGTGACGCCCGAAAAAATCGGCAGCGTGCCCACCGCCCCGTCGAAGTCCTTTACCAGAATCTGCTCACGTCCAATCAGCTCATCGACCGCGAGCGCGCTGCGGCGCTCGCCCACTTCCGCCACCACCGCCGCCTGCTCGATACCCGGCGCGTGGCTGCCCAGCACGGCGCGCAGTCGCACCAGCGGTAACTCGTCGCCGCGCAACGCGACGATTTCACGCCCGCGCTGCCGGCTGACGTTGCCATCCAGAATCATTGCTTCCGACACGTGGGTGAGCGGGATAGCGTAATCTTCACCACCGACGCGCACGTGCAGCGCTTGAGCGACCGCCAGCGTGATCGGCAGACGGATCGTGAATGTGCTGCCCTGGCCCGGCCGTGATTCGAGAGCGATGGCACCGCCCAGCGCGCGCACCCGATTGGTCACTGCATCGAGACCAACCCCGCGGCCCGATACTTCGGTTATCTGCTCCGCGGTCGAGAAGCCCGGGTGACTCAGAATGCGCAGCAGCTCATCATTCGTGATCTGGTCCGGCGTCGAGTGTACGGGCACGCCGGCACGTCGTGCCTTGGCAATGACTTTTTCCGCGCTGACGCCACGACCGTCATCTTCCAGCTCGATTCGTACGCTGTTGCGTTCACGCATTGCGCGCAGAACCAGCTGCCCGCGTGGCGGCTTGTCCGCTTCAATACGACCGAGCGGTCCCTCGAGGCCGTGGTCGACTGCATTACGGATCAGGTGTACCAGTGGATCGCCGATTTCGTCGACGATCGCGCGATCCATCTCGATTTCACGCCCCTCGATGGTGAACTCGATTTCCTTGCCCAGCGCCCGCGCTGCGTCGCGCACCACGCGTGGAAAGCGATCGAATACATCGCCGACCGGCACCATTTGCATCGCAAGTACGCTGCTTTGCAGTTCCGCGACCAATACGTTCAACCGGGTGACGATGACGGAGATCGGTCCGCTCTCCGCAGCGAGGTTACCCAGACGACCCTGCAGTACGGTCAGCTCACCGATCCCGCCCGAAAGGTGGTTGAGCTTCGCCTGATCCACGCGCACCACGCGCGCGACCGGCCCTCGCTTCTGCAGTTCGGGCGCTGCCGCGGTCTCGGGCGCGGCCGCTCCTTCCTTTTCGACCGTCGCTGATGCGACATCGGGAGAGCGTTTCAGTTCCTGCTCGAGCGCATCGACCTCGACCTCTGGTGCCAAATGAAGCAGCAGCCTGCCATCGAAGTCTTCGCCAAACTCGGCTGGCTCCGCACCGCGAATGAGTTTGCGCTGCGCGAGGCTGCGCACAAGCAACAGCGCTCGCGCTGCCTTCATGGCCGACTCGGGATCAAAATGTACGCGGGCCACGAGTGGGCCGTCCGCTGATGTGAGCTTGCGCGGCTGCGCCGGGTCGGGCACCACCGTGACCGGGCCGGCCAGTTCGTTGCTCGCACCCTGCGGATCCTGTACCGACTCCTGAATCGCGCGCTCCAGTTCGTCAGCGCGAGCCAATAGCTCATCGACCACTTCACGACTCGCCTGCAGACGCCCGGCGCGCACATCGTCGAGCCGGTCCTCCAGGTGGTGACAAATATCGGTGACGCGCTGGAACCCCATGGTCGCCGACATGCCTTTGATCGTGTGCGCGGCGCGGAACGCTTCTTCGACTGCGCCTCGCACTTCCTGCCCGCTTTCCAGAGCGAGCAATCCCTGCATGAGCGCACGCATGTGGTCGTGCGACTCCGACAGGTAAAGCTCCAGATAGCGGTTCAGATCCATCGGGCCGCGGCCGGTGCCGGATCCAAGGCTGTGCCGAATCGTGCGGGCGCTGCCCGCGCCGCCGGTTTCATCCCAGCACGCGCTGAACGGCCTCGAGCACGCGCGAGGGTTGGAAGGGCTTGACCACGAAGTCGCGTGCTCCGGCCTGAATTGCTTCGATGACCAGCGACTGCTGGCCCATGGCCGAACACATCAGAATCTTCGCGTCCGGATACTCCTGCATGATGAGCTTCACGGCCTCGATGCCGCCCATGTCCGGCATCACAATGTCCATGGTCACCAGGTCAGGTCTCAGCTCACGGTACTTCTCGACCGCTTCGGTTCCGGTCTTCGCCTGACCAATCACGGCAAAGCCGGCCTGGGTCAGAATGTCCGCGAGCATGGTCCGCATGAACACAGCATCATCGCAGACCAACACCGTTTTCAGCATGAGTAGCTCCTCGAGTACTGGCTGATCACGCCAACAATCGCTTCAGAATTCGATCCGGGTCCAGCGCGAGAAAGCGCTTGCCCTCCAAGGATCCCACACCCACCACATCAGCGCGTACTGCTTCCGCGTTACCCAATGATTCCTCAGCAACCTGGTGCAACTGTGCCGAGTCCTGTCGTGCGATCCCGACAATCGAATCGACTGCGATCGCAACGACGCGCTCGCCGTGATCCAGAACCAGGATCCGGTGGTCCGGCAGCCTTCGCGCGGGCTCGAGCTCGAGTACCACGCCCAGATCGAACGCGGTAACGACTCGGCCCCGCAACCCTATCAGCCCTGCTACTTCGGGACCGCACCCGGGCAACCGGGTCAGCGGCTGCGGCGGCACTACCTCGCGGCTCGAAAGCAACGGCACGCCAAACCACTCGCCCGCGCAGGAAAACACCACCCATTCCGGCAGCGCGGCCGCGCTGCCGCCCTCCGCTACCGTCTGCGTCGGGTCCGGCCCGGAGACTTCT
>JBBDWZ010000238.1:0-14813 GCA_040902615.1 Gemmatimonadota bacterium | reverse complement strand
TGGCAGTGCAGGTTGGGGAATAGGGATCACAGCTGATTGTTAGTGAGTGTTGGGGAACTGGGACGTCACAACGTATCGGCAGTGCAGGCTGGGGAATAGGGATCACAGCGGATTGGTAGGGCGAGCTGGGAATGGGGGAATGGGGGAATGGGGGAATGGGGGAATAGGGAATAGGGAATGTGGATCGGGACATCGGTCGGGCTGACCGTCGGTTCAATCCCGATTCCTTATTCCGTATTCCCATTCCTCCATTCCTAAGCCGGGCGCTGCCGGTTCGCTGCGATCCCTATTGCCGAGCTGTCAGCTGGCTAATGGGGAATACGGAATGGGGGGAAGCGGGGTCATCGCGGAGATCTCCGGCAGTCCGATTCCGTATTCCCCATTCCTTGCCCGTTACGGAAGATGATTTATACATGTCGACGGCGCTCGCGAGCACCCACGCGTCATCGGCTCCAGGGTCCGGTGAGGAAGCTTCTCTACTGACTTTGCCCTGGGTCTTCCACAACCCCGTCTCCATCGAGCGGGACCGAAACGTCGGTGCGCTCGAGGCGGAAACCGGTGCCCCGTACGTTTGCGATGCGAACCGCGGAACTGGCTTGACGCAGTTTGGTGCGGAGATGTGTGATCTGGACATCGACCACGTTGGTGCCGGGGTCATAGTCATAGCCCCAGACTTCCTCGAGCAGCAGCTTGCGGCTGGCAACGCCGCCGGCCTCCAGGAGCAGGCGCTCGATGACGCCGAACTCCTTGGGCGTCAGCCGCAGGCGAGTCCCGCGGGCACGCACCTCCCGGCGCAGGCGGTCGAGCTCGAGGTCCTCGAAGTTGATGTGCTCTTTGGGATTCGATGCGGCCCGGCGAGTAACGGCTCTCAAGCGCGCCACCAGCTCACGCACATCGAAGGGCTTGGTGATGTAATCGTCGGCGCCCACCTCGAAGCCGTGCACAACATCCTCTTTGGATGTGCGACCGGTCAGCATGAGCACCGGGATCAGTGGATTCGCCTTACGCAGCTCGCCGATGAGATCGAAGCCGGATGCGTCGGGCAAATTCAGATCGAGCAGGATCGCGTCGTAGGCCTGCTCGGTTGCGTAAGTCCGTGCGGTCCGCGCATCGGGCGCCAGATCTGCCTCGTGCCCTTCACGCGCCAGGCTCCGGCGCACGGTTTCCGCCACCGCACTATCGTCCTCGACCAGTAGTATGCGCATGGGCGATTCATATACATCGAAGCGGCCCGAATCGCCAGAGGGATTGCTTGCCAGCGGTCAGTATGCTCGTATAGTTGGAGCCGCCCGCCGCGCATCCGCCATCCCTATTGCGATCGAGCATTGAGCGACGAAAAAAGGACCTCCACCCGGGGCGAACCGGCTCCGCTGACCGGCATACGGCTCACGCTCGAATCCTCGGAGATCGTGCGCACCTGTCAGGCGTTGCACGGGCGCATCAACGAACGATTTCCGGGCAGTGGGCTGAGCCGGCTGGCCCAGGATCTGGTGAGTGTCGCCGGCGGAACCGTAGAACGCCTGCGCTGGGTGGCCGAGCCGCATCTTCCGCTTCGCATTGGTGTCGGCGCGCTGCTCGGCGTGATCGCCGTAATGCTGATACTTCTGCTGGTCAGCGTCGTGCAGCAGGACACCTCCCTGCCGGTGAACAGTCTTCCCAGCGTTCTACAACTGCTCGAATCGGTGATGAACGATATTTTCCTGATCGGCGCGAGCATTTTCTTCCTGGTCACGGTCGAAGCACGAACCAAGCGTAAACGCGCGCTCGGTTTTCTGCGCGAATTGCGCGCGCTGGCCCACATCGTCGACATGCACCAGCTGACCAAAGATCCCGATCGCCTCCTGGCCGGTGGCACCGACACGCCGTCTTCGCCACCGCGACGGATGACATCGTTCGAGCTCGGCCGGTACCTGGATTACTGCAGCGAAATGCTTTCGCTGATCAGCAAGATCGCTGCACTCTACCTGCAAAACTTCGACGACCCCGTGGTTCTCGCCGCCGTCGATGAAGTCGAAGACCTGACCAGCGGACTCTCCGGCAGAATCTGGCAGAAGATCATGATCCTCGAACGCGTTTCGCCCCGGACAGACTGAAACAGAAAACGAATTAACGGACGAGCACGACTACGACCACGACTACGACTACGATTTACGGGGTCCTACCGTATTGGCACCGGCGAAAGCAATCGTCGACCAGCCCGGTTTGAGCCCGTAATCGTTGTCGTAGTCGTGGTCGTAGTCGTGCTCGTCCGTTAGCACTACCCCCTTTTGCTGGTGGCGGACTTCCCGCCGGACTACGGGAATTCCGCATGTATCTCCGCGGTGTGTTCACCCAGCAGCGGCGGATGTCGACGGACGTCGGCCGGCTGGGTGGAAAACTTGTAGGGGATGCCGAGCAGTCGAACTTCGCCGATGGTCGGATGGGCAACGGACACGACCATCTCGCGCGCCGCGATTTGCGGATCGTTCAGCACGTCCGGCACCGATCGCACGGCACTCACCGGAACGTTGGCCTGGCGAATCGCGGACACCCACTCCGCGGTCGAGCGCGATCGAAATATCCCGGCCAGCAGGGTTTGCAGCTCGGCACGATGCCTTACGCGGTCGGGGTTGGTCCGGAAGCGCGGGTCAGCCGCGAGCTGAGACGCGCCGATCACGGTGGTCAGACGCTGCCACTGTCCATCATTGCCCACGCCCAGCGCGATCGTGTCATCCCGCGTCTCGAAGGTTTGATACGGAACGATGGTCGGATGCGCGTTGCCATAACGGTTCGGTGCGTTCCCGGTCATCAGATACGCCGTACCGACGTTGCCCAGCCACGACACGGCGGTTTCCAGCAGTGAAATGTCGATGTGCTGACCATGATCCGTTTTTTCGCGGGCGTACAACGCGGCCAGCACTGCGTTGGCCGCCATCATGCCGGTCGTGAGATCGATCACGGCGACGCCGACCTTGCTGGGCGGGCCCTCGGCAGCACCGGTGATCGACATGAGGCCAGCACTCGCCTGGACGATGAAATCGTAGCCAGGCGCCTTGTATTCGGGACCGGTCGCGCCCAGCCCGCTGATCGTGAGCGTGATCAGCCGCGGGTTGGCCGCGCGCAGGTCGCTCAGAGCGAGCCCGCGTTTTTCCAGTGAGCCAGGCAGGAAGTTTTCGACCAGGACATCCGCGCGCCGGGCGATGCGCTGAATGAATTCACGATCCGCTACTTGATCGAGATCCGCGATCGCCGAGCGTTTGTTGCGATTGACGGAGAGGTAGTAGGCGCTCTCACCAGCCTGAAAGGGCGGGCCCCAGCGGCGGGTTTCATCGCCTGAAGGCTGTTCGATCTTGATGATGTCCGCGCCCAGGTCGCCGAGGATCATTGTGCAGTGGGGCCCGGCCAGCACGCGGCTCAGGTCGAGCACCAGCACGCCGTCCAGCAGTCTGCTCATGTCGGCGCGAGCGACATCAGCAGCTCGTACATGCGCACATCGTACGGATCGCCGGAGGGATCATCGTCGGCGACATCCATGTACAGCTGCGGCGTTTCCAGGATCAACGGGATGTTACGCGCGCGCCGGTCATGCAGCAGCCAGCCGAATGGCTCGGTGCCGATGTGTCCTTCGCCCAGGAGCACGTGCCGGTCGCGGTTAGAACCCAGCTCGCCCGCGCTGTCGTTCAGATGAAAGAACGCGGGCGCCTCGCCGGTCGTTTCCTCGAACTCATCGAGCACGGATCGGAAGTGCGATTCGGAGATTCGCAGATCGTAACCGGATGAGAACAGGTGACAGGTATCCAGGCCGTAACCCGTACGCCGACGCAAGTCATCCGGTACGTGATGCAGAATGGCGGCGACTTCTGCCGCCGTACGGCCGATGGTTCTACCCGCGCCGGCTGTGTTCTCGACCAGGATGCGTGTGGTGCCGTCTATGGTTCGCAGCGCGACCGTAACTGCTTTGGCCACCCGCTCGGCGGCAGCCAGCGGATCTCCGTCACTGGCCGATCCCGGATGAAAACAAAACTGCCCCACACCCAGCGTGGAGGAGCGCTCCAACTCCTTGGTCAAACCGCCACTGGCGCGCGCCCACTTGTCGGGCTCGGCGGTCGCCACGCTCAGCACATACGGTGCGTGCACCATCACGTGCTCGAGCTTGATCTTGGTCGTCGCGATCGTGTCCCTGAAACGCTTGACCCGCTCCGGATTGATCTTCGATTTGTCGCCGTAGAACTTGGGAATTGTCGTGAAGATCTGTAACGAATTCATGCCCGCATTGGCAGATCGGAGTGCGGCCATGTGAATGCCGCCGTTATCGACCGGATGGGTCCCCAGAATCAGCATCCGGCAGTTTACGGTCTGGGTGAGATCCACGGCAACGAGTTCACCACAGGGATCACGGGAGCACCCGTCGGTTCACTCCCAATTCCATATTCCGTATTCCGTATTCCCCATTCCCAAGCCGGCGCTGCCGGTTCGCTGCGATCCTTATTCCCCAGTGGCTAAATACCGGGCAGTCAGTCGGTTCTCTCCATGGTAGTGCGAGCTGGGAATTGGGGAATAGGGAATGTGGAATAGGGAACATGGATCGGGATCATCGAATCAGCGCTCGTGGCGGGCGATCGAAAGGGAGTCTTTGATGCGAGCACGCAACTCGCTGGACGCGGCTACGCTGTGCCAGCCGGCGGCGAGCACAGCCAGCAGGTCCTGCTCGAAGCTGGCGTGTTTGAAGCAGGGCGCACAGCTCTCCAGATGCTGCCGTATCAGCTGCATCTTCTCTTCGGACAGTTCCCCGTCGAGATAGTCATAGAGCTGCAGCATCGCCGAGCGGCAGTCGATGGATTGCGTTGGAGTCGTCATGATCACGCTTTCAGTGCCCGGAGTCCGGCATCGCGAGCAAAATTGATCAACGTGCCTTGAAGGATACGGCGCCCACGGAACAACCGGGACCGGATCGTGCCGACCGGAACACCCAGCACCTCGGCAGCCGCTTCATACGATTGATCGTGGACATCGACCAGAACCACCGCTGAACGATACGGCTCCTGCAGTCCGGCGATCGCTTGATCGATCGCGGCACCGAGGAGGGCTCGGTCCACGACCACATCGGCACCCTCACGCACGAGCTCGGCGTGCTGAAGCACGGCGGCCATGGTCTCGCTCTCCGCGTCGAAGGCATCCAGCTCGATCTGAGCGATCGGGCCGTATCGGCTGCGCACTACGTTCCGGCAAATCGTGAAGAGCCAGCGTCGGCATTCGGTCCCGCTCTCGTACGTATGCCAGGACCGATAGGCGCGCAGGAAAGTCTCCTGTGCGGCATCCTCGGCATCTTCACGCGTGCCCGTGAGCGCCAGTGCGAAGCGATACACGTCGTCGATGAACGGAAGCGCTTCGCGCGCAAACTGCTCATCGCTTCGAGCGTCCATGAATTGACCAATTAGAGGAAGCAGTCTTTAGTTCCTGATTGCGACCGCGCTGGTGTCGAAATGCGCGCTTGGACTTGCCAGGAAGCTCTGCACGGTCGGCTGCAATATGGTGGAGACGGCAAGCGCAGCTGACTCGTGCAGAGCTTCCCTACCGGGGCAGGAGGTGCTGGGCCGCGTTCACCAGGCCGGCCGCATGGCTGGCAAGGTCGAGTGCGGTTGCGACATCCCCCGTACCCGCCGCCCGCCGGGCTCGCCCGTTCAAATCGGCGGCTTCGTTGAGCATGCGTCCGATCCGGTCCGTAGTCAGCGGTTCCGCGCGCGCCGCGATTTCCTTGCGAGTGGCGATCGTTGCGGCATCTACCTGGTCGGTGAGGAGGTTTACGACCGACGATCCGAGGCCATCCAGCACGATCCGGATTTGCTCGCGCCGCGCCAGCTCGAGGTATTGTCGAGACCGATCACGGTTGCCGCGCCGCAGCGCCAGACCGGTTTCCGCATTGAGCTGCTCGAGTCTGCCGGTCAGCGCCGCCGCCGCCGCGCTACCCCGCTCGCGACGCAGGCTGGCGACCACCTCCGGAAACAGCGTTTCCACACCCGCAATGCGATCGAGTGAAATCAGAAAGTGAACGACCGCGTCCAACGCATCACTGGCTTCAGTGGCGAGGTCCAGCGCGCGCGTACTCTGACCGGCCCGAACTGCGGCCTCGGCCTGGAACAGCAATGCGTCCACGCGCTCGGCTTGCTGGCGCGCCCGGCCAACATTGCTGCCCTTGCCCTGCGCGGCGGACATTCTGAGCCGCGCCTGTGCCAGGGACGCACCGACTGTGCGTGCCGTCCGCTCCGCGACGCGGTCGCCCAGCACGCGCAGCACGATTGTGATTTCCTCTGCGCGCAGGGCCGCGATCCGGCTTTCTGCGGTGTGACGATCGCCGGTCCTCAGCGCGACTTCGGCCTGTTCGTTCAACCCGCGCCAGCTGGCCAGAACCCGTCGTTGAGCATCGCGTCCGTGATCGAGCATCACTTTGGTGGCTGCCTTACGGAAAAGCTGCGATAGCGAGGTCGAGGACGGCGCATAAACCGAGGTGCGTAACGCAGGTTCCAGCAGCAGCGCGCCCGATGGATCGTGCGAAGGATCGGTCGGTGTCCGATCGCAGCCGCTCAACACCAGCGTAATCAGCAATAATCCGAGGCCAAAGCCCCGTTCCACGCGCATGCCGTTCTCCAAATGAGGGCGTCCAAACGTACAGGGTCACCACAAAAAAACGAAGCTGCCCGACAAAGTCGGACAGCTTCACGTGATTCCAATGACGATCGGTGCTAGGCCAGGACAGGGCGCTGCGGTGCAGCAGCAGCATCCAGTTCACGCGGGCCGAGAAGCGCCGCCGTCCGGATTTGCGTCCAGTTCACCTCGCCGGCATTCCGGCGGCCAAAGTTCTGCTCGCGGAAGATCGCGCCAAACAGCTGATCCGCTGCCCGCTCGGCACCTAGTGTCAACAGTTGCTCCGCCAACGTCACTCGCAATGGCGCCGCAACCGCAACCTCGCCCATCCGGCGAAGTTGACTTGCCGCCAGCGATTCACGGCCGAACAGGTAGGCAGCTTCCGCGTAGTCCATGATCTGGGTCTGAGCATCGGCCACGAAGCCTTTGCCGATCGCCAGCCAGGACAGCGTGCAGCGGGCCCGCACCGAGCTCGGCTGCGACCGCAGAATCTTGCGGCACATGGCCGCCGCGGATTCCCACCGCTCCGCATTCAAATACGCGTCTACCGCCCGGCCGTAATACTCCATCGCCCGTGCCTCATCTTCTACCGTCGCGCAAAGGTCACCCGCGGCATTATAGAAAGGCGCGTCGGCCCCTGGCATGCTCACGGCCTCAGCCTTGCTTTCCAGCGCGCTGAGCTCGCTTTCCATAGCGCGATCGTATGGACGGTGACGGTAGTAGCCCATTTCCAGCCTCACTTGCGTGTGAATTCCAACCTTGAGTAAGTGCGGTTTCGGTGCCATCGCCTAATGACGGAATTTGAGCCGTTTTTGTAGACTTTAAACTAGAATTGGACAACTTCCGGACAGGTCCCCCAGGAAGTTTGTTTCCAAACACGAAAAGAGGTGCCGGGTAAAAATTTGCAATTTCCAGTTGCCCCCGCGTTCTGCAATCGAGTATGGGTCCGCCTTGCTAAAAGGTCAGTCGGTTCTCAAAGCAGCGGCTGGTTCAATGCGTGCCGCCCGTCGCGCGGGAATGTAGGCGGCTGTGCCTGCCGCCAGCAGCACCAAGGTGAGTGCGGCGATGAACGGGACCGGGTCTTCCGGATTCACGCCCACCACCATGGTTCTCACAATCAATGCGGCCGGCACGCCGACCAGGAGACCGCAGGCACCTCCGATCGCGGCGAAGCGCACGCCGTCGCGCATGACGGCCCAGCTGGCCTCACGGGCTTCGGCGCCGAGTGCGAGGCGCAACCCGATTTCACGAGTGCGCGCCATGAGTGCAAAGAGCAGGAGGCCGTACAGACCCACGGCGGCGAGGGCCAGCTCGATTCCGCCGGCGGTCAGGGCAATGCGTGAGGCAAAACGCTGGGACTGCGTGTAGTCGCGCAGGAATGACAACATGGTAACGGTGCGCGGCGGCACCATCTCCGGATGGCGCTCACGCATTTGCGTACGCAACGCATCCATGACCGACCGATCGGCACCGGGAGCCACTCGGGCCACCAGCGATCCGAATTGCAAAGGCGCCAGTTCATCGGCGGCGGCATACAGGTATGACAGCGCGCTTTCGCCGACACTGTGATACTTCACGTCCTTGACCACACCGACGATCTCGACATTACGGCCCTCGATATCGACCAGCTCGCCGACCACCTCGCGACCATAGGATCGGGCAAAGGTTTCATTTACCACGGCGGTTCGCGGTGCATTGGCGACGCCGATGCGGTCGGGTACACGCCCACGCAGGACCGGAATGCCGATCGTGTGGAAGTACCCAGGACCGACCCGATTCAACTCGATGTTGCGAGCTTCACCGCCCGGAAAACTGATGGTGGCGCTGGTGCGTCCCGAACTGAGCGGAGGCATCATTGCAATCGAGCTGCTCTGGACGCCGGGAAGGCTCTCGAGGATCTGACGCGCATCACGCACGTACCGCGCGTTGCTGGCGCTGTCCGGATACAGCGTGGCTGATTCGAGGAACACGAGCACGAGCCCGTCGGTCTGAAAGCCCGGGTTGCCGCGGGTTTGTGTGCTGACTCCGCGCGCAGCCACCAGTGCAAGCAGGATCAGCACGAATGAGACGGAAACCTGCACGGCAATGAGTGCACCCCGCAATGAGCTTTTGCCGCTGGTGACCAGACTGCCGGAACCGAGGACCGATCGAAGGTCGGCTTTCAGGCTTTGCGTTGCCGGCGCAAAGCCGAACAGCAAAGCGCACAGCAGTGAGACGCCGATGGCTCCGGCAAAGACGCTCCAATCGGGACGCAGATTGATGGCATTGAACAGCTCGGTGTTGCTGACGGCGGCGACGGCCCACACGGTGGCAAGAGTACCGAGTGCGCCGCCGATCAGTGCGAGTACAATACTTTCGGTGAGCAATTGACGGAGCAACCGGGCACGTGATGCACCGATCGTGAGTCGAACCGCGATCTCGTGGCGGCGCGCCAGCGCTTTCGCCAGCAGCAGGCCAGCCACGTTGGTGCAGGCAAGAATCAGGACGAGCAGGACCAGCGCGGCACAAAAGCCGATCGCCATCAGCATGGCCGCGCTATCACCCGGCTTGAGCAGGCTTTCCCGCTGGGTGAGCAGCGTGATTTTGCGTACCTCGTTGCGATCGTCGATCCAGTTGACCGGGTATTGAGCGGCCAGGTTGGTGCCGAGCACATCGAGACGGGCGTACGCGGCGGTGCGGGTGACATTGGCCGGCAGACGGCCGATCAGCTCGAACGCACGATTGCCGCGCGTCAAGTCGCTTGTGCCACGCGCGGCCATGGCGGTGGCCGGCACCCAGCCAAATACCAGTTGGTCGCTGAGCTGCGTCCCGCCGAAGTTGTTTGGTGCAATACCAACGACTGTGACCGAAAGACCGTTAACCCGCACGATCCGGCCGAGTATGCTGGGGTCACCATTGAAGGCGCGCTGCCATGCCCGATGGTTGAGCACGATTTCGGGCTGGTCACCGGCGCGACTGAGGCCACGGCCGCGCGGCAATTGCACGCCGAGCGCGTTGAAGAAGTTGGGCGACACCAGCTCGATTCGTTCGGACAATGGCCGTTGCTGGTCGATCGTAACAGTGACGCGCTGTCCCCGGTGTGCGGCCAGCTGCGCAAAGACGCCACTCTCCAGGAAATCCTCGTAATCCGCGTACGAAGAGCCGCCGTACGGCTTGTGACGCCCGTCTCCATCGCTCGTGTAAACGCGATAGATGCCCTCGGGATCGGGTACGGGCAGCGGCTTGAAGAAAATTGCATTCAGCACGGAGAGCGCGCTGACGGCGACACCAATGCCCATGGCCAGTGATGCGCTGGCGATCAACGTGAAAACCGGAGCGCGCTGAAGTTGCCGCCAGGCGTACTTCAGGTCCTGGGTAACGCTATCGAGCATGGCCAACTCCTGGTGAGTCAGTTTTGCTTCAACCGCCCTGGGGCTTCAATTCCCAGAGCACGTTCACGATGACCCAGCGACCCCTCCATTTGGCCATGTGCATGTAATCGATCCAGCCGGACATGACGGCCTTTACACTCGCGGCGTTCTGATAGATGTCGAGGATATGAACGTCCTTCTGCATTTGCTCCGGCGGTGTCTTTTTGCCTCCGCCATTGCGGGTGCCCTGAACCAGCGTCAAGCGCGCTCTGTTGCCCCAGGCTGTTGCTACCATTCTGGGGATGGGTGTTCACAATGCGCTTGGCCAGCTCCGGATGCAGCGCCCGCTCCATGCGCGCCGCATCGGCGGTGTACCAGCCCTCCACATAATCGAGGGCCGTGGCTCGAATCGCTGCCGAGTCCGCCGCGCTCTGAGCGCTGGCGCCTGCCGTGCTTGCCACGATCATCATCGGCACGAGGGTCTTGATGAGATTCATAACGCCTCCTCTGAGAATGACTCGATCTCAATGGAAACCTGGTGCCTGGCCGCATCCTGCTACGCAAAAGCAAGCTTGACAGCAGCTTGGCGGAATTGGGCCGACCGGCGGCCGACGCTCGATTCCCATCACCGGGACTCGAATGACGCATTTACGGCTATTGTTAGATAATGGCTGACTGGGTGGGAGTCTGGGAATTCTCGGGTGTTGCGCCCGACGCGGCCACGCGGCTGGGGCATGGGTTGGAGCAACTCGGACTCGAGCAGGTGTATGCGGCCGGGTCCCCGATCGTGGCAGCCGCCGCCTATGCGCCCGCTGGCTTCGAGGATCGAGTCAGCTGCGCGCAAAATCAGTTTGGATTCGCCATTGCCGCCGGCAAGCCGGAAAGTCCCGAGAGCAATCCTGCGCAGCATGCGTTCGAGCTGTACGTGCGCAATCGCAGCTCGTACGCGGGTCTGCTGAACGGCGCGTTCGCCATTCTCATATTCGATCACATCGGCAGCCGTTTGCTGCTCGTGCGCGATCCGGTTGGTACGATCCCGATCTACTATACGACGGTTGGTGCATCCGTGATGTTCGCCACGCGGGTGGCACCATTGCTCGAGCACTGTACGTGTCGCGAGCCGAATCGTGGAGCCCTGGCAGAGTTGTTCATCGGTGGCCGCTGGTTCTCTCCGGGAGACACGCTTTACGCGGGGATTTCGGCGTTGCCCGCTGGCCACGTACTCACCCTGGATGGCTTGGGCCTGCGGGTAGACCGGTACTGGGATTTTCCGGTCGAAGAGCGCGTTAACGATGAGGAGGCTTACCGCTTCGAGTTTCGGCGGCTGCTCACGCAGGCGGTGCAGCGCCAACTGGGCAGTCGCAAGACGGCTGTATTCGTGAGCGGCGGTCTGGATTCGTCCGCGGTGTACGCGCTGGCGCACGAGCTGCTCGCACCGGGCGATGCACCGACCGGCATTACCTGGTCCACGAAGGACGGTGCACCGTCCGACGAGTCGCGTCACATCGAAATGCTGGAGTCTCGTTTTGGCAGCAGCATCAAACGTGTGGCTCTCAGCCCCACGCATGATCCGCACGATGATGACGATGACATCCGATACGGAGAGCTGCCCTTTCCCAACAATCTGCCGGGAACCGCGTGGCGTGCGCACGCCGCGGCGCGTGCAGCCGGCGCGGACGTAGTGCTCGATGGCGGCTGGGGCGATCATGTACTGGCGCCGTTCCCGCCGCTCTATCTGGCGACGTTGTTCGGGCGATTTCAATGGCTGAAGGCCAGCCGACACCTGCGCGAGTACCTGAGGTACCAGCCGGCCAGCCAGCGAGGCGCGATGGTTCGACAGTGCGGCCGTGCAATGCTGCGCTTGAACGTTCCGCAATGGCTCATCGATCAGCGGCGGGCGCGCCTGAGTGCACACCGTGCTGCCGGTCCGTTTACCGATGCGATGGTACGTCAGCTTTCGCCGGTCGAGCGCTGGCACGAGTGGCTTCCCGCCGGCGCCTCACCGCACGCGCGATCGGTGTTACAG
Source organism: Gemmatimonadota bacterium (assembly GCA_040902615.1). GTDB lineage: Bacteria > Gemmatimonadota > Gemmatimonadetes > Longimicrobiales > RSA9 > JBBDWZ01. The sequence continues at coordinate 2,816 of JBBDWZ010000238.1, read as the reverse complement.
ACGGTATACCATCCAGCACATCCACTGCGCTACGAATGCACGACCAAGTTGACCGCACTGTATGGTGTGGAATCGCTGCAGCCGTTCCTCGATCGTGATCTCATCGCATTTCTGGCGACCCTTCCGGGTGATGTGCACACACGCGCCGGTGTTCCCAAGGCAATACTGCGAGACAGCCTCACGGAGCTGCTGCCGCAGTCGTTGCTATCACGAACCGAGAAGGGCGATTATACGAAAGCGATTCGAGACGGCATCACGCAGAGCTGGTCGCGCTACGCGAATCGAATTGTCTCGAGCGAATGTGCGTTTGATTGGCACATCCTGGAGCGTGAGCGCGTCCAGGAAAGGCTGGCGCGGCTGGAAAGCCGCAGGCAGATTGACTTGATTGCCGCGTCCTGGGAATTGCTCGATTTGTACGGGCTCGTGGTCTGGTTGGAGTCGTTCTATGGCGCCGGTAAAGTTTCGTCTTCGAGGAGACAGTATGAGCGAATCAATGCTGAAGTCCGACCCTGAGTCGACCCGCAAGCCATACGAGACGCCCACACTCAAAACCTGGGGCGATCTTCGCACGATCACAGCGGGAGGCGGCGGCACGATGGCCGAGGGTCATCCGGTTCACTCGCCCCAAACCAAGATTTGATCGAGTGTACGGGCTTCGGCTGGCCGCGCCCTGGTTTGCAGCAGAGCCGACGCCGGACCTGACCATTCGTATTGAAGATGAAGACACGGCGGAATTCCGGCACGCGCGTGGCCTGGTTCCTCGTACCCTGCGTAGTCGGCCGTTCTCCTACCAAAAGCTGGACTATGGCCGCCGCTACGTTTGCTGGCGCCGACTGATCGAAGGCATCATCGACCCAAACAACAAACAGGTTGTCCTGCGGCAACTGGGTGAAGGCGGACTCGACACGTTCCGCTCCCATTTATTGTCTCCGGTGCTGGCACTGGTACTGCTCGACCGTGGGCAGGAAACGCTGCACGGTTCGGCGATCTCGTTCGGTGATCAGGCCATTGCGATTCTGGGCGACTCAGGCGCCGGCAAGTCCTCGCTGGCCGCTGCGCTGCTGTCCGCCGGCGGACGCTGTATCACGGATGATCTGCTCGTGCTGTCAGGCAATGACCGCGTTCATGTGTTGCCCGGCCCGGCGCGGCTGAAGCTCTATCCCGCAACGGCGGAACAACTGCTTCCTGGCCTGCGTTCATCGATTCCGCTCAACCCGTTCACGACCAAACGCGTGTACGCGCTTCACTCATCGGAAGCCGAGCCGCGCGCGCTGCGGCTGGCCGGGTTCTGGCTGCTGACCGGAGGTGCACAAACGCGCCGACTGCAAACGCGACTGCTGTCCGGCAGCAGCGCGGTGCAGGCACTGGTGGCCAGCACCTTCGTGACTGTGGATGACACGGTTGAGCGACAGGCGCGGCTGCTCAGGTTCGCCGCGCGGCTGGCGTCGGTGGTGCCTGTGCACACCCTGACATTACCGCGCGGGTTGCAGCGCCTCACCGAGCAAAGCGCGAGCATCGTTCGCGCACTCATCGGGCTGGCCGCCTGAAAACCTCGGTCGGGCCGCAGCACGACAACGATCCCACGCACAGTGACATGTCGCGACTGGCCCTGGCGCTCTGGCTCGAGCATCGGGCGGAAGTGGAAGTCGTACGGCGCGCGGCCGCGGCACGCGGGATCGAGATACAAATCACAGTTCCGCCACCGGTGATCGACGCGCCGTTTCAGGCGCCCTGGCTGGAGACCGCGCGCTTTACGGACCGCTTGCGACTGCAGCATCTCCTGAAGAAATCGGGCTGGCGCGGCGGAGAATTGGAGTCCGTAAAGACGTTGGTGGGCACGACCACGCGCTGGGAACGGCGCGGTCTCGTACTCTGGGTCGGAAAGCCGGCGCTGTCTCCATATCGTGGGGTTCGACTGCGCTCCCGAGTCGCTCTCCCGATCTATTCACTGCTCAATGCAATGCCGCACCCACGCAAATACGAAATGGCGTTTGCGGGGATGCAGCTCTGGGTCCCGGTTGGTGTGTTCAAGCCACATCCGGGAACCAGGGCGGTGGTCGATGCTGCGCAGCAGTTGATCACGCCCGTTCCCCGCCGGGTCATCGACGTTGGGACCGGCAGCGGCGCCATTGCCCTGGCGCTGGCGCATGCCTGGCCGGCGGCACACGTGATCGGCATCGATCGCTCGGCGCGCGCAGTTGCATGTGCGCGCGCGAACGCGCGTCGATTTCGGCGCAACAATGCGGAGTTCAGACTGGGCGATCTTCTGCAAGAGGTGGGTCCAGCGAGTGCGGAGCTGATTACCGGAAACCTGGCCTGGCTGGCGCCGGCAGCGTACGTCGCGTTTGGCGGCGACCAACGTGAGTATCGAGGGCCGCCCTCCGCACTCCTCGACGAACACGCCGACGGAATGGGCTACTTTCGCCGGCTGGTGCCGCAAGCGAAGAAGGTGCTCACTCCCGGCGGCTGGATCCTGCTCCAGCTTTCGCCGCTGCAGTTACCCGCGACCCGGGACCTGCTGGAGAGCTGCGGCTTCAGCGCGCGATTGCTCGGCGATGAGATCATTGCCGGTCAGCTGGTCCGCTGAGCCACCCTTCGACTCCAATCGTAAACCGCGCAGCGCCAGTCGCAATGGACGCAGCAGGTAGTACAACGCGTGCCAGCGGTCCGGCAGTTCCAGCCAATTCACATCGGACGGTGAGGGCGTGATCAAAGCGCGGCCGAGTACCTTGAAACGATCGGCTGCGCGTTCCCGTTGTCGGGCGTAACCAGGCAAAGACACGCGCGATTCGACACCGGCGCGCCAATTCGCCTCA
>JBBDWZ010000237.1:0-14923 GCA_040902615.1 Gemmatimonadota bacterium | reverse complement strand
GTAATCACACAGGCGGAGTGGGGTGCGGTGCGTCCTGCGATCTCGCCCGATGGTACGTTGATCGTTTACGGCACGCGTCACGAAGCGCAGACTGGCCTGCGCGTACGCGACCTGGAGAGCGGCGCGGACCGCTGGCTGGTCTGGCCGATTCAGCGTGATGAACAAGAGTCTGGCGCAACTCGCGATTTGCTGCCTGGCTATGCGTTCACACCGGATGGCAAAGAGCTGATCGTTTCCTTCGGCGGCAAGATCCAGCGAGTCGATGTGCAAACTGGCCGCACGCGCGAAATTCCGTTCGAGGCTGATGTGAAGCTCGGCATCGGTCCTGACCTCGAAGCACCGTATCGCGTCGACCAGACGCCGGTCCGTGCGCGGCTTGTGCAGACACCACACTTTGCACCGGACGGCAAACGCGTCGTCTTCTCGGTGCTGACCAAGCTCTACACGCTGGATCTGCCCGGCGGCACAGCCAAGCGTCTCACCGATTCGAATGACTGGGAGTTCCAGCCGGCGTGGTCGCCCGATGGCCAGTGGATCGCATACGTCACGTGGACTACAGACGGCGGACACATCTGGAAGCTGCGCGCGGATGGCCGCGGCCGGCCGCAGCGGCTCACCAGCACGCCCGCGTTCTACACGATCTCGTGTTCTCACCGGACAACAGCAAGGTCGTAGCGTTGCGCGGAAATGCATTCATGCGCAACCAGACCTTCTCCGAGTTCGGCGGGCTGCGCATCCCGCTCGATGTGGTCTGGGTGCCCGCAAATGGCGGTGCGGTGTCGATGATCGTGCCGGCACGCGGTGTGGGTACACCGCATTTCTCGGGTGAACCCGATCGCGTGTACGTGTACTCGCGCGATGGTCTCATCTCGATGCGGCTGGATGGCACCGATCGTCGCGCGCATCTCAAGGTGACCGGCCGACCGAATCCGCGCGCGGCCCAGCCGCCCGCCGCGGAAGCCGTGGTCATGCGCAACGATGGCAACTGGGCGCTGGCCGCAAGCGAGAACCAGTTGTACGTGATGGCCGTGCCGCCGGCGGGTGGTGAAGCACCATCGCTCGGTGTGGGTGGTGGTGGTGTGCCGGTCAAGAAGATCACCGACATCGGCGCTGACTATTTCGGCTGGGCCGACCAGGGCAGGACGATCTACTGGGCGATTGGCTCGACCATCTTCCGCCGGCCATTCGACAGCATCGTCTGGCGCGATACGACCGTGGCTGGCGATTCGACTGCACGCCGCGACACGGCCGCAGCACGGCGGCTCAAGGACCAGGAAGCCGGTGTCGAACGATTCGATGTGAACATCGATTTTCCGCGCGCCAAGCCGACCGGCAGTGTGGTTCTCAAGAACGCTACCATCATCACCATGAAAGGCGACGAAGTGCTGCAGCGCGCGGACATCGTGGTGACCGACAATCGCATTGCGGCGGTCGGTGCGGCCGGAACCGTGACCGCACCACGCGGCGCGCGCGAATATGACCTGGCCGGCAAGTTCATTGTGCCCGGATTCGTCGATACGCATGCGCACTGGGAGTTCCGCACACACGATGTGCTCGAGCCGCACAACTGGAGCCTGCTGGCCAACCTCGCTTATGGCGTGACCGCAGGCCTGGATGTGCAGACCTCGACCAATGACTACTTCGCGTATCAGGACCTGGTCGAGATCGGCGCGGCGGTGGGACAGCGGGCGTTCATGACCGGACCCGGCGTTTTCTCACGCAACGATTTCAAGACCTACGAAGAAGTCGAAGCGTACCTGCAGCGTTACAAGGAGCACTACCGCACGCCCAACATCAAATCGTACATGGTCGGTAACCGCCAGCAGCGGCAGTGGGTAGTCATGGCCTCGAAGAAGCTGGGGCTCATGCCGACCACCGAAGGCGGCAGTGACATGAAGTTGGACATCACGCATGCGATCGACGGCTTCCATGGCAATGAGCACACACTGCCGGTGACACCGCTGTACGACGATGTGGTCCAGCTCTATGCCCGCACGAAGACCGCGTACACACCGACATTGCTGGTTGCCTACGGCGGCCCGATCGCCGACGAGTACTGGTTCAGCCGCGAAAACGTGCACGACGATGTGAAGCTCAACCGCTTCTACCCGCACAACTGGCTCGACCAGCTCACACGCCGCCGCTCACGCTGGGTGAAGGAAGACGAGTTCATCTTCCCGAAGGTGGCGGAAGGCGCGGCCAGGATTCAGCGCGCCGGCGGACTGGTCGGTGTGGGCAGTCATGGTGAGTTGCAGGGTCTCGGCTACCACTGGGAAATGTGGGGACTCGCCATGGGCGGCATGACGCCGCGTGAGATCCTGAAAGCCGCCACCATCGATGGTGCGCGCATTATTGGCTTTGCGCAGGATCTGGGCTCGATCGAAGTCGGCAAGCTGGCTGACTTGAGCGTGCTCGACCGCAATCCGCTCGAGAACATCCGCAACACCAACAGCGTCCGCTATGTGATGAAGAACGGTGAGCTCTACGAGGCCGATACACTCACCCAGATCTGGCCAACTCGCAAAGAACTGCCGGCATTGTGGTGGTGGAACGACGGGCCTGTGAAGCGAAGCACGTCAGCGTCGGGCACAAAATAGAACTGGTTGAAGGTAGATTGGGTTGAACGAATTAACGAATTAACGGACGAGCACGACTACGACCACGAGCACGATTGACGATTACGGGACGGCAGCCGCGAGTGCTGTGCTATCCGGAAACCCGGTCAAGAGCGATCGGTATTTCGCTTCGGCTGCGGCGTAGTCCCTGGTCCGCTCCAGGACGCGGCCGAGCAGGCGTCCGCCGAGATACGGCGAAACGCCATACAGGATGGCAGACATGCTGCTCGGCATCGCGAAGGTTGCAGCCACGCCGAGCAGCGCGCCAATGCCGCTCAGCCGCAAGCCATCGCCGACGATGAGCCGCAATACCTGTGGACTGCGGGCGCCGAGCGCAGTGCGAATACCGATTTCACGGACGCGCAGCGATGCGGAGTATGATACGACGCCGAAGATCCCCGCAGCCGCGAGAATCGCTGCGAGCACCGCGAAAGCGAGCGCGGAGAACGCACCACTCTCGGCCACGGAGTAGGCAATCGCTACCTGCTGCTCCAGCGTTCGCAATCCGATAATCGGCACGGCCGGCGCTTCTTGATGAATCGGGCGCCGCACTGAGGAGAGCAGCGCACGAGGATCGCCGGAGGCTCGAACGACGACCGTCGTACGCGACACTGGGTTGCGTGCCAGCGACCGCCACATCAGGGGCCGCGGCGGGTCGTCAAGTCTTCGCGAGCTGGATGCCTGCGCCACGCCAACCACTTCCGCAGCATGGCCATCGACCGAGCTGCCTGCTCGGCAGGTTCGCGCTCGTTTCGTTCGCACTCGCGCTGGCCGGCATCTACGCGGTAATGGCGGCCAGTGTAGCCGAACGGCGTCGCGAGATCGGGGTTCGCATGGACACTCGGCGCGCGCGCGGCCGACGTCGTGCGCCTGGTCAGCAGCGATGGGCTGCGTCTGACCTTTTGGCGGACTGCTGGTCGGCGTGGGTGCGACGCTGTCCAGCGGACTGCTCGAATCCATGCTGTACCAGGTAAAATCAACGGATCCGCTGAACCTGGTCATGGTCTCGGCCCTCATGCTGAGCGCCGCTGTGCTCGGGACGGCCGTGCCGCTTCAACGCGCCCTGCGTATTGCACCCGCGGAAACCATTCGGAACTAACACGTGGTGTTGGTTTCCCTGGAGGCCGGTTAGCCCTGACACCCAGCCGGTTTACCTGGCACTACGCATTCAAAAGCCAGCCGTTAGACCCAGACAGTGCCCTAAGCGCGGCAGCCATGCTATCTTAATCCGTCGGCCGATCCCCAACCTCCGGCCGGGCCCAAGCAACTAACGATCGAAATGCGTAGTGCGTAGGAGCACCGAGTCATTCCAGCCCCCATTCTATCGGAGCTGTTCATGCGTATCTCCCTGACCCCTCGCGCCTGGGTCGCTGCGTTGGCATTGTTCGGCGTAGCCGCGCCGATGAGCGCGCAGCAAGTAAAAAGCTCAGGCGTACCGGAAGCCACCGGCCTGCCACTCGAGCCCGCCCGCTGGTCCCGTTTCACCACCAGCAAAGGCACCTGGCTGTCACTGGACCTGAGTCCGGATGGACAGAACATCGTGTTCGACCTGCTGGGCGACATTTACACGATGCCTGCAGCAGGCGGAAGGGCGACCCGCATCACCAACGGCCTCGCCCACGACATGCAGCCGCGCTTCAGTCCGGATGGCAAACGCATCGTGTACGTGTCCGATCGGAGCGGCGATGACAACGTCTGGATTGTCGGACGGAATGGCGAGCTGCCGCAGCAGCTCACGACCGGCATCGACAACATCTTCCAGTCGCCCGAGTGGACGCCCGACGGCCAATACATCGTCGTGTCGAAATCGAATCCGCTGACCGGCCTCGAACACCTCTGGCTGTATCACACCAAGGGTGGCCGTGGTTTGGAGCTGGGTACGGCGCCGCCGGGAATGCGCATGCTGGGCGCCGCCTTCGGCAATGACAGCCGCTACATCTACTACGCCGCGCGCAACGGCTCCTGGACCTACAACGCGATCTTCCCACTCTTCCAGATTGGTGTCTACGATCGCGAGACCGGATCGCGCACGACACTGAGCGCACGCTACGGTTCCGCGTTCCGTCCTGCCGTCTCGCCCGACGGCAAGTGGCTGACTTATGGCACGCGGCAGGAAGCCGAGACCGGTCTCCGCGTCCGCGAGATCGCAACGGGCGAAGAGAAGTGGCTGGCGTATCCAATCCAGCGCGATGAGATGGAGTCGCTGGCCACCATGGATGTGCTGCCCGGCTACTCGTTCACACCGGACTCGAAGGCCGTCGTGATTTCGTACGGCGGCGAGATTTGGCGCGTCCCGGTGGATGGCACCGGGCCGTCGAAGATTCCGTTCACCGCCGATGTCGAGGTTGCAGTCGGTCCGGAAGTGAAGTTCGAGTATCGCGTGGAAGACACACCGACTTTCACTGCGCGCCAGATTCGCGATGCGGTACCGTCACCCGACGGCAGGCGCGTTGCGTTCACGGCACTCGATCGACTGTACGTCGCCGATCTGCCGAGCGGTGCACCGAAGCGTCTGACCAACCAGGAAGTCGGTGAGTATTACCCGGCCTGGTCGCCCGATGGCCTCAGTGTCGCGTTCGTCACCTACGACGATCGCGAAGGCCACATCATGAAAGTGCCCGCCACCGGTGGCGCAGCGATCAAGCTGACGCGCATTTCGGGATACTATCAGCAGCCCGCGTTCAGCCCGGATGGCAAACGCATCGTCGCGATCCGAGCGAGCGTGCGTGACCTCAAGGAATCGATCGACCCGTTCATTGGCGATGGTCTCGGCGCCGAGTTCGTGTGGCTGGCATCGACCGGCGGTCCACTTACTGTGATTGGACCGAGCGGCGGCCGCCAGAAGCCGCATTTCACCGCAACCGACAACGATCGCATTTACACCTACGGCTTCGTCGCGCCGGATCCGTCGCTGCCTACGCTTGGACAGGTGCCGTCGTTCTCGCTGGTCTCGACGCGCTGGGACAATACCGATCTCAAGCAGCACGTGCGCGTGAACTGGAAGTATCCGCTGCAGCTGCCGTTCTACGAGCAATCCAAGACGTCGGACCTGGTGATGCCAAAGGATTGGACCACTGCGCGGGAGCCGGGAACGCCGCAGGCACCGGCCGAGCTGGTCCTGATGTCGCCGCGCGGCGATCAGGCCCTGGCAGTTGCCAACGGCCAGGTCTATACCGTTACGGTCGTGAAGACCGGTGCGGCCGCACCGCTGATCACACTGTCACGGCCGGACAGCGCGCAGATGCCGATCCGAAAGTTGTCTGACATCGGCGGCGAGTTCGCGACCTGGAGCGCCGATGGCAGGACCGCTCACTGGTCGATCGGCAACGCATTCGTGTCATACCGCGTGGACCGCGCCGAAGTGATCGAGGATTCGCTCCGTGCGATCGGCGCCGACTCGATTGCGCGCGCACGCGCCACCTATCGTCCGGAAGAGCGCCGTATCACAGTCAACGCCACTCGCGATATGCCGCAGGGCACTGTCGTCCTGCGCGGTGCGCGAGTCGTCACCATGCGCGCTCGTGAAGTCATCGAGAACGCGGACGTGGTCGTACGCAACAACCGCATCGTGAGTGTGGGCCCGCGCGCCCAGGAGCCCGCGGGTGCGCGCGTGATCGATGTCACCGGCAAAACCATCGTGCCGGGCTTCGTCGATACACATGCGCACATGTGGAACCTGTGGGGACTGCACTGGTCGCGGCCATGGATCTACCAGGCCAACCTGGCGTGGGGTGTGACCACATCGCGCGACCCGCAGACTGCAACCACCGACGTGCTGACCTACGGCGATCGCGTGGAGGCGGGCGAAATTCCCGGACCGCGCATTTACTCGACCGGCCCCGGCGTGTTCTTCGAGACCAACGTGCGCAGCCTGGATGATGCGCGGAACGCACTGCGCCGTTACAGCGACTACTACGACACCAAGACCTTCAAGATGTACCTGGCCGGCAATCGCCAGCAGCGCCAGTGGCTGATCATGGCCGCGCGCGAGCTCAAGCTGATGCCGACCACCGAGGGCGGACTCGACTATCGCCTGAACATGACCCATGCGATGGACGGCTACCCGGGTGTCGAGCACACCATGCCGATCATCCCGGCCTACAACGATGTGGTCGAGCTGTTCAAGACCTCGCAGACCACCAACACGCCGACGCTGGTGGTCAGCTACGGCGGGCCGTGGGCCGAGAACTATTTCTACACGCACGAAAACGTGGTCGGCGATGCGAAGGTAAAATACTTCGTGCCCGCGGAAGAAATCGCCTACAAGGCACGTCGCCGGAATTCAGTCGTGTCACCCGGACCGGGCGGCTGGTTCCACGAGGACGAGTACATGTTCAAGCGGCACTCCGCATGGATCAAGGACCTGGTGGAAGCTGGCGGCCGCGCGGGTGTCGGCAGCCACGGCCAGTTCCAGGGACTCGGTTATCACTGGGAGCTCTGGGCGATGCAGAGCGGCGGCATGAGCAATCATGACGCACTGCGCACCGCAACGATTCTCGGTGCGGAAGCGATCGGCCTTGGCAAAGACCTCGGCTCGATCGAAGGTGGCAAACTCGCCGACTTCATCGTGATGAACGGCAATCCGCTCGAGAACATTCGCAATACAAATACGATCCAATACGTGATGAAGAACGGTCGTTTGTACGACGGCAATACGCTGTCTGAAATTTATCCTCGTGCAAGACCAGCGGTGGACGAGGCATGGAGACACACCGCGCCGAATGGGTCGAGTAACGGGAAGGGAGGTGCGCGATGACACGCGCGATGAGGTCAACGGTAGTTAATGCGCCTGGTGTGCGCGGGAACATGCGTTGTGGCGCACCCGGTCTTGGGAATAGGGAATATGGAATAGGGAATAAGGAATACGGAAATACGGGATCGGGGAAGAGCCATCCCCATTCCCCATTCCTTATTCCCCATTCCCTATTCCCAACTCGCCAGCTGCGATCGGCGTTAGCTGCGTTAGCGATAGTCGGACTGAGTGGCGCATTGCAACCCACGACAGCCCAGGCGCCAACGCCGCCAGGTGGCAGAGGTGCTCCACCAGCACCTTTACCGCTGGCAGCCGCCCGCAAAGCGGAGTTTACTGCCACCAAGGCGACTTGGATGTCACTGGATGTTTCGCCGGATGGCAAACAGATCGTATTCGATCTGCTCGGTGACCTGTACACCATGCCGATCGAGGGTGGCAAAGCCAAACGCATCACCAGTGGTATGGCATTCGATGCGCAGCCGCGCTTCAGTCCAGACGGCAAGAAGGTGGTGTTCGTCTCGGACAAGAGTGGTGGTGACAACGTCTGGACGTTATCGCTGGATACCAAGGACACCATCCAGATCACCCAGGGCAATGCGAGCCTGTATGTCAGTCCCGAGTGGTCGCCGGATGGGCAGTGGATGGTAGTGAGCAGGAGCGCCGGTCTCGGTGGCGCGGCCAAGCTGCAGTTCATGCACGTGGATGGTCGTCAGCCGTTGCCGATGGCGCGGATTCCGGCAGCGCAGAAGACGATTGGTGCGGCCTGGAGTCCGGATGGCCGCTACATCTACTACAGCGGCCGCAACGGCGACTGGACGTATAACGCACAGTTCCCGCAGTACCAGCTGTACCGCTACGATCGCGAGACCGGCACATCGACCATGGTCAGCAATCGCTACGGCTCGGCGTTCAGGCCCGCGGTATCGCCGGATGGCAAGTGGCTGGTCTATGGATCGCGTGAAGGCGCCGACACCGGGCTCCGCAAGCGCGATCTCGAGAGCGGGGAAGAGGAATGGCTGATCCACCCGGTGCAGCGTGACGACCAGGAAAGCCGTGCACCGCTGGATGTGCTGCCCGGTTACAGCTTCACCCCGGACTCGAAGGCGATCATCATCGCGTTCAACGGCGAGATCCATCGCGTACCGATGGACAAGAGCGCAGTCAGCAAGATCGCGTGGAGTGCCGATGTAAAGATCGATGTCGGTCCGGAAGTGAAATTCGCGTACAAGATGGACACGACCGCGATGGTTACGGCCAAGCAGATCCGTAACCCCGTGAGCTCACCAGATGGCAAGAGCATCGCCTTCACGGCATTCGATCGCATGTGGGTAAAGGAAATGCCGAACGGCACGCCGCGCCGCATATCGCAAGCGGACGTCGGCGAGTTCCACGCGTCATGGTCACCCGATGGAAAGTGGCTGGCCTACATCACGTGGGACGAAGCCAACGGCGGTCACATCATGAAGGCGCCGGTGAGTGGTCCCGCGCGGCCGGTGCAGCTCACGCAGCTGCCCGCGCTCTACTACAACCTCGCCTGGACGCCGGACAGCAAGCGCATCGTCGCATCGCGCGGACCTGCGCGTGACCTGAAGGAAGCGGCGGGCGGTGGACTCGGCGGCGGCATTGGTGGCCAGTTCGTGTGGATCGCCGCCGAAGGTGGTGCCATCAACAACATCGCACCGAGTGGTACGCGCGATGTCATGCACTTCCGCGCCGACGAGCCGAATCGCATTTACGCGTACAGCCCGATCGAAGGCCTGGTCTCGTTCAAGTGGGATGGCACCGATACGAAGGTGCACCTGCGCGTGATCGCGCCGCCGAGTGGTTTTGGTGTGAACATTCATGGGGAAGAGCCCGAGGTATTGCCGCGCCGGATCTTCCCGATCGCGAAGCAGGATCTCGATCCGCAGCCGCATCCCGCGGAAGGTGCACCGCCCGGGCCGCAGGCTGGCCTGGTCATCATCGCGCCCAAGGGTGAGTGGGCGCTGGCGCAGAACGGTAACGACATCTTCGCCGTGCAGATCCCCAACGTGGTCGGTCCCGCGCCGGTGGTGAACCTCGGTCAAGTCGCAGCCGGCCCCGTGCCGATGCGCAAGCTGACCGACATCGGCGGCGAGTTCCCCGCATTCACCGCGGATGGCACCAAGGTGCACTGGGCGATCGGCAACGCGTTCGTCACTTACGACCTATCGCGCGTGAAGTTCATTGAAGACAGCACCAAGGCCTTCATCAGCGCCAAGAAGGACACGGCCATCATCGTCAAGGCGATGCTGGACACACTCAAGGCCGTGCGTGTGCGGGTCGACAGCTTGACCAAGGCCAAGCTGCCGGTGCCCGATTCGCTCAAGAATCGCTTGAACGGATTGCGTGCCGACAGTGTCAAGCTGCGCGCCGATTCCGTGCTGACCAACATGGAGACGCTGCGCGTACGCGCCGACTCGATCAAGGCCAAGGCCGATTCCGTACGCATGGGCCTGGACACGATCAAGGGTGACAGTGTGCGCGGCTACAAGCCCAAGGAGCAGCGCATCCTCGTCACCATGGCCCGCGATATACCTCGAGGCAGTTATGTCCTGCGAGGCGGTCGTGTGCTGACCATGAAGGGCAAGGAGATCATCGAGAACGCCGATGTCTACGTGAAGGACAATCGCATTGTAGCGGTTGGCTCACGCGACTCGGTGAAAGCGCCAGCCGACGCGCGCGTAATCGATGTGACCGGCAAGACGCTGATACCGGGCTTTGTCGACACGCACTACCATGCGCAGTGGCTACTCCCGGAAATCCATCCCAGCCAGGCGTGGCAGTATCTCACCAACCTCGCCTATGGTGTGACCACCACACGCGATCCGCAGACCGGGTCGACCGACATCCTGAGTTATCAGGATCGCACGGAGACCGGTGGCATGATCGGCCCGCGGATTTACTCGACGGGCCCAGGCCTGGGCAGCGGCGAGGCGATCCGGAATCTGGAGCATGCCAGGACACTGTTGAAGCGCTACGCGACCTATTACGACACCAAGACGTTGAAGATGTACATGACCGGCAATCGCCAGCAGCGGCAGTGGATCATCCAGGCCGCGAAAGAGCTGGAGCTCATGCCGACCACGGAAGGCGGACTCGATTACAAGCTCGAGCTGACCCATGCGCTGGATGGCTACAGCGGCATCGAGCACTCACTGCCGATCGCCGGTATCCAGGATGATGTGGTCGAGCTGTTCAAGGCGAGCCAGACCACCAATTCCCCTACGTTGCTGGTGTCGTACGGTGGTCCATTCGGCGAGAACTGGTTCTACACGCACGAGAACCCGCACGAGAACGCGAAGGTGCGCCGCTTCATGCCGGAAGAGCACCTGGACTGGAAGACACGCCGTCGTGGTACTGGCTCAGGCGGCTCACCCGGTCCTGCAGGCTGGTTCCTGGATGAGGAATACGTGCACAAGACGCACGCGGGCTTCATCAAGAACCTGGTCGAGAAGGGTGGTAGAGCAGCCGTTGGCAGCCATGGTCAGTTCCAGGGTCTGGGCTACCACTGGGAGTTGTGGTCGATGGGCTCGGGTGGTCTGTCCACGCATGATGCATTGCGCACCGCTACGATCTTTGGTGCGGAAGCGATCGGCATGGCGTCTGACATTGGCACGATCGAGGCGGGCAAGTTTGCGGATATCCTGGTCCTCGATCGCGATCCGCTGGCGGACCTGCGCAATACGACGGCGTTGCGATACGTGGTGAAGAATGGCCGCGTTTATAATGCCGAGACGCTGGATGAGATCTACCCGCGCGAGCGGAAGCTGCCCGCGCAGTTCTGGCAGGATGTTGGGCTGGGTGGGGTGAGGGCGGGGATTCGGTAGTTCGTTCTGTTCACTTTGCGATTCAACGACACCCGAGGCGGTTTTTCGCTCCGGGTGTTGTTTTTTTAGGGTCACGTTCCGCCGGGGGTCTGCACAATCGGCGCACAGGTACTTCGTTGCGTGAGCGGCCGATTCGTGGTCATTTGGAATATGGGGAAAGCGTATTGAATGAAATCCGGTGGTCGGCCACTTGAAGAACATTCGCGATTCCAGTATCGGGGAGACATCCTGATCGACCACCAGAGAAACCAATGACTACACATCGACGACGCCAGAAACGCGGAATGTTGGCACTCCTCGTGATATGCGGCTTCGCAGGAGCCTGCGGGTCTGCGCGTGGCAGTATGCATACCTTGCTAGAACCCAACACATATCCCTACGCGGTAATTTCGGCGAACTCAGTTCAACCTGAAGTTGCAGCTCGCTTACTTGTCGAGCGAGGGTACCAGGTCGTTCTTGGCTCTCGTGTTGAACAGATGAACACTGCAAGCGTACCACCGAAGTCCGTCCTGCTTGTCACTTGCCAGTACCTTGGACACACCGGAAACGATCTGACCGGCAGCTCTGCACATGTATCGTGTGCAATAGCTGACCTAGCAACCGGCCTAGCGGTGTATTCCGGCACTGGAAAGCACATGGGAGTCACGACGAGGGATGAGGATATTAGCGGCGCCATCGCCCGCGCGCTCACTGCTTTTCCAAACACAGGTCGACAAGGAGGGATTGCTCAAGCGACAAGTCTACCAGGCTTGCAGGTGATGGGAGGCAACGCGGTCGTTCCTCGATCTACTGGTGCTCCGACAATTGCCGGAACTGGCACCGGCTTTTATGTGGATACCGGTGGCCATCTTCTTACAAACGCCCATGTTGTGCACCAGTGCTCGACCATACGCATCCGTGGCAATCCAGAACAGCTTCGTATCGTTCGCGCCGATAATGAAAATGATTTGGCAATTCTAAAAAGCGCGGGTCCTGTGGGGCGCGCAGCCAAATTCCGGGAAGGGCGCGGCATTCGCGCTGGCGACGGTGTCATCGTAGTCGGATTTCCACTCACAGGTGTCCTTGCGAGCGAAGCAAATGTAACGACGGGTAGCGTCAGTGCGTTAGCTGGCATTCGCGACGATTTGCGGTTTCTACAAATCACTGCACCAGTTCAACCAGGGAACAGCGGAGGTCCATTGCTCGATGCGAGCGGCAATGTGGTTGGGATTGTAACATCGAAGCTGGATGCTCTGAGGCTGGCGAGAGTGACTGGAGACATTCCCCAAAACATTAACTTTGCTTTAAACGCTTCAGTTGCTCGAATATTGTTGGATGCTGTTGGAGTGCAGTATGCAACATCGACGTCAGGCACGGGATTGTCAGCCGCCGATGTCGGCGAGAGTGCAAAGTTGTTCACGGTTTTACTTGAGTGCTGGCGCTAACGGTCGTGCGCGTCGGGACGCGAACGAACTGGAGTTCATGCCGAACACGGACTGGACTACAATCCCGAGCTGACGCACGCGCCGGATGGCGGTGCGTCCGCGACGGCGCGGCATGCACCGGCGTCGATCCGCAATCGGGCTTCGAGTTCGTTACAGTCGAATCAGACTTCTACCATGAGCTTGAAGTGTACTACTACGAAGAAGAGGCCAAAGAATGGCTGGAGAAAACAATCGCGTAGTCGACAAAATGTGATCTGTGTCGATCTCGGAATTGGGGAGTGGGTTGCGCGCAAAGGCGGGAGTCGCCGTTGCCGCAATCGGGTGACGATGTGGAGTCAGGGAACATGATGATTCGTCTTGTGGGGTCCCGGCAATTGCTTAGGGCGTGCTTGTGCGGCCTTGGGCTCATGAGAATCGATGGGCGATGATTGAGGAAGTGGGTGCTCAGCCGAATCCAGTTCAACAGCGAAAGGGTATTCGCGCCTGCTGGGAGACGAGGGGCCGTTCGTCCGACAATGTGCATCATCCTGTTTCTCGCGGCGACTAGCGGGACACAAGCGCAAGCACGTTCCCAAGCGGGCCCATCGGCCCCGCCTCACCTTCGTGTCAATCAGTTTGACGTAGGGCAAGGTGATGCCGCACTTATCACTACGCCTGAGGGCAGGTGGATTCTTATTGACGCCGGACCTGATGCAAATAATGTGGCCGATCTTCTGCAGCGAGGGTGTAGACCTATCGATCTCGTCATTGCATCTCACAATCATGCAGACCACATTGGCGGCATGCCGGCCGTCTTCGCTGCGTTCGCCGTGCGTGCGTACGTCAGACAACGGGTTGCCGCATACAACGGCGATCTATCGCCGCACGCTCGAGGCAGTGGAGAGAGAACCTGGGCTTCGATACCTCCGGGCCATGGAACGCTCGATCACAATCGGATCCGTTAGGGTCAGTATTCTCGCTCCGCCGCAGGTCGACTTGTCTCAGAACAACAACTCGGTTGGGATCGTGATTGAGTATGGACAATTCCGGGCTCTCTACACGGGTGATTCAGAGCGACCGGAACTCAGCGTATGGCTTCGGGTCGGCGCCGTCCCACGAGTGGCCCTTGTTAAAGTACCCCACCATGGGTCCGAGAACGGGACTACAGCGCAGCTCGTCCAACAATCCGCTCCCGCTATTGCCTTGATCTCCGTTAGCGCCGGAAACAGCTATGGGCACCCGTCGCCAGAAATCGAACGTATCTGGACTGCCGGTGGGGCGCGGCTTTACCGAACCGATCGCGATGGCGGCATCGAAATCACGGCGCGTCCCGATGGGAGCACGGCTGTGCGAACACACGTCAAAAAGCGAGCGTCGATGAAATGACCGACGCAGACGAAGGTATCGTAGTTGTTGTAGACCGGCATGAGGCCGACCAGATCGTCCTAATGGCCGACGACGGCCGCACTTTCGACGTGCCAGCAGTCGTTCTGCCGTCGGCTTGCCGCAAGGAGGGCGCCGTTATCAGGCTGCGCATGAAGGATGATGGGACGCCCGATTGGGATACAGCGGTCCGCGATCGACTCGAGGAACGCCGCCGGCGCGAGGATCTAACCAAGCGGGTTAGCAAACTCGGCCGTCCGGACTCGGGAGGCGACGTTGTTCTCTAGGGGGTACCGGCATGCTGGCGTTGATTGGCCGGGCGTCGTGGTCTGGGTGCCGTCGCCGACAGTCATGGCCATTAGCGGGCAAGAGCGTCAAATCGCGCCCGAGTCAGCTAGGCATTACGTCCCCATTCAGATGTCTGTTGGGGTTTTAGAAGTTTAGCCAGCTTCGTCTCCACTTTCGCCGCTTGCGCTCTCGCGCGCCGAAGCTCTGCCTCTTTCGCGACCTCCGCCACGAGTGACTGGAGCGCCGACACTTGCTGGCTGACTGATTGAAGCGTCTTCAGCTCTTGTTCAGGGTAGCGAGTGCCGAGCAATGCGCGCGCCCGCGCGCTCCAAAGCTCACGCTCGGTGAGCTGGCCCTCATGCTCGGCCTCAAGCCGGGCCGTGACCGCGATAAGTTCCCCCGTGCGTGACATAGCATGCTGAGCCAACGGGGGATCGACTTCGACGGTCGACTCCAGAGCCTTGATGCGTATACCCAGAGAGGCGGCCAGAACGCGGTGCCTGTGAACAGCAGATTCCCGGACAAGCTGGCGCGTCTGCGGCTCGTGCGCTCGATGAGTCATCTCCAACAAACGTGCGAATTCCGGCCTAAGCCGGCCACCGATTCCGGTTCAATGCGGCCACTGATTCCGCT
>JBBDWZ010000236.1:0-14948 GCA_040902615.1 Gemmatimonadota bacterium | reverse complement strand
ATGCGCAATTCGATGACGAGCGCGTCCACATCAACTTTCGAACCGATCTGGAGACCGGACGGTACCGGCAGGGCTGGTCGAATTATGGGCGAACGCTCGAGGTAAGGGATCTGGGTCGCATCGATCGGTCAGGCGGGCGAATGCAGTTCACGCTGCGCCGCGCAGCGGGCACATTCAGGTTCGAAGGGCGCGGTGATTCCGAGCGGGCCGCGGGCAGCTTCGAGTTCGTATCGGATGCTGGCTTTCGCGGTGAGCTGGGGCGGCTCGGCTTTGACGACCTGACCGACTCCAATCTCTTCGTGTTTGCGCTCGAAGACCTGACCATCAGCGGCGTTCGACAGCTGCAAGCCCAGGTGAGCGACCAGATCGATACCCGGGACCTGGTCAACATGATCAACCACGGTGCGGGCCCGCGCCATGTGCAGCAGCTGGCCGATCTGGGATTCCGCGGTCTGCGATCGAGCGAATACGTGCGCGCACGCGATCACGGTGTCACCGCAAACTTCGCCGAGGGGATGCGCGACGCCGGGTTCCGGCTGAGTCTCGAGCAGCTGATTCGCTCGAGAGACCATGGTGTGAGCCCGGAGTTCGCTGCGGCGATGCGGCAACTCGGTCACGAGCTCTCGCACGAGGAATTGATTCGCTCCAGGGATCATGGCGTTTCTGCCGAGTTCATCCGCGAAATGAACGCGCTGGGCCAGCGACTGAGCCATGAGCAGTTGATTCGGGCCAGGGACCACGGCGTCACCACCCAGTTCATCCGCGATTTGCGGGAATTGGGATACGATCGCTTGCCGATCTCGGATTACATCAGGCTGCGCGATCATGGCGTCACCGTGAGCTACGTGCGGCGGGTCAAACAGCTCTATGCCGAAACGCCCAGCGTGGAGCGGCTGATTCGATTGCGTGCTCATGGCGATATTCGGTAGCGGCAAATGCCGTCCCGGAAACGGTCACTTTCTGGACGGCCGGCCCTGTAACCACAACCACTTAGCCGCGGCATAGGCCTTCCACCTGAAGGCCCTCGACTATCCCCATCGAGGGCCCATGGACGCACTGCTCCAGGACATTCGCTATTCGCTGCGCCGGCTGCTCCGGGCGCCCGGTTTTGCGCTCATCGCCATTGCCACGCTCGGGCTGGGCATCGGGGCGAACACCGCCATCTTCTCCGTCATCAATGGCGTTCTGCTCAAGCCGCCGAAGGGTGTCAGCGATCCGGATCGGCTGGTCGCCATCTTCACCAGTGATTTCAGCGGCCCGCTGTACCGCAGTTCGTCCTATCCGGACTATCAGGACTTCGCTCTCCAGCGCGATGTGTTCAGCAGTGTTTCGGCTTTGAGCACGCAACCGGTCAATGTCGCGCGTGGTACGCAGCTCGCCCGGCTCAATGCCGAGATCGTATCGGGCAACTACTTCCAGCTGGTTGGTGCGCAGCCTGCGGCCGGACGGTTGTTCACGCCGGCCGACTCGGCGGAGGCGGTAGTCGTGCTCAGTGAGTCGGTCTGGCGCACCCAATTCGGCGGTCAGGCCGCCCTGATCGGCAGCACGGTTGCCGTCAACGGACGTCCGTTCACCGTGATCGGAGTTGCCGCACCGCGTTTTGCCGGTATTACAGCGGGCGTGCGGGTCGAGGCGTGGCTGCCCATACACGCTTCGACTTACATCGACGGTGATGTGAGTAACCGGGACTCACGTGGCTGGAATGTCTTCGCGCGGCTGCAGCCTGCCGTAAGCGTGACCGCCGCCCAGGCGCGCCTGCACGTGCTGCAGCGCAACCTGTTCCAGGCATATCCCGATATGTGGCGCGATGTAACCGGAGCCGGCCGCACACTCAGCGTACTCTCCGAACGCGATGCGCGGGTTCCGCCCGACCAGCGCGGCACCGTAATCACACTGGCCGCAGTGCTGCTCGGAGCCGTCGCGTTCGTTCTGCTGATCTGCTGTGCCAACATCGCTAACCTGCTGCTGGCGCGCGCATCCGCACGCGAGCGCGAAATCGCGATCCGGTTCTCTCTGGGTGCGCGCCGCCTCGTCGTGATCCGGCAGCTGCTGTTCGAGAGCCTGTTGCTGGCCGTGGCCGGCGGCGTGTTCGGGATGCTGCTGGCGCTCTGGTCCGCCGACCTGATCGCCAGCTGGCGGCCCGCCAATGGATTGCCACTCGACTTCGATGTCTCGACCGATGGACGCGTGCTGATCTTCACTGCGCTGATCTCGCTGGCGACTGGCTTGCTCTTTGGCTTTGCACCGGCCTGGCAGACCAGCCAGGCGAGTTTGACTGGCATGCTCAAAGGCGAGCGCACCCTCGGACACAGCCGCCAGCGCGGTCGTCTGCGCGATGGCCTGGTCGCCGCCCAGATCGCGATCGCACTGGTATTGACGGTGGGCGCTGGATTGCTCGTGCGCACGATCCGCAATGCATCGGAGGTCGATGCAGGGTTCGACCCGAGCAACACGGTCGTCGCGCTGCTCGATCTGGAGACGCAGGGTTACGACGAAGCGAAGAGCCGCGAATTCCATCGCGCATTTCGCGAGCAGATGGAAGCCGTGCCCGGCGTCGAAGCGGTCACGCTGGCCCGCCGCGTTCCGCTGGCGCATCCCGGCGGCCGCCGGGGCGTACGCATCGACGGATACACGCCGCAGCCCGGCGAAGACATGGAATTCCCGTTCAACATTGTGAGCGCGAATTACTTCTCGACCATGCGACTGTCCATCGCCAAGGGCCGCGCGTTCAGCGATGCGGACCGACCAGGTGCGCCCCTGGTTGTGATCGTGAACGAGACCTTTGCCAATCGCTTCTGGCCGGGACAGGACCCCGTTGGCAAACAGATGTCGATGGGCCGGACGCTGCTGCAGGTGGTAGGTGTGGCGCGCAACGGCAAGTACTGGCAGATCGATGAGGCACCGCGCCCGTACTTCTATCTCCCTGCCGAGCAGCAGTTCGGCGGATTGCTGCCCCACGTGAAAGCTCGGGGCAACGTTGCCGGCATCGAAGAGGCAGTACGCGCCGCCGTGCGATCACTGGACCCGCAGTTGCCTATTTTGTCGCTCAGTACAATGGAATCGATGATGTCGGTTGCGGTCGGCCCGCAGCGAATCGCTGGTACACTGGTCGGCCTGTTCGCTGCTCTGGCCGTGTTACTCGCCGGCATCGGCGTGTACGGCGTGACCAGTGTACTGGTCGCGCAACGCGTGCCCGAGATCGGTCTGCGCGTTGCGCTCGGCGCGGGTACCAGCGATGTCATGCGCTTGATTGTCGGCCGCGCAATGTTCGTTTCCGCAGCCGGCATCATCGCAGGGTTTGCCATATCAGCAATCGCGACGCGCGGGCTCACATCCATGCTCTACGGAGTGAGCCGGTTCGATCCGCTCACGTTTGTGATTGCGGCCACGGTACTTGCTTTGGCGGCCTTATTGGCCGGGTACATACCCGCGAGGAGGGCGGCACGGGTTGATCCAATCGTTGCGTTAAAGAATTAAGGAAGAGGATGAGGTGGAGGGGAAGGATATTACTGGCTGGCGAGGAGGAGGAAGGCCGAAGGACTAGGTGTAGGACTGAGGACTAGGACTAGGGCAGATTGTGCTGTCACCTTCCCTCTCCCTCCCCTTCCCTCGAGCCCTTCCCCTTCCCCACACCCTCATCCTCTTCCTTGATTCGTAGCCCCTAGTCCCCGGCTTCCGGCACCATTTCCGTACTGCCGTGCGGCGCCCGCTTCGTGAACCGTCCAATTGCCCACTCCTTCCACTCGTCCAGGATCTCGTAGACGGTGGGAATCACCACGAGTGTCAGCACGGTGGATGTAATCACGCCGCCAATGATGGCGCGGCCGAGTGGCGCGCGGAAATCCGCGCCCTCGCCCAGACCCAGCGCGACCGGGATCATGCCGGCAATCAGCGCGAAGGTCGTCATCATGATCGGTCGCAGGCGGATGCGTCCGGCTTCGATCAGTGCATCGCGACGGGACATGCCGCGCTCCCGCCCCCACTTCGCAAAGTCGATCAGCAGGATGGCGTTCTTGGCAACGATGCCCATCAGCAGGATGATGCCGATCATGCTCATGATGTTGAGCGTATCGTTGGTGATAAGCAGTGCGAGCACGACACCAATCAGCGAAAGCGGCAGCGACATCATGATCGCCAGCGGATCGACGAACGATCCGAACTGCATCACCAGCACCAGGTACATCAGCAGCACGGCAAAGCCGAGCGCCGCGAAGATGCGGCCGAACAGCTCGGCCTGATCGGCGACTTCACCACCCTGCGTGATGCGATAACCGGGCGGTGTGCGAATCGCCGCGATCTTCGCCTGGATGTCACCGGAGACCTCGCCCAGTGAGCGGCCCTGCGTGTTGGCGCCGACAATGACCACCTTCTCGCGGTCGAGATGGTCGATCTGCGCGGGACCGACACTCTCGGTCACGGTCGCTATCTGATCGAGGGAAATGACGGCAGGACCGCCGCCCGGTCCGCCACGCGGCAGGACCAGCGGCAGGTTGCGGATGTCGGCCGCGCGGCGGCGCGCTTCCGGTGCCAGTCGCACGACCACATCGCGCGTCTCACCACTCGGGTCGATCCAGTCACCGGCATCGACACCGGCAAATGCAGGTCGCAGAGCCATCGCAATCTGGCCGGTCGTGATGCCCAGGTGTCCGGCCACACCGCGATTGATGTTTACGTTGAGCTCCGGTTTCTGACCGCGGGTGGACAACCCGACATCGACCGCGCCCGGAATGGTCTTCACTTCATTGGCCAGGCCCTGCGCGATTTCCGTGATGCGATTGGCATCGGGGCCTCGCACCTCCAGCTGGATCTGCTTGAAATCGCCGCCAAAGCCGCTGGTGAACACGTACGCCTTGGCACCGCCCATGCGCTGCACTTCCTTGCGCAGGATCGCGCCGAATTCATCCTGGCTCAGGCTGCGATCCGCCTTGGGAATCATGCGCACGTAGATGCTCGCCGCATCGGCGGAGCCGCCGGTTCCGGTTGACGAGCGCGAGCCCACGGTTGTGTAGGTGTAACGAATTTCGGGATGCGCGCGAATGATGCGCGCGATCTCTTCCGTCTTGAGACGCGTGTAGGCCAGGTTCGACCCGGGCGGCGTCTCGACGTTGACCGTGACCTCACTGCGATCGCTCACCGGTACGAAGCCACCGCCAACCTTGCCGACCACCGGAACGAATCGAACCAGCATCATGACGGCCAGCGCAACCGCGAGGCCGGCACCAACCCGCAGCAGCGCGGCGATCACGGACGAGAATCCGCGCGCGATCCGCGCCGTGGTACTGGTACTCCCGCCGAATGGGCGGGCAATCACGAAATCCGGCACTGCCCGGAACCACTTGCCCGACAGGCCCCAGACCCTGAAGGCGACGATCACTGCGCCGAGTACAACCAGAGCGCCCAGCACACCCACGGCCGGAATCGCCAGCGCGGCGAACAGCGAACCGATCGCCAGCATGGCCATGGCCAATCGATGATCCAGCGCCCACGCAATCACGCGCTTGTACTTTTCGGCCTGATGGTCGAACCAGGTGTTGAAGCGATCCAGTGCGCGAGCGATCGGATTGCGGCGCTCGTGTGCCTCGGTCTGTGGATCCGCCCAGTACGCGGACAACATCGGGTCCAGTGAAAACGATACGAACAACGACACCAGCACTGCGCACGCGATCGTCAGAGCAAACGGCTTGAACCACTGACCGGCTTCACCGTACATGAACGCAATCGGGATGAACACGGCCACGATCGAGAACGTGGTGGCCGCTACAGCCAACCCGATCTCATCCGTGCCTTTCCGCG
Organism: Gemmatimonadota bacterium; assembly: GCA_040902615.1. Classification (GTDB taxonomy): domain Bacteria; phylum Gemmatimonadota; class Gemmatimonadetes; order Longimicrobiales; family RSA9; genus JBBDWZ01. Next base: position 9,155 of record JBBDWZ010000236.1, on the reverse strand, counting down.
ATGCGGTGTAGTGGTCTTCACCCATCTCGATATGTCTCACGATGTTTTCTCGAACCACAATGGCGTCGTCGATCAGAATGCCGATCGCCAGCGTGAGACCCAGCAGCGACATCGTGTTGAGCGTGAACCCGAACGCATTGACCGCAATGAAAGCCGCCAGCACGCTGACCGGCAGCGCGAGGCCGGTGATGACCGTGGATCGCCAGGAATTCAGGAACAGGAAGACCACGAGCACGGTGAGCAGCGCACCTTCGATCAGTGCTTCTTCCACATTCCTGACCGAATTCTCGACCCGTTCACCCGCATCACGCACGATGTCGAGTTTGGCCGAGGCCGGCAGCCTGGCCTGGATCTCGGTCACCTTCTCCTTCACACGATCCGCGACTGTGGTCGTGCTGTAACCCTTGGTGCGCCGTACATCAATGCCGATGGCGGGCCTGCCGTTGAAAAGCGCCATGGTGCGCGCTTCCTCGGAGCCATCCCGTACATCCGCGACCTGGCCCAGCCGAATGATCTGGCCGTTGCGTTCGGCCACCACGAGCTGCAGGAACTGGTCGGGCGTATTCAGACGGCCCTGCAGGCGAATCGTCTTTTCGTCGATTGCGCCTTCCACGCTGCCCACCGGTACGGCCAGGTTCTGCGAGCGCAGCGCATTCACTACCTGGTCCACCGAAACGCCGGCCGCCATCAGATCGCCCGGTCGCAGCTGGACCGTCAGCTCGCGTTCGGCGCCGCCGATCAGGCGCACTTCGGCAACACCCGAGAGCGATCGCAGCTCACGCGTGATGCCGGGATCGGCCAGACTGGTGAGCTGCGCCTGCGTGAGCGTGGGCGATGACAGCGTGAGCGAAAGGATCGGCTCGTCGGCAAAGTCGAAGCGGCCAATGATCGGCTCTTCGATTTCGAGCGGCAGCTCACCACGCACCAGCGCCACTGCGTCGCGTACATCCTGCGATGCCTGCTCGACGCCTTTCTCGAACACGAACATGACCATGATGCTGCCGAACCCGTCCATCGAGGTCGACTGCATGCGATCCACGCCGTTGATGCCGGATATCGCTTCTTCGATGCGATCGATGACTTCACGCTCGACCACATCGGGCGAGGCGCCTGGATAGGGGATCGATACCGTTACGATCGGCTGTGCGATGTCCGGAAACTCATCGGTCTCCAGGTTTGTCAGAGCGTAACCACCGAATGCAACCAGCGCGACCATCGTCACGATTGTGACGATCGGTTTCTTGATGGCGAAATCCGAAATGAACATGTGCTCGCTTTCCCAGCTGTTCTGAAGCAGTCCTGCAGCCTTGAGGCCTGTTTTCCGGTACGGCTTCAGAGCTACCGTCGGGTGACCGGCGTTTCGAGCGCCTGCACTTTTACCAGTGAGCCGATACTAATGCCCTGCGCCGCGCCGATCAGCAGGGTATCGCCGGCGACGGCTCCATTCACGATCTCGATGCGTTCATTCTCGTCATCACGCACACCGACTCGCACTTCGACGCGTTCGACCTTGCCGTTCTCGAGCTTCACGACCGATGCGGTCGGGCCGGTCAGGTCCACCGCGTTCAGTGGAGCGACCAGCGCGCCGCGCCGCTCACTGCCGATGCGGCCCTCGGCGAACAGTCCGCCGACCAGCGAGCCGCCACTGTTCGGAATCGCGATGTATACACCGACCTGGCGCGTGGCCGGATCTGCCGCCGGACTCACGCGCTCGACGCGCCCCGTGAACACGCGGCCCGGATAACCCTGCACCGTGAACTGCACCGGTGCGCCAATGCGGACCGCACCGATCTGCGCCGCCGGCACGGCAGCTTCCAGCTTCATGCGGGTCGGATCCACGATCGTGAAGAGCGGCGTGCCCGGGGATACGACATCTCCGGGACTTGCCGGTTTCTCTGCCACGATGCCGTTGAACGGCGCGCGCACCTGCGTATTGGACAGCTGCCTCTCGGCCAGCGAGCAGCGCGCGGCCGCGTCCGCCAGCTGCGATTCCGCGTTGGTCACGTTCCACCGCGCCTGCTCCAGATCACGGTCCGACATCGCGCCCGCCTGGGCCAGCGCCTGCGCCCGCTCGGCATTGCGCTTCGCAACCTGGAGCGACTGCTCTGCCGTTCGCACCGCCGAACGCGCCGACAGTACGGCCTCGCGCAGGGAAGAATCTTCGATGCGCGCCAGCACTTGTCCGCGCGCGACCGATTGCCCTTTCTCGGCAAAGGTCTGCACCAGCGAACCGCCCAGCTCGGCGCGAATCACCGCCGCGCGATCCGGCGTCAGCGCACCCGAAATCGCGGGGCCACTCTCGATCGTGTCCTGTATGACTACAGCAATGTTCTCGGGCGTGATGATCTGCGCCTGATCCCCGGCCGTCGTGGATGCCTCACCCTGGTTGCGGTTGCACCCGCCTATGGCGAACGCCAGCAGCACCGCCAGGAGCAGCAGGATGAACGCGCCAACTTTCCGTCTCATTGTCTCCTCTGAGGTATTCAATTGCCCGCCCTGCGACCCTGCGTCGCATTCTGCCCAGGTGCTTGCTGTGGTTGTATGGTTTCGGCGGCACTACCGAATCCGTTGCCCACGCCCCCAACCGGCAAGTCAGGCAGCAATGCCATTCGCGCCCGTGCCACCTGCACGTCGCGCGCGGCGATTGCACGGTTTGCCTGCGCCTGCTGCAGGAGAATCCGTGAATCGTTCAACTCGAGCTGTGTCGAAATGCCTTCCTTGAACCGAATCTCCGCAATCGCATACGCGCGTGTGGCCTGCTCCACGGTTCCGGCACTCGCCTGCCAGGCCGCTTCCGACGCGCGCAAACGTTCCACCGCCGTGCGCGTGTCGAGCGCGGCCAGCTCGCGGGTCTGCTGCAGCCGGGCCCGCGCATCCAGCAGGTTCGCCTCGGCGATCAGCGCATCGCCCTTCAATCGTCCGCCCGTAAAGATCGGGACCAGGATCCCCGCGGTTACCGTCCAGTTCGAACGGAACGAGTTCCACTCAGGCAATCCGCCGCCCGGATACGCCACCCGACCGTACTGTGATGACACCACCAGGTTGGGCAGCCGCTGCGAACGCGCGATCGCTTCCAGCGCCTGCTGCACGCTCACCGCTTCCATCGCCTGCCGCACCGGTGCGCGCAGGTCGCTCGATGTGTCCGTTTGCGCGGATGAGATCGCCAGCACGGGCAGCGCGTCGTCCTGCAAACGCGTATTGAGCGCGAGTATCTCCTCGACCGGCAGATTCAGCAACTGCTTGAGCCGCATGTGCGCGAGGTCACGATCGGATCGCCGCTGTATCACGACCGGACGCTGGTTGTCGTGCGTCACCTGCGCGCGCAACAGCTCGAACTCCGGCTGATCACCCACCTGCCGCGCTACTTTGACCTGCGTCAGCGTAGTCTCCGCCTGCCGCATGGTCGCTTCCGCGATCGCATACAACTGATCGCTCAGCGCTGCATCGTAATAGGCTTGTGTAACATCCAGCACGAGCTGCGCATTCGCCGAGGCCAGGCCGATCTCCGCCGTACGCTTACCCGCCGCCGCAATCCGGTTCTGCGCCTGCACCCGACCGCCGGAGTACACCGTCTGCGACGCCGACACGCCGAGGTTCCATTGATTGGCCCGGCCGAATGGCAGATCGCTGAAGATGTTGCCGAACGGATTCTCGTTGTCACGACAGCGCAGCGCCGACTCCAGCGAATCCACTCGCTCGCCCAGCGGCAGCAGTCGATTCGGATTGAAATCGCTGCACGCCTCCGGCGTCGGCGCCGACGTCGTGTCACTGCTTTCCGACAGCGCCGAGAACTCGGTCTTCAACGTACGCGTGTACGACAACGAGCCGCCCAGCTGCGGCAGGTACTCGCTGCGTGCGCGATACTGCTCGCCCATTGCCCGCCGGATACCTGCGCGCGCGATCGTGATCTGCTCACTGGCATCGGCCGCCACCCGAATCGCATCCTGCAACGACAGTGAACGGCCAGGCTGCTGCGCCCCGGCCAGCCCGGGCAACACCAGCAATCCCACGATGATCTGCTTTTTCATTTTGCTCTCTTGCCTTTACCGTTGGTCCTTCGCTTTACGCCCGCCGCCTCGAGCACCAGGTTCACGTAGTGCTCCGGCGCAGCTTCGCGCGAATACGGAAACAGTTCCGGCGTCAGCTCGCGATTCACTGCGTCAACGAACAACACGCTCATCAGCGTCGCCGTCACTACGTCCAGATTGGCCGTCTTGTTTACGACGCCGCGCTCCTGCAGCCGCCTGAAATACGCCTTGACCATCACACCCGTCTGGCGCGGACCCTCGCTCACGCAGCCCGCCACATCCGGATGCTCGCCGCTTTCACCAATGCACGTGCGGATCATCGCCCGTCGCGCATACATGCGCCCGTAGTGCGCGCGCGCCCAATCGGTCAACTCTCCGTGCGGATCCGCAGGCTGCTCAGGCAGTCTGGGCCGGTCTTCCTCCAGCGCCGCATAGCGCACTGCGGCGTGGATCAGCTCATCCTTTGACCCGAAATGACGAAACAATGTGACTTCGTTCACGTCGGCTTCCTGCGCGATCCGCCGCGTGGTTGCACCCCGGTAGCCGGTCTCGGCAAACACGCGCAGGGTGGCTTCGAGGATCTTGGTTTTGACTTCCATAGGCGGGCGAACCTATCAGTCGCGGGTGAGGTGTGCAAGTACTTGCTTGCGTCCGGCGGACCGCCTCCCCGCTTCCGCCGGTTTGGCCGATCCTGCTATCACGGAGTCGTTTCGATGGTCGAGGTCGGATTGAAATCGACGCATCCTGCTATCCACGGGAGCAGCGATGCGCACTAGGTTGTTTGGGGCTCGACTGGGGTGCACCTAAGCCGCTCGCGCACGCCTGGGGGTGCCCAGGCAATAGCCAAATGCGCCAAACCGCAAAAGCGGGGAGGCGGTCCGCTATAGCCGCAACCGCCTCGCCGCCTCCCTCACCCGCGCGGCATACCGATCGATGGCTGCGGCAACCCGCGCAGCCTCCCGCGTAGCGACCGCCAAATCCGGTTTGTCTTCGACAGCTTCACGGATTCCAGGCATGGTTTTCACACCGTAGCCCGTGTAAAAGCCCGGCGCATAGATGAGATGCTTGAACCACGGGCGCTCGGGCAGGCCGGCTTCATCGGTGAGCGCCTGTTCAGCCTGGAACAGAAGGCGGTTGACCGCAGCCAACTGTGTACGGACAGCATCCAACCGGGCAGGCGGCAATTTCAAAACGGCGCTCATCGCAGTTTCGAATTGCTGCGCGCTGGTCTCGAGCCGATTCAGGCTGGCACGCACGTTGGCCAGGTTCAGCGCCTTCACAGCATCCTTCTTTTTCGCCTCGGTTTCGATCTCACCAACGTATTTGCGATAGGTGCGTACCACGTTGCCGAACTCGAACGGCAGCACAGTGGCTTCGGAGAGCCGGAGCATAATGCTGCCGGTGGTGCGCGCTTCGGTGACGCCATACACGAAGGTGGTGTCCAGGAACCGGCGGTAAAAGTCGTAGGTGTCATAGACCGAGTGATAAATGCCGGCGCTGCCCTCGCCGCCGTAGGACACGTGCAGCGAGGTCAGTCCGAGATGGTCCAGAAACGCGGTGTAGTCGGAGCCCGAGCCGAGTGCATCGATGTTGAAGATGGTGTCGTTGCGCGCAGGCGCGGCGCCTGTACGAGGCACCACCGGTACGCTCTGCATCGGCAAGCCGGCCTGGCGCCGCGCCAGCCACACATCGAGCACGCTCTTGCTCTGCCGGGGATCCGGGATGTCTCGTGCGATTTCAGCCAGGAAGCTCTGCAGCGAATGCGATCCGGCCGCGAAGATGAACCCGCGGCCGTTGGTGTCGCTATTGAGATAGAGCACGGCCTTCTCGCGCAGCTCAGCGCGATGCTTCTCCGCCCATTCGGTCGAGCCGAGGAGTCCCCACTCTTCGCCGTCCCAGGCCGCAAACATCAGCGTGCGCGCCGGACGCCAGCCAGTCTTGAGCAGTTCACCCACCGAGCGCGCGGTTTCTTCCAGCGCAACCATCCCGCTGATCGGATCTTCGGCGCCATTCACCCACGCATCGTGATGATTGCCGTAGATGATCCACTGATCGGGATCGCGCGCACCGGGCACACGCGCGATGACGTTGTAGAGCGGCCGCGTCGCCCATTCGAACTTGAGCCGAAGATGTACCTGCGCCGGCCCCGGCCCGAAGTGGTACGTGATGGGCAGCGCGCCTTTCCACGCATCAGGCACGACGGCTCCGCCGAGGTTGCGCAGGATGGGCAATGCGTCTTCATACGAAATCGGCAGCACCGGAATCGGCTCGAGCGTCGTGGCTTCACTCAACGACAGACGACGGCTGCCGGCTTCCGATGCCCAGCCGGGCGACAACGGATCGCCGGGGAAGGTCGGCATGTCCATGACACTGCCGCGCTGCACGCCGAACGCTGGACGCATCGACCCTTTGGGATACACATCGCCCACGAAGAACCCGTCATCGCGCGGGTCAGAGTAGATGATAGTTGCGATCGCACCTCGTTCGGCGGCGACCTTCGGCTTGATACCGCGCCAGGACCGCCCGTACTTCGCGATGACGATCTTGCCGCGCACGCTGATGCCGAGACTGTCCAGGATGCGATAGTCATCCGGCACGCCATAATTCACAAACACCACCTCGCCCGTGACATCCCCGTCCGGCGAATAGGCGTTGAAGGTCGGCAGCTGATCCGCATCGCCCGAGTCCTTGTCCTCCGGCAGTGCCGGTTCTTTCAGCTTGGCGATGTAACGTTCCGGCGCGATCAGCTCGAGCTGCCGTTCGACCGGCCGCGGCATGAGTGCCTCGAACCGCTCGATCGATGCATCCAGCCCGAAGGATTTGAATCGAGCCAGGATGAGCTCGGCGACCTGACGCGATCGATCAGTGCCGGCCTCGTGCGGGAACTCGCTCAACAATCGCATGCGGGCGCGCAAGCTGTCCGCGCTCGGGACCGCGTGCAGCTGCTGCTCGCGTTTCCGCTGATCCGCAATCGCTGATGGCGGGAAGCCGCGAATTGGAACCTGGGCAGTAACTCCACTCGAAAACGCGAGGAGGAGGATACCAGAAATGATGTAGAGGCGGCGCATTATTGCCTTCGGGACTCAGGGAACACGCTCAACGGAATTTGTAGCGAACCACATATTCGACATCGAACTCGTCGCGCTCGACACCAACCACTTCGTTTTCGGTCACCACTCGAAGCGAGAACCGGGCTGGTAATTCAGCAGTACCGATAAACACACCATTCGCATTGAAGACATCCCATGGCCGGGCTTGTGGTGGGGGAGATGGCAGAAATTCGTCCACTGGATTCGTCAGCAGGTCGAGCCGTTCGACCCAGACAACACCACCGGCGGAAACCATGATCCTGCCGGCCGGTGGAATGGTTCGGGGTGTGAGCAGCTCTGCGCGGGCAAGCTGGCCGGCGCGTGCCTGTGCGAGCACCGCCGCTTGTGGTCCACCCCTCGTGGTATCGTAGTGAGCGTTGACCTGGGCACGGAAACGGGTGACTTGAGCCGACGTTACCGGAACTGGAACGTGTCGACGCGTCAATGAGCGAACCGTTTTGCCGTGTGAATCCAGGACATCGACTCGGTATGATCCGTCTCGATTGACATACACGTGGCCCCGGTAATCAGCCGCGTGATTGGGTTGTGGCTCGAACAACGGTATGACCAGCTGCGGTGCTACGCCTCTGACATGAACCGCCATCCAACGCTGGCTCTGATAGGAGACCACACGCCGAAGACTGTCCGGTGCGGCACCCAGCTTGTTGGCAACGCCGATGTGGGTCGTGAGCTGTCTGACGGTACCTACGCTTGGCGCCGAGTTTACCCACTCTCGCGGGGTATTAGCGGCCTGCATCAGCCAGCCTCCGTCGACCGCCGCGAATGCAATCGCCAGGTTGAGGCTGGTGCCGCCAATCGGCCAGGTTTGGCGGACCGTGCCGTCCTGCGCAAACGCGGTGACTCTCATTTGGCGTGTATCGACGGTGAACACGGTGTCACCACGAAACAGCATTCGGCTGACCGACTGGAACTCCCCAGGACCGCGTCCTCGACGACCCCACTGGCGAATGAATTTGCCGGTACCATCGAAAACGCGAATCGAACTGCTGCCGCCGTCGGCGACGAAGAGGGTTCCGTCCGATATGACGCCGATTGCGGAGATCCTCTGGAATTGGAGGTGCGGCGCACCTTCGACTGCGCCGATCGCAAGATCGCGGTTCAGCAACAGTGTTTGAGCCGTGCTGGCGTGCGGACTGAGAACCAGCCCGGCACTGACCACGGCCAATGCCACCCGCCCCTGTCGGGCCTGCGATTTCGTTATTGGCTTCGAGTTCATCGTCACGTTGGCCTCCAGTGTACCGCCGAGACCGGTCCTGGCGTTTACAGGCTTTGCAGGTACAGCCAGGTCGCGCCAATCTCGAGATCGGTCATGCGTGCAGTGAACGCCCAGGGCATTGCTGCGTTGAGCTGCCGGCCGTCCGGCCGTTTGCCCTCGCGCAGGGCGCGAAAGAAATCGGCTTCGGTCCAACCCGTAAGGAACGCGGGCGTGATGCCGGGCGCGCCGGGTGCACCGTTCTCACCATTCAATGCGGGACCATGACAGCCGGCGCAACCGCCGACATGTGCGATGTAATCACCGTACTCGGCGGTGCGCGCCGGGACGTTCGATGGCGTCGATGGCTTCGCGTGATCGATGAAGTGTGCGGGCACCAGCGGAAACGCGCCCATCACGAACAGTGCACGCGCCACCGGGCCGGGTTTGTTCTTCGGGACCTCACGATCCACCGGCGGGCGAGTTTGCAGGTGCGCGATCAGCGCGCCCAGGTCCTGGTCAGTCATCTTGTTGTATTCGATGGCCGGCATGAAGACCAGGGTACGGCCGTCGGGTGCCACACCGTGGCGGATGGCGCGCGTCCAGTCGGTCGGTGTGTAGTTGGCCGTCTTGCCGCCCTTGCCGCCGGTCAGGTTGGCTGCGTAGTAACTGCCGAACGCGGGGTCTTCCTCCATGGTAGCGCCGCCGAAATCCGCGGCGTGACACGCGCTGCATTTCGCGATCACGTTGGCCATATGCTCACCGCGCGCGAGTGATACACTGTCCGACGGAACCGCGGGCGCCCGCGGAGTCACGTCGAATTAA
>JBBDWZ010000235.1:5765-15280 GCA_040902615.1 Gemmatimonadota bacterium | reverse complement strand
ATGGACATCCTGTACCGGCGCGGCCGCGCCACGGCCGAGGAAGTCCGCGAGGATTTGCCTGACGCAGTGAGTAATGCCGCAGTGCGCGGGATGCTGCGACTGTTGGAGGAAAAGGGCCAGGTCCGCCACGAGCAGGATGGACCGCGCTACGTGTATTCGCCCGCGCGCGACCCGGAGCAGGTGAAGCATTCGGTCGTCAATGACATGGTGCGCACGTTCTTCAATAACTCCGCGGAATCGGCCGTCGCTGCGATGGTCGGGATGTACGGTGAAAAGCTGACCACGGTAGAAATCGAGCGTTTACAGAGCCTGCTGGAGCAGGTTCGGCGGAAGGGAGGCAAGTCATGAACACCCTGCTTGGCTGGTTGGCCACTCCTTCCTTTGCGATTGCCTTGCTGGTTAAGGGATCGCTGGTATTGGTCGCGGCCGCGCTGCTGACGATGTTGCTGCGACGCGCATCGCCTGCGCTGCGCCACGGCGTCTGCGCGATCGCGACGGTTTCCCTGCTTGGATTGCCCATCGTGATGGCGACGGTTCCAGAGCTGCGCGTTCCGCTCCTTCCATCGAAAGCAGCCGCGACCACGTTTCCGCTCGGCAACCTGGACCGGCTCGAGACTGCCTCGCCCTCTACGGTCGTGCCAATGTCCGGAGCGGCTTCGAATGAACAAAGCGCCGGATTTGAACGGAACTGGCCGTGGGCGCTGTGGCTGCTGGGGGCGACGGTGATGGTGTTGTGGCTGGTCACGGGTCGTGCGGTGCTGCGTGGTGTTCGTCGGCGTGCTGTTCCAGCGACGTCGACCTGGCTGAATACCCTGACGGAAGAGCAATCGTCCCTCGGCATGAGTTCGCGAGTTGATGTCTTGATCAGCTCCGAAGTTTCTACGCCGCTCACGTGGGGAATCCGCCGACCTGTGATCGTGTTGCCTGCAGAAGCGAGTGAATGGGATGACGAGCGACGGCGCATTGTCATGCGGCATGAGCTGGCGCACGTTGAGCGGCGCGACACGCTTACCCAGGTGATCGCGGGTATCGCCTGCGCCGTGTACTGGTTTCATCCGGGAGTGTGGTGGGTATCGCGCCGGTTGCGGATCGAGCGTGAAAGTGCTTGCGATGACGTCGTGCTCGCGGGTGGCATCAAAGGGACCGTCTACGCCGGGCATCTGCTGGAAGTCGCCAGTGCATCGCGCGCGTTGAATCTGTCCGGCATGGTATCGATCGCGATGGCGCGGCCATCGAGCTTCGAGGGGCGTCTGCTTGCGGTGCTCGATGATACGCGGCCGCGCGATCGCCGGCGCGGCATTCCCGCCTCCGCATTGCCGTTTGTCATGGTGGCCGTCCTGCTGATCGCCGCGTTTCGGCCAGTTCCGGACACAGCCACGGCTCAGCCAAAATCGCCTGCAGCGCCGGTCATCCCGACGCCAGCGCCGGCGGAACCCAGCGACCGGGTAAAAGACGAGATCTCATCGCTCTCGACACCGGCGTCGGAGCCGAACCTGGTTTCGCAATCGACACAGGAGAGGACCGCCCGATTCCGGGTCCCGTCCGGCGGTACGCTCTATCTGACGCTGCAAACCGGCGGCAGCATCGATGTGGTGGGCAGCGACGAAGGTGAAGTGAGCATTGTGGCGACACTCGAGGGTACCGAGACCGACCTGCGCATGGAGAAAGTGACCGGCGGCGTGCAGGTCTGGACCGCGCCCCGTTACGCCCGTAGCAGTTCCAGGACCAACCATCGTTTTCGCATCGTAGTTCCAACCCAATACAACGTCCGTATCGAATCGATGGGTGGCGGCGTTCGCATCCGTGACTTGGATGGCAATATCCGCGGACACACGGCCGGTGGTGCGATCGACATTGAGCGCGCACATGGACGGCTGGAGCTCGGGACCGGCGGCGGCAGCGTAGACGTGAGTGATTCCGATCTGACCGGTTCGGTCAGTACGGGCGGCGGTGAAGTCCTGATCCGGAACGTGACGGGCGGTTTGCGCGGATCATCCGGCTCGGGCGATGTCACCTACAGCAATTCATCGGTCACCATCGATGCAAACGACATGACCGCGCGGCGGCCTGGATCGATCAGGCTCGACCTGAATGATGTGCCCGTGCTCTGGCTCGATCGAAAGCGTTCGGACACACGTTCCGCTAGCGATCGCGAGTCCACCGAACCCAGGCTGCTCGGGCAGTTCCCCGCGCCGGCGTACACGGTCAACCGCGCGGGCGGTGCTATCCGGCTGGACCGGGTGCCGGATGGTGCCATGCTGACGACTGGCGGCGGTGAAATCATCGTGCGTGAAGCCAGCGGCTTTTTAGCAGCATACACCGGCGGCGGGGACATCACGATCGGCTCCGCGCGTGGCGGAGTCGAAGCGAATACCGGCGCGGGGGACGTCGAGATCACAGTTCCGAGCATGGCCGGCGCGGCGGTCGATATCTCGGTTACGACCGGCAAGGGTCGCGTGATCCTGAATCTGCCCGCCGATGCATCGGCCGTTCTGGACCTGGATGCGACCTACACGCGGTCGGCTATCGAACCGGCGGTGATCACAAGCGATTTCAATCTGGACGTAAGCACGCCGTCGGAGTGGGACAGCAGCATGGGTTCACCGCGCCGACATGTTCGCGGATCAGGGACCATTGGGAATGGAACGGGCAAGATCCGCGTGCGCACGGTGAATGGCGACATCATTGTGCGTCGCTCTTGAAACGTCGTGGACCGTGCAAGCCAGCAAGTCGCCACGATGCTACAACCTGGACTCCGTGAGACGACACCCCTCGCTCGGCGCGCATCCTCGCCGCGCGCCTGACACCAGAGCGTGACCAGCTCCGGATCAAAGCCGTACCCCCACTGACTCGCGATCCAACGCGGCTGCACAGTCGGCCACCTCTCTACCCAGCACACACCGATCATGCGCGGGAGGGTATCCCGAATCTGGAGTACTTCTTGCTCCCAGCCTGAATCATCCAACTCTGGAGGAAAACGTGGCGAAACCGAAGAAGCCTCATAAGGACGCGAAGGCAGAGACGGAGGATGAGAATCTCCGCTCGAAGCCCAACCAGATGTTTGAGCAGAACGGCAAGGACAGTCCCGACAACGGCAAATCGCAGATCCCAGACAAGAATCCGGGCAAGGTTCAGCCGGGTCATCGGGATCGCGAGGAGATCTGAGGAACCAGCCCGCACGAGCAGGATGATGTTGAGTCTGATGGCCGCGTGTAACGTTTTCTCGCAGGGTATCACCGGAATCGTCGCACGCGGCCGTCTTCGCATCAGCCGCATCGCCTTCGCAAACTGATTTGTTGTAACAGCTTCTTCCTTGCACCCGCGGCCGCCGCTTGTCCTTCCACTGTGCCGAAGCCGTGATCTGGCACGTCGCGGTAATCCATTTTGGGGGAACTCCAACCGACGCGGATACCAGCGCGGCGGCACCGGTCTGGGCTTGACGATCGCGCTCGCGCACGGCGGCCAGATCGCCCTGGTCAGGATGGTTGAAACAGGTCAGCGGTGCTGTGGTTTACGACAACAAGATGGGGTCGTCTGACCATTCCGATGATGCCACGGCAATCATTCCGGCAGCATCGTGATCCACAGGTAGTAGCATGAGCAGGACTGGGCACGAGGGCGGGCGCCGTGTGGCTCGCCCTCGTTTGCATCTGTGGCCTTCTTCGCAGTGTTCAGGATGCGGGCCGCATCGGCTGCATCGGGTACTGTAGCGTGTGCACGACCAGATTGTAATGCTGCGCGCCGTCGTACGGATCGTACACGATGAGAGGTGCACCCGTGGCATCGAGCCGTTCACGACTACCGAGCGCGAATGTCGTGAGACGGCGCGCATACGTTTCCGCGGGTGAGCCGCCCGAATGCGCGCGGCTGAAGAGCGCGTTCAGGCTCGGCTGCGGGGCATCGTCGATCAGCGTACAGGCCACCGTGCCCACCACCGCGTTCAACGGGAAATTGCAGGCAAATCCCAGAGGAGAATACGACGCCGGCGCTGGCCGTTGGCGGCTGAACTCGTGGAGCAGATCAAAATGGTAGCGACTGAAAAGCTCGCGGAATTCGCTGTGCTCGACTCTCATGTCGGCGAGCGCCGTGGGTGGCTGGTCGCGGAATGCCCAGGGATCGGCAGACAATCCATTCAGGAGCGCGGCGACGACCGGCTCCCGTTGCGAAACGTCGGTCCCTGCCTCACGCAAGCGGGCGTACTCGCGCATCGAGGTCAGAATCGAGAACAATAACCACGGATAATCGACAACGTTGTCGGCGCGCATGCGGACGAGATCGCGCTGGTACATGAAGCGCAGCCCCCAGCGCAAGTGACTTCCCAGCATTGCGGCCGAGGGCAGCGCGACCTGGAGCAGATGCGATCGGTCCAGGGTTTGAACCTTTCGCAACAGTCGGCTATAGCTCTCTTCCGCGGGGTGGTAGTAGGAAACCGCAAGCAACAAAAGCGTCTCGGCATCGTCGACTATGCGAAGGCCGCTTCCCTCCGGCCCATGCAGCAGCTCGATCAGCTGGCTCAGCGCGTCCAGGTTCTGATCGGGATCGCCGTTATCCCAGACGCGCACCGCCAGAAGCGACAGCACGGTCAGCAGGTAGTGATCGAGCAGGAGCGCCACGACGGCGCGCTCTCGTTCGGGCGGTAAGTTCAGCCGCCCACAGAAATCGGCCATCAGCACCGGCCCCATCTCGCGCGGGTGTTCCTGCCTGGCATGATCCCACGGGTGCAGGATATGAATGCCTTCCGCACGGGACCGTGCATCGAGCGAATCCACGATCGGTCGCAACACGAACCGGCCTGAGCCGCACGGAAACGTGTGCGAGCGCAGGGCGCGTCGGAGCCGGTCCAGCACGCGCTCGGAGCTGCTCGATCCGTGCAATGCATTCACGATCTGGTCGCGGGCGCATCCGTAGAGGACGGCGGCGACCTGCTCCCGGGCATCCTGATGCGAGATCGGCAGGTGTGTACGCGATCGGGACATGGAGCTAAATAGCAATCTCCCGGTACGATCGCAACTGGAAAATCAGCAACCTTCACGGCGGTTGAATTCTTACAAGTCCCGCGGTCAGAGCTGAGCAGTTGCGATCCGGTGCCGTGCTCGCGCTTGCCTTCGATGTCGAGGTGCAGGAGCAGGACCCGGCCACCCCGCGCATTGACGCAATGGCATACCGAATGTATGCTTTTGCATATGAGAACTACACTCATGATTCCCGATCCGCTCATGCGCAGGCTGAAACGGGAGGCCGCCAGACAGCGGACCACCATTTCCGCGCTGGTGGAGCAAGCGCTCCGGCTGCTGCTGGACCCGGAAGCGCATGGACCGACCGAATTGCCGCCGTTGTCCGGGTTCCACGGCGGACGCGCCCGGGTCGACGTGGCCAACCGGGAAGCGCTCCACTCCGAAATGGATCGGCCGTAACATGCTGGTCGACACCAATGTCCTGATCTATGCCGCGAACCAGGATGCGCCGGAGCACTTGCGGTGTCGAGAACTGGTGGAGCAATGGAGAGTTGGTCGCAAACGCTGGTATACTACTTGGGCGGTGCTCTATGAATTCTTGCGGGTGGTCACGCACCCACGCGTGTTTCCGAGGCCGTGGGAAATAGCACCTGCACTGGAGTTCGTGGAGGGCGTTCTGGCCTCGCCGAGTCATCGCGTATTGGTCGAAACTGAACGCCACGCATCGATCGCGCGTGAGGTGATGCGGCAGGTACCGGGCCTGGCGGGAAACCTGCTGCACGATTATCACACCGCTGTTCTGATGAGAGAACATGGCGTGTCGAAAGTGTGTACGAGAGACTCGGACTTCCGCCGCTTTCCCTTCGTCGAAGTGATCGACCCCCTGTCGTAACCAGAGATCGGCGTCTCGATCGGCCCATCAAGTTGGTACCACGCGCCATGGCGGCGAGTTGACCGTGACAGCCAGAGGAAACCATGTCCAAACGTCGCTGGATGTGTCGTGCTTCACTGGCCAGCGCTACCTGCTCGCGCTGGCTGCGTGCGGCGAGGGCGGGCATTTGCACGAAGCCTGGCCCACCCCGGGCGAGGCCCGACCAGTCTCGCGACCAGGTCGGCTGGTCTGCTTCCTTGCAGGCCCGCCTCAGCTTGATGCGAGTAGCCTGGCGACTGTAAAGAGCGGGCTGGTATTTGCCCTCCCAATGAAAGCGGCAGGCCAATCAGTCCATTGGTCAAACTTCCGTGTTTGCACGGACTTACGATTGCGGAACGGGGTAATGATGGCATCGGCCCCGTAGCGAAGCACGCCAAACCTGAGCGTTCAAAACGATACACACAATCCGGATCTCGTGAACTGCGGGCTGCGGGTCCGAAGCGGTAGTCTGTCGCGGTTTTCGAATGCGTGGGTGGTGGTGTTGCATTCCTCAGCGGTGTCGCGGAAGGTGACTCCGAAAACCCCGGTTCTTGTCCCCTCGAAGTCGATGCAGGCATGCAACACGACTGGACAACCGGGTTGCCAACTTGTATACCAGACATCCCACTCAGCAGTCGTGATCTCAAAATCTAGGAGTATCCCATGCACGCGCTACGGTACCATTCGCGCGCTGCCGTTCTAGGCTGGGTCGTGATACTTGCTGCTGCGCCGGTTCCTGCGCAGCAAGTGGCGCCGAGCGCGACGCAGCGCAGGCCGATCAACCAGTCGGATGACACCTGGCTCAAGCCGTTCGTGTGGCGATCGATCGGTCCGATCGGTCAGGGCGGGCGTGTGAATGATATCGCGGTGTCGGAGCAGGACCCGCGCATCTTTTATGTTGCGTTTGCGACCGCAGGAATCTGGAAGACGGTGAACAACGGCATCACGTTCGAGCCGATCTTCGACACCTACGGCACGCATTCCGCCGGCGACCTCGCTATCGCGCCGTCGAATCACGACATCGTATACGTCGGCACCGGTGAAGCCAACAATCGCCAGAGCTCCTCGTTTGGTGATGGCATGTACAAGACGACCGACGGAGGCAAGACCTGGACGCATAGCGGCCTGCGCGAGACCCAGAGTATTTCGCGCGTCAGAGTGCATCCGCGCAATCCGAACGTGGTCTGGGTGGCGGCGAACGGTCATTTGTACGGGCCCAACCAGGAGCGCGGCGTATTCAAGTCGAGCGACGGCGGCCGCACCTGGCGGAAAGTTCTGTACGTCGATGAGAATACGGGTGCTACCGAGCTGGTGATCGATTACGACAATCCCGATGTCCTGTTCGCGGCGACGTATCAGCGGCGCCGAACGTCCTGGGGCTTTGCGGGTGGTGGTCCGGGAAGCGGCATCTGGCGCTCGTCCAACGGCGGTGAAGCGTGGACGCGTGTGACTGGCAATGGACTGCCGGGCGGAACCATGGGTCGCATTGCACTCGACATGGCACGCAGTAATCCAAACGTGCTGTATGCACAGATCGAAGTTGCTGCCGACAAAGCGGCGCCCGGCGCCTTGGCGAAGGCCGCTGACTCGAATGGAGCACAGGAACCCGCCGGGCGCAGCGGACGTGGTGGAGGCAATGCTCCTGATCCCGAGCTGTCCGGCGTGTGGAAGTCCACCGACGGCGGTAAGACCTGGAAGTTCATGAACAATCACAACCCGCGCCCGATGTACTTCAGTCAGATTCGCGTCGATCCTACCGATGAAGACGTTGTGTACACTGCGGGTCTCCCGGTCTTCAAGTCGGTGGATGGTGGAAAGAGCTTCAACGAGCTGAGTGGTTTTGGCCACGTCGACCAGCACGCCATCTGGATCAACCCGAAGCACGGCGATCACGTCATGATCGGCAATGATGGCTCGATCGATGTCAGTTACGATCAGGGTGCGACCTGGGAATCGTTCCGCAGCTGGGCGGTTGGCCAGCCCTATCACGCTTCGGTAAACATGGAGCGGCCGTACCGCGTGTGTACCGGTCTCCAGGACAATGGCAGCTGGTGCGGACCGAGCTCCATCCGTTCTGCCGGCCCGATCCTCAGCAGCGACTGGTTCCGCGCCGGTGGCGGCGACGGATTCTACAGCGCACAGGATCCCACCGATCCCAACATCTTCTATTCGGAATCACAGGGCGGGAACATGAGCCGCATCGATCTCAAGACTGGTGAATCGCGCAGCATACGTCCGGTTGCTCCGGCCGGCCTGTGCCCAAACGCCGGTCGTGGTGGCGGCGGTGGTCGGGGTGGCGCTGGAGCTGGCGGCGCGGGCAACATCGTGCCGGTACCGACGACCTGCCCGCAGGTGAGCTTCAACTGGAACACACCGCTCCTGCTATCGCCGCACAACCCGACCACGGTCTACGCTGGTGGCAACCGTTTCTTCATCTCGCGCGATCGCGGTAACACCTGGACCATGAGTCAGGATTTGAGCAAGCAGATCGACCGCAACACGCTCGACATCATGGGTCAGAAAGGATCGCTGCCCAGCTGCAGTGCCAACACCCGCGGCGTGCCCTGCATTCTCTCGAAGAATGACGGGACCAGCCAATTCGGTACGATCGTTTCGATGACGGAATCATCGCTGGTGCCGGGCGTGCTGTGGGCTGGCACCGATGATGGCAACTTGCAGGTCAGCCGCGACGGTGGCGTCACCTGGAACGAGGTCGGCAAGAACATCCCGGGCGGAACCCGTGACTACTACGTCTCGCGGGTCGAGGCATCGTACTTCGATGCGGGCACTGCATACGCATCATTGGATGGGCATCGACACGATGATCTCAAACCCTACGTCTTCGTCACGCGCGACTTCGGACGAACCTGGCATTCCCTTTCGACCGGGCTGCCCGAGATCGGCAATGTGAACACGATCCGTCAGGACCCCAGGAACAGGAACCTGCTCTATGTCGGCACCGAGTTCGCGTTCTTCGTCTCGCCGGATGAGGGCAAGACCTGGAAGAAGTTCATGAACGGCCTGCCGACGGTCCGGATCGACGATGTGCTCGTGCACCCGCGTGACAACGACCTCGTGTTGGCCACACACGGCCGCAGCATCTACATACTGGACGACGTCACCCCGCTCCAGCAGGTCACACCCGAAGTCCTCGCTGCGGATGCGCACCTGTTCCAGCCCCGTGAGGCCGTGTTATGGAAAACGGATCGCACGCTCTCCCGCGCCGTGACTGGCGCAAAAAACTTCCGCGGCGCCAATGCATCTCCTGGAACGGCGATTTCATATTACCTGAAGACGCCGGCAACCAGTGCGATCAAGTTGACCATCACCGACCTCTCGACCGGCAAGGTGTTCCGCGATCTGACACCCACGCGCGATCCGGGCTTGAATCGCATTCAATGGGATCTGCGAGGCAATGCACCGCCGCAGGAGGGCGGACGTGGCGGAGGTACTGGTGGTGGTGGTGGCGATAACGACGGGCCCGCCGCAACGCCCGGGGTCTACAAGGTTACACTGACCGTGGGCTCGCGAGAATACACCCAGAACGTGACGGTGCTCGAGGATATCTGGATGAAAACGCGATAAAGCGACGACCGAGGAGCGACGAGCTTGGAGCGACTGAGCAAGGAGTGCCGAGCGAGGAGCGGGGG
>JBBDWZ010000235.1:0-5755 GCA_040902615.1 Gemmatimonadota bacterium | reverse complement strand
CCCACCAGCGACGAGCAACTGCGTCCACGGGCCCGCCCTGGTGAGATAACCGCTGCTATGCACCGTAATGCACGTGGCGGAGTGGCTTAACCAGGACGGGCCCGCACACGCTGTAACTCGTCGCTCGTCGCTCGTCGCTCGTCGCTCAATGCTCGCCCCTCAAGTACTTGCCCCGCTCTTTCGGCGGCAGCTTCTCGATCGTCGGGAGCTGGCCCGGCGGTACTACGACCTGCCGCTCGACCAGGTCATCACGCTCCTGAAGTCGCCTTTGCATGAAGCACGACTGCTGGCAGGTAATGCCGCCTCAGGAATACCTCTTCAGCCTTGCGATCGCGGGCCGCAAGCTGCTCACCGAGCTGGCCAAACGCTGGCTGATCCGGACGACGCCGCGTTTCTCCAGCGCTTCTTCAAGACCGGCAAAGGGGACTATGCCGAAGGCGACCGGTTCCTGGGGATCCGCGTGCCGGCGGTGCGCGCCTTTAGCTCCCGTAACGCTGCCGCTGCGGTCAGTGACAACTCATCCCCGCACCAGTCCCGCTGGCCCCGCCGACATCCCGCCCGGGCAGACCCGCGCGTTGATTGGCGGCGACTCTCAGATCAAAGGTGCTCATGCGCTCCATTTTCTGTGCGATTGTATGCCTGTTCGCCGCAGTCCCTGCTGCTGCACAGATTCCCGACAAGTTCGAAAACCTGCAGATCTTTCCGAAAGACATCACGCGCGATTCCCTGGTGCAGGCCATGCGCGGCTTTTCGTTCGCGCTCAACGTGCGCTGCCAGCACTGCCACACCGGCGGCGACGGGGTCTCCTTTGCCGGCGTGAACTTCGCCTCGGATGACAAAAACGCCAAGAGAAAAGCGCGCTTCATGCTGAAGATGGTGGAACAGCTGAACACGCAGACGCTGGCCGGGCTCGAGAAACGCAGCACTCCGCCCGTGACCGTCCAGTGCGTGACCTGCCATCGCGGCTCAGCCACGCCCAACACCCTGGAGTCGGTGCTCACCCAGGTGATCGCGAAGGAGGGTATTCCGGCCGCGATTCAGCGGTACCGTGATCTGCGAACCAATAGCATGGTCTTCGGCCGCTACGATTTTGGTGAATGGTCCATGAATGAGCTGGGCCGGAAGCTGGCCGTGGCCGGGGATACCGCGGATGCCATCGCCATGCTCGAGCTGAACCTGGAGTTCAACCCGCAGTCCACATCGATTGATGCCTTCCTCGGCGAGCTGCACGAAAAACGTGGTGAGAAGGACAAGGCGATTGCCCGCTACGAGCGCGCCCTCGTAAAGATGCCCAATAACGCCGAGTTGCGGCGGCGGCTGGAGGCCTTGAAGCGCTGAGCAGCGACGAGCTTTCTCGCGGTGGAGGGGTCCTCGGGGACAACCATAATGGAACTCGCCTCGTCCAATACGCGGTATCATTGCGATTCTCTTCCAGGACGAGTGTATGCGCATTGGCTGGCTTCCACCCGCGCTGCTGCTCTCACTGCTGGTCGTAACACCAGCGCTCGCTCAAAACCCTCCTGCCGCCGCACCGGGTCGTATCAGCGGGTCAGTCCTCACTGCAGACTCGGCGAAGCCACTGCCGGCCGCGGCGATTACGGTTCGCAATGCGACAGACTCCGTGATAATCACCGGCGCTCTCACCGAAAAGAATGGCGGGTTCCGGGTCGACGGGCTGCCGTATGGGAGGTACCTGCTGCGCATCAGCCTTCTGGGTTACAAGTCGCGCAACAGTGAAGTCATCACGATCAACGCGGAACGGAGTGCGTTCGACCTCGGGCCGATCAAGCTCGAGATATCGGCGATCCAGTTGCCGGGCGTAGAGGCTACCGTGGAGAAGGCGCCGGTCGTGCAGGAAGCCGATCGCACGGTCTACAACACGAAGACGATGCCGCAGTCGGCAGGCAGCACGATCGATGTGCTGAAGGCGATTCCCGACCTCGAAGTCGATATCAACAACAACGTCAAAATGAAGGGCAATCAGACGATCGCGGTGCAGATCAATGGCCGCTCGTTCCCGCTGCGCGGTGAGCAGCTCGCCAACTTCCTCCAGCAGATGCCCGGCAACCGGATCAAGAGCATCGAGGTGATCCAGAACCCATCGGCCAAGAACAATCCGGAAGAGATGGGTGGCATTCTGAACATCGTCCTGGACGACAAGATCGAGCTGGGCATCAGCGGCAGCGTCAATGCCAGTACGTCGACGCGTAACCAGCAGAGCTTCGGCGGGCGGCTCAATTTCCAGCGCGGGCGGCTGACTCTGTTCACCGGGATGTCCGGCAACTATTACGCGGCCAGGTCGACCAGTTACGATCTGCGCACGAACCTGCTGGCAAAGCCGCTGACCAACATCGAGACCAACAGCGCGAACGACAACAGCAGCTGGGGTGGCTACGGCGATGTGACCGCGGAATTCAAGGTTGGCAAGCAGGCTGCCTTTTCTACAACCTCATACTGGCATTACAGCGCGATGGGCAATGATGGACTGCTGAAGTACGGCATCCTGGATGAAGCCATGGCCAATATCGATCGTTACGATCGCGACTCCAGAAATGATGGATCATTCGGCAACTATGATGTGGGCTTGAGCTTCCGCCAGATCTTCGTGCCGCAGCGCCACGAGCTTAGCATTTCAGGTCGCATTTCAGATGGTGGCAACGACAGCGAAAACGTGCTGACCAAGGAGTACCTGCTGGCCGGTGGCCAGCCGGCCGACCTGCCGATCGAACTGACCCGCAACGAGTTCGATTCGGGAAACGGCAACCTGTCCATACAGGCCGATTATTTCCGGCCGCTGGGCAAGGGCCGCATCGATGTCGGCTACCGCTCCTGGCTGCGCGAACAGGACAATGACAATGTGATGCGGATCTTTCCGAATCAGGATCCCAACACCACACCCAGTCTCGAAGCACGCTCGGGCTATTTGTACGACGAAGTATTCCATTCCTTCTACACGACCGTTTCGCGGCCTTTCGGCAAATTCTCGGCTCAGGCCGGCTTGCGCGCGGAACTGACCACTACCCACTTCGAGAGCCGCACCGTCGACGATCTCCAGTTCGATCGCGACTACAACACGCTCTATCCCAGCTTCAACTTCTCGTATGCACCCAGGCCGGGTCGCACTGCGCGCCTCTCTTTCACTCGCAGCATTCAGCGTCCATCACCGAGTTATTTGAATCCGGTCGTGCCGTCAGTCGACAATCTGAATCGCTCGATCGGTAATCCGGATCTCAAACCGAGCTACATGTACAACTACCGGTTCAACCTGACGTACTCAGGCAAGAAGGGCTCGTTCAATGCCGGGCCGTACTACACGCATCGCGTCCAGATGTGGGAGCGTATTCGTACAGTGGATTCGCTAGGCGTGGCAACCAATCGCTGGGAGAACGGCAATTACGCCGACCAGTATGGCACCAGTATCGGCGTTTCGCTGCCCTCGACCGGCAATCTCAACGGCAACCTGAGCATGAGCGTGTATCGCGAGATCCGTGATGGCAGCAACATCTCGGCGGCCTATCGCCGGGAAGCGTGGATGACCAGCTACTACGGCTACTTCGGCTACAAGCTGCGCACGAACACGACTGCAACCGTGAACGCCAACTACATGCCGAGTCAGAATATTCTCCAGGGCAGAGCCAGCGGTTACATGTGGATGGACGTCGGCATCCGCCAGCAGCTGTGGGGCACAAAAGGCAGCCTGAGCGTCAGCATCAGCGATCCACTCGCCCTGCAGAAGTACAACAGCAACACGCGCGATGCATCGTATGTTCAGAGCAGCCGATCCAGCTACAGTTCCCGCATGGCACGAATCGGCTTCAACTGGAACTTCGGGAAACCACCCCAGCGCCTGACTCGCGGCATGGAAGGCGGGGGCGAAACCGGAGAGGTCATTCGAGTGCGGTAGCGCTTGAGCGAAGAACTCCTCGCTCCGCGCTCAGTTGGTAACCACGGCACCCAGACGCACCACTTCGAATGCGCTGCCGGGCACGCGCTTGATGGCGGACAGGTTGTCGTCGCTCCAGCGCGGGTCGGGCGCACCGCTGATGAACCAGGCGCTGCCGTTGTCGGCGAGCAGCATACCGTAACGTTTGAGCGCGGTCAGGATGACCTGGACTTCCTGGGGGAAGGTCGAGATGTCGTAATCGGCGTGCAGGCGCACCCGCATGCCCATGGGTGGATAGGTCGGATCGGTTCGGCTGCTGGCGTAGTGACGCGCGGGATGCACGTAAGCCCGCCGGGTCGCGGAGCAGGTGAATCGCAGGGCATGGCGGATCTCTCGCCGCTCAACCACTTCATCGTAGCGCACGAGTCCCGGAAATATCGGGAGCCCCGCAGCATCGGCAGAGGTCCAGCCTACCGGCCGCATCGTGTTCGTGTTGAGATCGAAGATCGCTCCGGAACCCGCCCGCCAGCTCGTACCGCCGTTCACCGGGTATGCGGCAAACAGCTCGTACAACTTCCAGTTGTCGCGATCGATGATCAGGATGTGTCGATCACCACTCGATTGCGAACCGCCTTCGATCGGCGCGTTGGCTGGTATCGGGTACGGCCCCGCATCGCTTTCAGCGCTGTAATCAAAGCTGACCGGAACGCGTGACTGCTGGCCGGAAACCACCAGGTATGGGATGCCGTTCGGCGCTCCATTCCAGACCGTGCCAAAATCCGGATGCAGGTTCCCGCCGCCGCAGCGCTGAATCAGAATCGCGGAGTTGGGATCGACCGGGTCGTTCGAGACATCCTGATTCCACGCATCGCTCGCCGAAAAAGGACGCCGCCCCTCCAGGCTGACGTTGACGCCCAACCCGGGCGTACCCGCGCTCACCGTATCCCCCGGCGGTTCTGTCAGGTCGCTGCCCTGCTGGTCGCAGGCCGTCACCATCAGCACGAAAAAAGCGAAGACGTGGCGGTAAGCGGTTTTGTTGGCGATTTGCATGGTATTACTCGAGGCGCGACCGCTCAGCGGAGCGGCACCGTTGGGGGGAACTGCATGCGGTTTGCAAAACACGTTCCGGGAACGGATTAACGGATTAACGGATCAACTGACGAGAACGACTACGACCACGACTACGACTACGAGTACGGGCTCTGGACGCGAGGATTTACCGCTGCTGCGTGCTGGTGTTGCGTGCTACGTGCGCATGAAACCGGATCATTCCTGGATTCTGCGGAAGCAGAAATGTTTCGAGGGAGAATCTTCGCGGTGGGAGCCCGCAATCGTAGTCGTAGTCGTGGTCGTAGTCGTTCTCGTCCGTTAGTTCGTTAATTCGTTCATCCGTTCATCCGTTCATCCGTTCATCCGTTCATCCGTTCAATCCAACCCCCCGTTCCATAACAAAATCCCGCTGCACGTCGGTACCAACCTGAAAGTTCTGCTCGCCCATTACGGAGAAGCCGTTCTTGTGGTAGAAGGCGATGGCGCGCGGGTTCTGTTTCCAGACGGACAGCCAGACGCGATCGCATTTGGTTGACGCGATGCGGGCCATGGTTTCCTGCAGCAGGAGCTGCGCGACGCCGCGGCCTTGCCATTCGGGGGCGACGTAGAAGCGTTTGATCTCGGCGGGCTGACCGTCGAGCGGGCGCTCGGGCTGAGATGCGATGCGCACCTGGCTGTACCCGACCAGCGCCTTGTTACGCAACGCGAGCAGCGTGATGATGGCCGAATCGGAGAGCTCGGCGAGCTGCCGCTCAGGAGTGAAATACTGCGCGATGTAGAGGTCGAGATCAGCACGCGCGGTCTGACCACCGAACGACTTGC
>JBBDWZ010000234.1:0-15289 GCA_040902615.1 Gemmatimonadota bacterium | reverse complement strand
CCCGTTCATCGTAGTCGTAGTCGTAGTCGTGGTCGTAGTCGTGCTCGTCCGTTGATTCGTTCATACGTCATTCGTTGCGTGAACTACCGGACTGACTCATCATTTGATGCGACCCAACCCCGGGAGGGCATATGCGTTGGTATTACGTGGGATCATTCTGCGCGCTGATCGCGGCCGGGCCACTGTCGGCGCAGGAACAGCGGCAGATCCCGGAAGAACTGGTAGCGGTTTTGCTGGGTGGACGCGGCGCCGGCTCGGCGAACATTACAGTGGGGCAGCTCCCGCCGGATTTCCCCGCCGATCTCAAGCTTCCTGCGAACGCGCGGGTAGTCGGCGGTATGAGCGCCGGGAGATTCACTCACTCGGCGATTATTGCGCTCCCGGGCAACACGGCGAGTGCGCGCACCGCGATTCAAAGTGCGCTCTCGGCCTCGGGCTGGACCATCAGACCGGTAGAGCAGACACCGTCGCGTGGCTTTCAGTCCGGCGGCTTCCAGAACCCGCGTGAATTCGCGATTGCTCCGCAGGTCTACTGCACGAGCGCCGGCCAGCTGATGCTCTCGACCTGGGCTCGAAATACCGAGCAGACCTACGTGCGATTGGACTACTCGCCGCGGACGCCGGAGCGCGGCAATGTCTGTGAACGCTCACCCATGCGCGACTCCTTCGAATCGATACCGCTGCCGTTATTGAGGCATCCTGAAGGGGCCCGGCAGGGCAGCAGTGGTTCGGGCGGCAGCTCGGACAGTCGGCAGGCGGACGCTGAAATCGAAGCCGCGGAGAACGCGAAAGAGCTGATCGACCATTACACGCCGCAGTTGCGCGAGGCCGGTTGGACGCAGGTAAGTCGCGCCGACGTGGCCAATGCATCAATGGCGACTTTTACGCTCAAGAAGGATGGACGTGACTGGCAGGGAGTATTGCTGGCGGTGCAATTCCCCGGCTCACTTTTCCGCAACGTCTCCGTACGTGTCAGCGCGGCACGCTGACCCATACGTGAGTGAAGCGCGTGTAAGCCTTGCCCGCGCGCTCTCCAAGCTCGGCCATTGCTCACGATCGGAAGGCGACGCGCTGGTGCGGGCGAGTCGCGTCCGTGTGAACGGCGACATCATCACGGATCCGTCCAGACGCGTCGATCCCGCGCGCGATCGCATCACGGTCGATAACAAAGCGGTCCGTGCGGCCACCAAGATGTATCTCATGCTCAACAAGCCGCGCGGGCTGGTGACGACTGCGAATGATGAGCGCGGTCGCGACACCGTGTACACGTGCCTGCCATTGAAACTTCCGCACATCTCCGCGGTAGGCCGGCTGGACCGTGACAGCGAGGGCTTGCTGCTGTTCACGAATGACACCCAATGGGGCAACCGCATCACGGCGCCGGAATCGCACATCGACAAGACCTATCATGTTCAGATCAACGGGATAGTCTCCGGCAGCCTGCTGAAGGCAATCGAGAACGGTGTCCAGACCCGACGCGGCGATGTCCTGAGCGTGGCGCGTACGAGGATTCTGCGCACCGCCGGCGCGACCACCTGGCTCGAAGTCATACTCGATGAAGGCAAGAACCGTCAGATCCGTCGCATCTTCGAAGCGCTCGACCTGGAAGTTCTGCGCCTTGTCCGCGTGGCGATTGGAAGTCTGGAGCTGGGAAAGCTGGAAACCGGTCGAACTCGGCCATTGACCCAGGAAGAGATCGACAGCCTGCGCGTGGGGCTCCGGACAGATTCCACGCGCGGGTGAGGAACGGTCTGCGTCCTCAGCGGCTCTGTGGTGAACCCAGTCTGTTCTCCGTTATCTCTAACGAAACTCTTCCATCAGCCTGGCGAGGGCGTCGCTGCCGGGGCACAGCTCTTCAAAGGGCAGCATTGCCAGCGGCGCGGCCACGGTGTTCTCGATTTCGTGCATTTCCGGTGCGTCGGTG
Organism: Gemmatimonadota bacterium; assembly: GCA_040902615.1. GTDB lineage: Bacteria > Gemmatimonadota > Gemmatimonadetes > Longimicrobiales > RSA9 > JBBDWZ01. The sequence goes on along the minus strand of JBBDWZ010000234.1, from coordinate 13,365 downwards.
CGCAGATACAACAGGCCGGTCGCGACCTCGCCTTTGTGCTGAGCTGAGCGGACGTAGCTGTAGGCGCGATCGCGATCGGTCGGGTCGTAGTCCTCATCGATCTTACGGAGGCGGACCGTGCTGCCATCGTGCATGGCAACATCGAGGCGCGTGCCGGGTGCGTAACTGGCCGAGATCTCGGTGCGGATCGGCACTAGGTCGGAAGGCCCGGGCTCATCGTGATCGATCACACTGAGGTGATCCATTTCGACCACCTGTTTGGTATGCTCGCGCGTGAACGCGTAGCTCTTGGTCGAGCCCTCGTGATCGTTGAAGGTCACGCAGGGTGAGATCACATCGATGAAAGCAAAGCCGCGATGCGCGAGTCCGGCCTTCACCAGCGGCACCAGCTGCTCCTTGTCACCACTGAAACTGCGCGCCACAAAGGTCGCGCCCAGGTTCAAGGCGAGGAGTACGGGATCGATCGGCGGGTTGCGGTTGGGCTCACCCTTTTTCGGCTTGGTGCCGATATCGGCCGACGCGGAGAACTGGCCCTTGGTCAGACCGTAGACTCCGTTATTCTCCAGGATGTAGACCACGTTCAAATTGCGGCGGATCGCATGACAGAACTGGCCGAGTCCAATTGACAAGGAATCGCCATCACCGGAGACGCCCAGGAAGATCAAGTCGCGATTGGCCGCCGAAGCTCCAGTTCCGATCGACGGCATGCGGCCGTGTACGGCATTGAAACCGTGTGCTTCCTTGAGGAAATACGCCGGCGTCTTGGATGAGCAGCCAATGCCCGACAGCTTGGCGACTTTGTGCGGCGGGATCGACAGCTCCCAGAACGCGCGCACGATCGCGGCCGTGATCGAATCATGACCACAGCCCGCGCAGAGCGTGGACATGGCGCCCTCATAGTCGCGGCGCGTGAGTCCAATCTGATTGACCGGCAGGCCCGGGTGTCGAACCTTGGGTTTCGGAATCGAAGTGGTCATACGGCAATCACGCCCTGTGCAAGTTGCTGTTGCACGCCGGTGACGATGTGGTGCGAGCTGATCGGCATGCCGGCGTAGTACCGCACGGAAATCAGCTTGTCCTTGGGCGCACTGGTCTCGAGAACGAGCATGCGGCGCAGCTGGCCATCGCGGTTCTGATCGATGATGAAGTTGACCTCGTGCGCGTTCAGAAACTGGTCGACTTCACTGCCGAACGGGAAACCGCGAATGCGCATGTAGTCGACCTGGATACCCTGGGTGGCAAGCTGCTCGGCGGCTTCGCGTGCCGCGCCGTCCGAACTGCCGAGTGCGACCAGTCCGATCTCGGCACCGGTCGAGTGAATGATCGCCGAGGGCACGTGCGAGCGCGCACTCTCGATCTTGCGTGCGACCCGGGCCAGTACCTCGGCATACTCGTCCGAATCTTCCGTGTACGCGCCGTACTTGTTGTGACCGGAACCGCGCGTAAAAAACGCGCCCTTCGGATGCACGCCCGGCACCGTGCGCGCGGTGATACCATCGCCATCGACGTCGAGGTAACGATAGAACGCATCCATGCGGTCGAGCTGATCGGCGGTGAGCAGCTTGCCGCGATCCGGCCGGTACTGATCGTTCCACTCCAGCTTCTTCACGCGCCAGTCATTCATGCCGATGTCGAGATCACTGACCAGGAAGACCGGCGTCTGAAAGCGATCGGCCAGATCGAAGGCCGCCACCGCCAGCTCGAAACATTCCGAGGGATCGGCCGGATAAAGACAGATGTGTTTGGTATCGCCATGCGATGCGTAGGCGCAAAGCATGAGATCGCCCTGCTGTGTGCGCGTCGGCATGCCGGTCGATGGACCCACCCGCTGTACGTCGACGAAGACCGCGGGTACTTCGGCATAATACGCCAGGCCAATGAACTCGTTCATCAGCGAAATGCCCGGACCACTGGTGGGTGTGAACGCGCGTGCGCCCGCCCAGCTGGCGCCCAGCACCACGCCGGCGGCGGCCAGCTCGTCCTCCGCCTGGACCACCAGGTACTTGTTCCTGCCGGTCTCTTTCTCGCGACGATACATCGCGCAGAAGCGGCGGAACGCATCCATCAGCGATGTCGATGGTGTAATCGGGTACCAGGCTCCCACGGTCGCACCGGCATACACGCAGCCGAGACCGGCAGCGGTGTTGCCGTCGATCAGGATGTAATCATCCGGCGGCGCCATGCGCTCGAGGCGGCAGGGCAGCGGACAATCGAAATGCTCGCGCGCATGATCGTAACCGAGCTTCACTGCCTTGAAGTTGGATGCGATCAGCGCCTTCTTGGCGCCATACTGCTCCGTAAGCAGGTGTTCGATGATGCCGAGGTCCACGTCCAGCAATGCGGAGAGTGCACCGACGTACGCAATGTTCTTCATGAGCAGCCGCTCGCGCGCACCCTCGAACTCCTGGTTGCAGAGTGCGGCCAGCGGGATTCCCAGGAAGTGCACGTCCGCACGCGCAAGCGATGCATCGAGCGGCCAGCTGGAGTCGTACACCAGGTAGCCACCGGTCTGGAGCTCGGCCACGTCCTTCTTGTAGGTCTGCGAATTCATCGCCACCAGCACCTGGAACCGGCCGGTGCGCGCTGTGTGACCCGTCGCGTTGACCCGCATCTCGTACCAGGTCGGCAGCCCCTGGATGTTGGACGGGAAGATGTTCTTGCCCGAGACCGGCACGCCCATGTGGAAGATCGCCTGCATGAGCAGGCCGTTCGCACTCGCGGAGCCGGTGCCGTTGACCGTTCCGATTTTCAGCGCGAAGTCATTGACGGACGGCGGCGTGGGCATGGGCGTGGGCGTGGAGTGCCCGTTGGTTGAGGCTTTCTTCATGATCCGACCGCCTTATGCGCGGAACGAAGTTCAATTTCAATTTCAAATTCACTTTCGAATTCACATTGCGAATTCAAATTAGCGGCGGTCATGGGCGCGCTCCGGCCAGCTGCACGAGGTTCGGCATTTCGCCCGCATTAGAGAGCAGCAACTCGAACTTGCGCATGTCCCACGCTGCCGTAGGACACCGTTCCGCGCACAGGCCGCAGTGCAGGCAGATGTCTTCGTCCTTGACCATGATACGGCCAGTCTGCTTCAAGGGTCCGCTCAAAAACAGCGGCTGATCCGGATGCAATCGCGGAGCCGACAGCCTTTCCTCGAGACGCACGCCCTCGCGCCCGCGCCCGCCCAATGCGATAACACCCGCGTCCGCGTCCGCGACCGCGACCATCCCACCCCCGCCCCCGCCCGCGGCAACGCCGCCCGCGTCCGCGTCCGCAAACGTGATGGTCAGGCAATCGACCGGGCAGATGTCGATGCAGGCATCGCATTCGATGCAGAGGCTGTCGGTGAAGTGCGTCTCGATGTCGCAGTTCAGACAACGCTGTACCTCGGCCGCGGTCTGCTCGGGGGTGAAGCCGGTTTCCACCTCGAGCGACAGGTGCTTGAAGCGCTGGGTCAGCTCGACGTGCGTCATCTTCGCGCGAGCCGCCGCACTGTAGTCGTTGCTGTAGCTCCACTCGTGGATGCCCATCTTCTGTGACTGCAGGTTCATGCCCCAGGGTGGGCGCTCGGTGATGGAAATGCCGCTGCAGTAATTGTGGATCGAGATTGCGGCCTGGTGACCGTGCTCGACCGCCCAGATGATGTTGGCCGGGCCCCAGCCCGCGTCGCCGCCAAAGAACACGCCCTCACGCGTCGACATGAACGTGGTCTGGTCGACGATCGGCATGTCCCATTCACCGAACTGAATGCCGATGTCGCGTTCGATCCAGGGAAATGCGTTTTCCTGGCCAATCGCCAGGATGACTGCATCGCAGGGAATGATCACGGTTTCGGCAACGGTCGACTTCGAGCGGCCACTCTCTTCCGTCCAATCGAGCCGGTCGAACTCCATGCCGACCAGCTGGCCGTTCTCGAGCACGAAGCGTTTGGGCGCGTGGTTCTCGACGATCTCGACCTGCTCTTCTTCGGCGTCCTCGAGCTCCCACGGTGACGCCTTGAAATGCTGGCGGCCGCGACGCGCCATCACTTTCACATCGGTGCCGCCCAGTCGCTTCGCGGTGCGGCAGCAGTCCATTGCAGTGTTACCGACGCCAATGATCAGCACGCGCGGCGCAATCGACTCGATGTGGCCGAAGTGCACGCTCTCCAGCCACTCGATGCCCAGATAGATCTGGTTGCTGTCGTAACGACCGGGGATCTCGAGGTTTTTGCCCTTGGGTGCGCCACTACCGACGAATACGGCGTCGTAGCCCTGCGTCAGCAGCTGCTGCATGCTCTGCACCGGCGAGTTGTAGCGCACATCGACACCCATATCGACGATGTAGCCGATCTCTTCATCGAGCACCTGGGCCGGCAGGCGGAACGAAGGGATGTTGATCCGCATCAGTCCGCCGGGCTGGTCCAGCTTCTCGAAGATCGTGACTTCGTAGCCGAGCGGCATGAGATCGTTGGCGACCGTGAGCGACGCGGGACCGGCACCGACCAGCGCAACGCGCTTGCCGTTCTTGACTGCGGGTGCGGTCGGCAGCAAGTGAGTCACGTCATCGCGATGGTCGGCGGCAACGCGCTTGAGCCGGCAAATCGCGACCGGCTTGCCATCCACACGAGTGCGCCGGCAGGCGGGCTCACACGGGCGATCGCAGGTGCGTCCGAGAATCCCAGGGAAAACGTTGGACTCGCGGTTCACCATGTACGCCTCGGTGAACCGGCCCTGGGCGATCAGGCGGATGTATTCCGGCACATTGGTATGCGCGGGACAGGCCCACTGACAGTCGACTACGCGATGGTAGTAGGCGGGATTCCCCACATCGGTCGGACGCATGCAGCCTCGCGTTGGTGATACCGGGGATGTAAAGGATAGAGGCAAACGCTGGCGCCGGGCAAGTTTACGGCAGTCGCGGATCGGGGATTGCGGATCGCGGATCGCGGATCGCGGATCGCGGATCGCGGATCGCGGATCAATCGATCAATGGATCAATGGATTAAGGTGTGTCCAACGAGCCCCGGATCAGGCCCAACTGGTTCCGATTGCCGCGATGCCCGATTCGAAGACCGTGAAAGGGCCGCATGCAGGAGGCTGGCGTCACTTAGACCGACCCGGAACCAGAAAAACCCGAAGCCTCGGAAACCACTGGCACTCACCACCGCGCTGCACACCGGACAAGCGCCACGGAAAATATCCGGCGGCGCTAACTTCACGTTGATCGGCATACGGCTTCCTGATCGGCCTCGGTGACGAGAGACAGCGCTACGCGTCCCCTCTGTGTGAAACGCGCGAAGGGCCGACTTGCAGACCGGTGTCAGTGGCCAGGCAGAATCACGGATCAATGCATCACCGATCTGGGGATCGCGGTCGTGTCACGCTTTTATGACGCCCCGGGCATAGTCGCTGATACACGATTGCACTCACTGCCCTACAACCGATCCGCGATCCGCGATCCGCGGGAACGACTACCGGCGTGCCGGGTGCTGCTTGAGGATGCCGCCGGAAAGCGCATCCGCCATCATCATCGCCTGATCGAAGATCTGGTCGAAGGTTGCTACGTCCTCATCCCACCGCTGTTGCAGCCGCGCCGTCGCTTCCTTGGTGGTGAGTGCGAGATGCTCGTTGAGCATGCTGACCAGTGCTGATTTCGTCCAGTTGGGATTCGCTTCGCTGAGGAACGTCGCGATGTCGTCGGCGTTGGTATGCCAGCGCCGATTTGCATCAGCCAGCTTCGCATTGTCATTCGCCTTCGCAGCGGTAACGATTTCACCGGCGATGCTGATGTGTTGCTTGAGCAAATCGGTGAGCCTGGTGCCAGCGGCCGCGCCGTAATACGGCACGATCGCCTTGCCGATGTCTTCCTGATTCTTCATCAGCCGATTGAGCGCAGCCCGCGCATCGGGTTGCCCGCCCACCGCGGATATGATGTAGACCCGGGTCCAGACCACATGATCCGCCCATAACTTGCGCATGCCCGCGCGCAGATCGTGGTCACCAGCCGGTGCGGACGGCATTTGCGCCGTTGTGTTAGTTGACCCAAATCCAGCGAGCAAGACCATTGCTGGTAGAATTCGATACCCGGTTACCCTTCTCATTGCTGACTCTCCTTCATACGTGTCGGGTTTAGAGTGTTTTCAAGTACTCGACGAGATCCGCTTTCTGCTGTGTTGTCAGGGTGAGGCTGCGCACCTGGATGTAATGGTCGACCACGGCCTGGAGCGTCGCCGCACTGCCATCATGGAAATACGGTCCCTGAAGCAGCGGCGGGCGCCACAGTCCGCGTAGTGGTGTGGTCCGATACCGCTTGGTCACGCTGCGGTTTGCGGTGACCGGTTCCATCCCGGTTTCAGCCGCGGCATGCAAGCGGCCGCGATTGATGTCCGAGAATGCGGATTCAGGAATGTGACACGTGGAGCAACGTCCGGCGCCAGAGAATACGACGCGGCCGCGCTCTGCCGCGGTCGCGTCGAAGCTGGCCGCGGCCGCCGGAGGCGTTTCGAGACTGTGCTGATACTCGCGCAGTGCTGGCAACTTCCCACGCACCAAGTCGGGATTTCTTACCAGGTTGATGCCCAACCGCGCATCAACGAAGCTGCCTTGCCCGTGCATCTGCGTGACGGCTACATAATTATTCCAGTACGAGATGGTGTCATCACCCGTGTAGATCTCATTGCGGACCTGGCGCAGGCCAAACGCGGCTGGCAGCACGGTTGGCAGATTCTGTCCATCGATATTGTATCGCGGATCGTACTTGCCTTTGCCCCACGAATTGTAAACCGCCTTCTGGGCAGCGGTGATCGCAGGTGAGAGCGCGACGATCGCCCCTATATTCAGATCCCGATTCGGCCAGCCATCCAACCGTTTGCCGATTCCGGGTGCGAATGAATTGTCGACCGTCGAGTGACACAGCGCGCAGGTGATGCCAACGCGAGTCAGCGTGTCGCGTCCCGCTACCGTCTGCACTGTACCAACCAATCCTACCACCGCGCCCAGCTTGAGAAGCGTCACCGTGGTCGCGGGACTGTTCAGGTCGATCTGTCCAGCCTGGAGCGCCATCCTCACCGCGGCCGGAAGCGTGTCCACATCCACCTTCAAGCCTACCTGCAGCGCCAGGGTCGGACTTACCGAACCCTGAATCACCTGATGCATTCGGGCCGTGTCGGTCCAGAACACTTCGTCGCCAAACGTGTCGAATCGGAAAATTTGTTTGCCTTCAGCGACCAGTGCGGGGTTGAGCGGCTCAGTGCGGATCGGGCCAGTCAGGTCGTTGTCGTCGTTGCAAAATGTGAGCGTGCCGGCCGACGCAATGACCAGGACAACGCCGAGGATGCGGTGGGTCATGCCAATCCCTCCAAGCCGCAGTATGACTTCCGAGCGGCCGCATAACCGAAGCAATCCTTATACCAAACTGATGCATAAAACTGCAGCAGTTGTGGTGAGCTGACGGGTCTGTTGTAGGTTCGGGGCTATGGGAAGCACACCGCGGCGGAAGACTCGGGCCGATCTGATTCATTACCTGCACGACCACATTGTGGGCGCGCTCCACGTTGGACAGGTGCGTCCGGGTGATCGGTTGCCGAGCATCCGCGATCTGGCCGCGCAATTCGGAATGAACACGCGGACTGTGAAAGCGGCGTACGACGCGCTGGAGAAGGAGAGATTGGTAGAGGTACGTGGTCGATCGGGCGTCTTTGTCGCGCCGCAACAGATTCCGGGCGGCGAGACATCGGAAGAGGTGGCACGCTGGATGAGTGATGTTGTAGCGGGAGCTTGGAAACGCCGGATCCCGGTGGGGACGCTCGGGCCGTTTGTGAGTCGGTTTACCGCTTCGCGGCGAATTTGCTGTGGACTCGTAGAGGTACTGGAGGACGCAATCGTGGCACTGGGGTACGAGCTCGAAATGGATTGGGGTTTTGAGGTTCGTGTTGTTGCCCCGGCTGACGTAGAGAATGCTAACGACGTGGATTTCTTTGCGGCTACCAGTTTTCATGCGTCGTCCATTCACGACGTGGTGGAGCGATTGGGGAAGCCGCTGGTGGTTCTAACGATTCATCCGGGGTTGCAGGAGGCGATCAGACGCCGAATCCGACAGGGTGTGCTGACCGTGATCGCAGCGGATAAGCGATTTACCGAACGTATGCGTTTGGCGTATTCGCCAGATCATCCCGAGCGAGTGCGATTCGTGTTGGCGAGCGACCGTAGTGCGGTAGAGGAGCTCGATCCAAACGAGCCTGTGTTACTCACTCGAGCGGCTGGCCGGAGGACAGGGTCGGTTCGCGCACCGATGATCTTCCCGCACTCCCCGACGCTCTCGCCGGAAACTGCGCAAGCGCTCGCAAACATTGTGGTGCGCAAGAATGCGGAAACGTTTTGAGATGGGGTGCAAGTTCTTCGACGTTTACAGCGACCATAGTGTGGGAATCAAGAATGCTGGATCGTGCGGCGATATCGGGAGTCGGTGTCCGGTGAACGGGAGCAGGCGCAGGCGCGGGCGGATGTTCGGGGCGGACGCATGGAGCCTCGTGTTAATGATACCGGGAATGTAAAGGATAGATGGATCAGCGGCGTGCGGGCAAGTTGGAACGGGGTGAGGAGTTGCGGACCTGGACCGAGCCTGAGGGCTCGGCAGTCAGGGCGGCCGCTGCACCCATTTGGCGGGGATCCTAAGTTGCGCGGTGGAGGAACGTGCCGGTTGGGTCGAAGTCAAGTACGATCCCCGCGCATAACCGCCGTCGGTTCTCGAGAAACGAACGGGATGAACCATAGCGAAATTGTAAGCTGGCTTTGGGGTGTAGCGGATCTCATCCGGGACACGTTCAAGCGAGGCAAGTATCAGGACGTAATCCTCCCGCTGACGTACTCCGCCGGTTGGATTGCGTACTTGCGGATACGAAGGAGCAAGTCCTCAGACGTCAAGTTGATCTCAAGGGAAAAGGGTTGGAAGACCTCGACGCTCAGCTCCGGCGAGCATCCAGATTCGCGTTCTACAACACATCACGATACGACTTCGCAAAACTGCTGGCGGACGCGCCGCATCTGGCTGCCAACCTGCGCAACTATATAGGCGGATTCAGTCGCAACATGCGCGAAGTGCTCGAGAAGTTCGACTTCGACAATACCATCAGCAAACTCGATGAAGCGGGGCTGCCCTTCCAGGTGCTCGAGCGATTCAAGAACGTGGACCTGTATCCGGACCAGATCGACAACCCGACGATGGGCACGATCTTCGAGGAGCTGATCCGCAAGTTCAACGAGGCACTGAACGAAAATCCCGGCGAGCACTTCACGCCGCGCGATGTCGTGCACCTGATGGTCGATCTAATGTTGGCCGGTGATGAAGACCGCATTCGTGCCAAAGGCATCGTGCGCACGGTTTACGACCCGTGCTGCGGTTCTGGTGGCATGCTCATGATCGCGAAGGAGCACATTACCATCGGTGTGCGGAAGAATAGCCAGCTGCTGAAGCCAGCGATCAATCCGGCGGCCCAGATTCACCTGTTCGGACAGGAAGTGAACCTGGAAACCTGGGCGGTCTCCAAATCCGACCTGTTCATGAAGGACCCGTCAAACTTTCGTCGGAAAGCGCGCGAGAATACGTGCGGACCCGCTTCACAAATCTACGACGCGAGCACTCCGCGTGAGCCTTTTTTGCACCGAGTGCTTCTTCGCATCAGCTTTCGAGCAGATCAGGAAGGGCGATGCGTAACCCCGGCAGCACATCCTCGCCGTCGAGTTCATCGCTCTCACGAAGCAACTGGGCGGACCCGTCGGCGCGATAGACGATCGCCGAACGGGAAGCCGATTGAATGACCCACAATAGGCGAGTACCAGCCTCCATGTAATCGTGCACGCGCTGCTGAATACGTGGCCGCTCATTTGATTCGACCTCGATCGCGAGGTCGGGTGCGACTCGTAAAAACGCATTCGGCCGCACGTCGATCCGCGCGAGCGTTTCTGCGGTGACAAACGAAACATCGGGACCCCTGACCCGTTCCGGATCGCGGCGCAGGCCAAGTACAAATCCGGCTTCGGCGTAGACGCGGCCCGGAACACCGCGCTCTTTGACGAAGTTATGGAGGCGTGAGACCAGTTCGACGACGATGCGCCCGTGATCGTTTCCAACCGGCATGACCGCTACCAACTCACCGTCAACCAGCTCATAGCCGGAGAGATGGTCTGGAACCGGAATTCGCAGAACGTCGTCAGCCGATAAGATGCGCATCGGTTTGGTTGCCACGAAGGAAATCCTGTCGTCCGCAAATGAATTTACCATAACGTCGCATGAGTACAAGCAAGTGGTTACGCCACGGTAGTGAGCGACGGTGGGCGTCCAAATAGCAGATTGGCCATTGGAACGGCGTGTCAGGTCTCTTATCGACCCTCGCGGTCGAGAGCGTCCTGAAAATCCTCGATCAGGAAAATGGGCTTGTCCCCGCGACGTAAGGTGAGCTCGCGGCTGAGGCTTCCGCGGTGACAATGTAGACCCGTTTCCCGCGGGAGCGCAGCAGTTCGATGCGGCCGTCCTCGAATGTTGTGAGAGACTTGAAGTACGGCTTCGTGCGCGGTACGTCCGGCACTGTCCCGTTGAACGTGCCGTAGAATCGCAGCCTATTCACGGTGTAGGCGCGCTGCTCGCTCCTTTCCTGGGCGCTTAGGGTGACCGGCGCGACATTCCGCCGGATGCTGGTGATGCGGTTCCCCTGCCTGATATCGATCGCATAGCGGGTGTTGGCCGCCGTGATGATATAGCCAAGTCGGCTAGCGCACGTAGGCGATGCTGTCCGGCCTGACTTTCACGTGATCGACACCACGGATCGCATGACAATGATTCCGCCATCCGGTGTTTCGGCCAGTGCGGTGGTCGGTGCACCAATGCTGCCGGCCCAGTCGATCACCACGACCGAACCGTCGCTGAGGCCAAGAATCTCCGAGGGTCCGCCGAACAGGTATTCGGGCGGCCCGTCCACCCTGCCAATCCGCAACTCGGGTACGAGTGCAGCGACGCCTCGGTATCGCGGCGCTCCGGAGTTTTTGATGATCGTATCCATGCGCTGCCCGGGGGTGCGCTTGAGAGAATCAGGCTCAGCGTGACCAGTGCACCCGCACAGGCTGCGCGGCGCGGTCGTGTTTTGCCGCAGTTCCGCTCGATCATCTCGATCCCTCGACGAGCCAGGTGGTCGATCGCGGATTTACGCCGCTGCAGGAATAAATCGCTGATACGCACGAATCACTTGCGGGGACGCCAGGGTCATCGAACCCATTATCCGCGATCCGCGATCCGCGATCCGCGATCCGCGATCCGCGATCCGCGATCCGCTACGGCAGCGCCAGCGCCACGTAGCCATCCGAGACCGGCAGCACGACATACTGCTTGCCCTGGTGCATGTAGGTCATCAGGCCGTACTGTCCGTTGGCCGGCGTCCTCACGGCGCCGACACGGCGGCCGGTCTTCTTGTCGATCGCAAACAGATTCGGCTGGTTGTCGCTGGTGAATCCGGTTGCAAACAGCAGCGTCGCTGTGGCCATCATCGCGGAATGTCCGCTGCGCCCTGGATTCGGCACGTTGAGTCCACGCAGCAGCGCATGATTCAGCGTAGCCTCTGGAGCGTCTCCATTGGGAATCGTCCACAGGTGCTCGCCGGTATTCAGATCGATGGCAACGATGCGGCCGTGCGGTCCTTTCCAAATAGGAAGTCCGTCGATTCTGCCGAGAGCGCCCGCGCCGCCTCCGCCATTCGGCGGCGCCCAGTCGACAATAGTCTTGCCCGTCGGTCGTTCGACAGTCGTGTCTTTCTCGACGCCTGGAATCAGGGTGCGCGTGCCGCAACCGCTGGTTGATGTGATGAAGATGACACCAGTTGTGGGATCCGCGGCCGGCGGGCCTGTGATGTTCACGCCACCCACATCCGCCGGGCAGATGTATGCGCGCGCCTTGCCTTCAGGATTGCCGCGCTGCACCGGTGGATTGAAGAAAGGCGCCAGCAGCTCTTGCTCCTGCGCGAGTGAAAGTGCCCGCTGCTTCAATTCAGGTGTGTAATCGATCAGATCTTTTTCACTGCGGCCCTGCAGATCGAACGGCGCTGGTTTGGTCGGGAACGGCTGGGTCGGCGACAGCTTTTCTCCCGGCACTTTCGACGCGGGCACCGGCCGCTCGACGATCGGCCAGATCGGTGCGCCGGTCTGCCGGTTGAAAGCATACAGGAACGCCTGCTTGGTGACCTGGAACACGCCGGGAATCCGCTGACCACTCACGGTCACATCCATCAACACGGGCGCAACCGGCGTATCGTAATTCCAGATGTCGTGGTGCACGAGTTGGTAGTGCCACTTCCGCTGGCCCGTCTGAATGTCCAACGCGATCAGGCTCGTACTGAACAGGTTGTTGCCCGGGCGGAAGCCACCATAGAAATCCATGGTTGCGCCGTTGGTCGGGATGTAAACGATGCCGCGCTGTGGGTCAGCCGAGAGCGGCGCCCATGACGAAACATCGCCGGTCCATTTCCACGCGTCGTTCTCCCACGTGTCATGACCGAACTCGCCAGGCCGCGGAATTACGTGGAACTTCCACTTGAACGCGCCGGTTTTCGCATCATACGCAAGGATGTCACCGGGTACGTTTTCGATGCGGGATTGGTAGTAGCCCTGCTCATGTGAGTTACCCACGATGATCACGCCATTCACCACGATCGGCGGCGATGAGTTCGTGATGTAACCGAGCTCGAGCGGGATGCCGATGTTCGGATCGTACTTGAGGCCGGACCTGGTCCAGGGTTCCCAGTCCTTGATCAGGTCCGGCATCATGTCGACCGAACCGGTCTTCGGGAATCCTGGCAGTGGAACACCCTTGCCCCAGCCTTCGAGCGGCTGGCCGGTATTTGCATCGAGCGCATGCATGAAGAATCCCGGCGTAACAACGAATACCACATCACGGCCATCGATTTGGGCATAGGCCACGCCTTTACCGTGGCTGGCGCGCATCGAGTATTCCCAGCGGAAGGTCGCGGGCTCCTGAAAAGACCAGAGCGTTTTGCCAGTGGCCGGATCCAGGGCAACCACGGTCCGCTTGGGTCCCGCGGTCGTGATCAGCTTTCCGTTCGCGTAAATGGGCAGGTTGCGCGGCAGGGTCGTTCCGCCCAGGTCGACGCCCGATTGCCCGCCTTTCCATTCCCAGGCCACCTGCAGCTTCTCGAAATTTGACGCATTGATCTGGTCGAGCGGCGAGTACCGCGTGGAGTTCATGTCCCCGTTAATGGCGCGCCATTCACTGCGTGCGGCGCCATTCTGGGCCGATGTTTCAGTACCGGGACCGGCAATCAGCAAACCGATCACTGCTGCAATGGAAGCTCGACCGGTGGACGAGCGCCGGGGGTCTCGGATGAGGCTCATG
>JBBDWZ010000233.1:0-15325 GCA_040902615.1 Gemmatimonadota bacterium | reverse complement strand
GACAGAAGCAGGTACAGTGACGGCGGGTCAGAAGCAGAGACAGAGACAGAGACAGGTACAGTGACGGCGGGTCAGAAGCAGAGACGGAAGCAGAAACAGGTACCAGTGACTCCGGGTTCAGAAGCAGGGACAGAAACGGAGCCGGGCAGCCGGCGCTGCCCTTTCCGAACGAACTGCGGATCGAAACTGCATTCCCGATCTCTCGGGATTTCGATCTCGACCTCGGCCGCCGCCGTCTTCACCCGCTTTCGACTCCGACCGTTCCGCGAATTGGCTCCGTTGCGGCCATCGACCGCGTGCTCTCATAGCCGACATGGGCGGTCATCTCCCCTTCGAGCGCCCGCTCCATTAATCGACGGGTCAACCCGTTGAGCAAGCCGGATTCTCCCAGTATCTCCTCTGGGGTCTTGCCCTTGATCGGCTTGTCCAGCAGTTCGTCTACTTCTGCATCCTTCTCAGCCATGCCGTCTCTGGCTCTGTCTCTGCTTCTGACCCGCCGTCACTGTACCCCGCTTCTGCTTCTGAAACTGTCTCTGCTTCTGACCCCGCTGTCACTGTCTCTGTCTCTGTCTCTGTCTCTGAAATCTGCTTCTGACCCGCCGTCACTGTACCTGCTTCTGTCTCTGTTCTCTGGTGTCGATGATGCAAGAAGCCCCCGGGTGCGACACGTCGCAGCCTGGGGGCTATCTCTCCGCTGGCGGGATTCATCTCGTTGTGTTCGGTGTCACCAACGTGCGGCGACCGAGATAATTTCCCTTACCCTTCACACGCGGTCAGCGAGTCAGGTGCCCCGGAGCTCAGGGGCTACAGTTACGGCCAGCGACCCCGCAACCGGCTCATCGAGTTTCCGAACCTCCTCGACGAGCGACCGATAAGCAGCTTCCTGTTTATCGGCCACGCATTCGAAGTAATGACCGCACTTCAAACGCGTGAAAACAAAGTATGAATCGTGTGAAAACCGAGCAAGTCTTTCGGCTAGAATTCGGAGACCAACCGCGTCACTCTTTTGTTTCCCTCAGTCGTTTCACGTCGTCTTCGCGCTGTCGTGCCATGTCGTCTTCGCGCACTACCGTACGAATCGAGTTTTCGACTTGAAACTTGAGGCTGCCCATCTGCTCGCGCAGTGTGCGCGTTTTCAATCCATGATTGCCAGATCGTGAAACCGTCATCACCATCGAGCCGCAGATCTGCGAGAGGGATTCCCATCCCGCTGTCATCAACGCAAGCCGCAAATCGCCTGCGGTCCGTTTGATCTGTTGGGTCCAATTGTCGGGATTGACCTTTTCTGCGGCGTAGTGTTCGACCAGCGAGTGCAGGCGGGCAACTCGTGCGGAGTACGATTCGAGCTCGGATACCTTGAGCGCGGCAGACGGACTTCTCTTTCCGGCCATATTGAGAACGTAACCGGCACCAACCCCAAGCGGAAGCGCGCACGCGCTTGTCCGGCTTCTTCCGGAAGGGCATTTTTGCGGCTCTGGTGGGCGGTGCGAACGTCCCGCGCGTCATTTCGGGCGCTGGACGAGCCGCCCACCTTGTCTTGTACGCCTTGGAGTATTTCCCATGAGCATGGCCACCAGTTACCGCACGCACCTCGCTGGATCGCTCCGTTCGGGCGATGCCGGATCCCAGGTGCGCCTGGTCGGCTGGGTCCACCGACGCCGCGATCTGGGCGGCCTGATCTTTCTCGATCTGAGAGACCGTTCCGGCCGCGTGCAGCTTTCGATCGGCCCCGATTCGGCACCGGAGGTCATGGAACGTGCCCGTCAGCTCGGCCAGGAATGGGTCGTAGCGGTCAAGGGCACGCTGCAGATCAGACCGGTGGCCAATGTGAACCAGGATCTGGCGACCGGGGAAGTCGAAGTGGCGGTCAACGACCTGATCATCCTCAACGAATCCGAGGTGCCGGTCATTCCGGTCGCAGTGGCACTCGGCGACGAGCTGCCGGCTGAAGAGCTGCGGCTGCGCTATCGCTATCTCGATCTTCGCCGCGAGGCGTTTCAGCAAACTCTCGAATTGCGGCACCGCGCGCTGCAGTTGGTGCGGAGTCATTTGAGCGGCCAGGGCTTTTACGAAATCGATACGCCGATGTTGACGCGGCGGACGCCCGAGGGCGCGCGTGACTTCCTGGTGCCGAGCCGTTTGCACCCGGGCGAGTTCTATGCGTTGCCACAGTCGCCGCAGATCTACAAGCAACTGCTCATGGTGGCCGGCTACGATCGTTATTTCCAGATCGCAAAGTGCCTGCGTGACGAAGATCTGCGCGCGGATCGGCAACTCGAGTTCACGCAGATCGATGCCGAGATGTCGTTCGTCACCGAAGAAGACGTCTTTGCCGTCGGCGAGACGATGGTCGCAGCGCTGTGGCGCGAGCTGCTAGCCGTGGAACTGCCCACGCCGTTTCCGCGACTCACGTTCACCGAGGCAATGGAGCGCTACGGAACGGATAAGCCTGACCTGCGTTTTGGTCTGGAGTTGCAGGACCATACCGAGCTGCTCGGCCAGGCCGACTTCCGGGTCTTCCAGGAAGCCAGTGCCAGTGGTGCCCGCGTACGCGGTTTCGTGGTGCCGGGCGGCGCTACCCTGTCTCGCAAAGACCTGGATCAGCTGGCGGAGGTCGCCAAGTCGGCCGGCGCCGCGGGCGCGCTCTGGGTGCGCCGCACCAATGAAGGCTTGAACGGCAGTTTCGCCAAGGGTCTCGATGCCGGGCTGGCCGAACGGTTTTACGCGGCTGCGGGCCTTGGCGTTGGCGACCTCTTCGTGGCCGTGGCTGGCAGGTTCCGCATGTCGACGGGCAAACCAACCGCGCAGGGGTCGTATGCGGACGCGGCGCTCGATGCACTGCGCCGTCACCTCGGCGAGCGGCTCGGTCTTTCGAAAGGCCGTGCACACGCGTGGGCGTGGGTCACCGATTTCCCCATGTTCGACTGGGACGGAGATGCGGGCCGAGTCGTTGCGGCGCACCACCCTTTCACGATGCCTCACCTGGATGATGTACCGACGCTCATGGAGGCGACCCGGGACGGGCCGGTTGACAGCGCGGGTCAGCAGCGCCTGTATGAGGCGGGCTTGCGCTCACGGGCCTATGATGCGGTGTATAATGGGAACGAAATGGCCAGCGGCTCGATCCGCATCCACGATCAGAAGTTACAGCGACATGTATTCCGGGCCCTGGGCTTGAGCGAGGAAGAGGCAGAATCGAAGTTTGGCTTCCTGCTAGAGGCGTTTCGATTCGGTGCACCACCACACGGCGGGTTCGCTTTCGGATTCGACCGGCTCGTGATGCTGATGGCGGGACTCAACAGTCTGCGTGATGTCATCGCCTTCCCGAAAACGACGGCTGCACGTGCTCTGTTCGAGCGGGCACCTTCACCAGTGGCGGCGGCCGAATTGCGCGAACTACACATCGAGGTCACGAAACCAACTCCAAGGAGCTGAGGATTGGACAGTAGCACAATCGAGCACCGCATCGATGCAGAAGGTGCGGACTATCTCACACTGGCTGGTGTCAACGACTCCCATCTGCAAGAACTGGCGAAGCTCTCCAATTGCCGCGTGATCCTGCGTGGCGACCACCTGATCCTCTCCGGCGAACTCTCCGATGTCGAGCGTGCGGTTCCGGTTGCCGAGCGCCTGATCAACCTCGCGCGCACCG
Organism: Gemmatimonadota bacterium; assembly: GCA_040902615.1. Lineage (GTDB taxonomy): Bacteria > Gemmatimonadota > Gemmatimonadetes > Longimicrobiales > RSA9 > JBBDWZ01. The sequence goes on along the minus strand of JBBDWZ010000233.1, from coordinate 11,673 downwards.
GGCAATCCTTCGACATCGACGATGTTCGACGCGCCTTCCGTTCGCCGCGGAACGGACGCGGCTCGGCCGATGGCTCTGGCGCCGCGAAGTCTGACGAGGGTCAGGTCCTGCTCGCCGGACTGCGCAAGTTGATTGCGTCGAAATCAGAAGGGCAGCGCATTTATCTCGAAACCATCGCCGCCAATGACATCGTGGTATCGATTGGTCCGGCCGGTACCGGCAAGACCTACCTGGCCGTGGCCGCGGCCGTCGACGCGCTGCGCAAGAATCGCGTGAAGCGCATCGTACTGGCCCGGCCCGCGGTGGAAGCCGGTGAGAACCTCGGGTTCCTGCCGGGTGACCTTCAGGAAAAGGTCGATCCCTACCTGCGTCCGCTTTACGATGCGCTGGAAGACATCATGCCGTCCGACTGGGTGCGCCGCGCGCTCGAGAGCCGCACCATCGAAATCGCACCACTCGCCTACATGCGCGGGCGTACGCTGGGCGATGGGTTCGTCATCCTCGATGAGGCGCAGAACGCGACCACATCGCAGATGAAGATGTTCCTGACCCGCATCGGCGTGAACTCGAAGGTCGTGATCACCGGCGACAAAACCCAGATCGATCTGCCGCGCCGCGAGGATTCCGGACTGCTCGAGATCGAGCGGATTCTCCCTGGCATCGACGGTATCGGCTTCGTCTATCTGGAAGCCGTCGACGTGGTGCGCCATCGACTGGTAAAGGAAATCATCGATGCGTACGCGACCGCGGATGCCGAGCGCGATAATTCGTGAGTGAGCCGCGCGTCGACGTCAACTTCGGCGACCAGATCACGCCGGCACCGACCGCTGCAGCCGACATCGAGGTGGCGGTCCGGGAAGCGCTGGACCAGGAAGGCGTTGATCGCGCCGCCATCTCGATAACACTTCTGAGCGATGCCGAGATCGCACAATTGAACCATCAGTACCTGCAGCATGAGGGACCCACCGATGTTCTGTCCTTCCCGCTTTATGAAAAAGGCGAACCTCCGGTCGGCGACATCTACATCGGCTACGAGCAGGCGAAGAGGCAGTCGAGCGATCTGGCGGTTCCGCTCGACACCGAGCTGGCCCGCCTGGCCATTCACGGTACACTGCACGTGCTCGGCTACGTCCATCCCGATGACGGTGCCCGCGAGCAAAGCGAGATGTGGCAGCGGCAGGAAGAGATCCTGCGCGCTTTCCTGCGGCGTGCTGCACCACGCTGATCGCCAATGAACCGCTGGCGGCGTGGCCTGCTCATCCTGGTGCGCCTCACTCCGTTTGTGATCGCGTTCGTGCGTGACCGCAAACGCTGGCTGCTTTTTGGAGGACCGCGCCGCGTTACCGGCGAAGCCCACGCCCGCCGCGCTCAGCGTCTCACCGGCACCATTGCCGGGCTGGGACCGACCTTCATCAAGCTGGCCCAGGTGCTGGGCGCTCGCGCCGACATCCTGCCCGAGCCATACCTCTCCGCCATCAGCACACTGCAGGACCAGGTGCCGGCCGATTCATTCGAATCCATTGAGCGCGTCATCATCGAAGAGCTGCACGCCGCGCCCAGTACCGCCTTCGATGAGTTCGAGGAGATACCAGTGGCGGCCGCCAGCCTGGGACAGGTGCATCGCGCCAGGCTGAAGGGTCAACCGGTGGCAGTGAAGGTGCTGCGGCCGGGCGTGGAAGCGTTGATCGCCGTCGATCTCGACATCTCGTTCCGCGTTCTTTTCCTGCTCAACGTGCTGTTCCCGAATCACCACATTCGCGCTCTGACCAATGTGGTCCGCGAGTTCAGTGTCCGCATCCGCGAGGAGATGGACTTCACGAAGGAGGCGGAGCACATCGCGCTGTTCCACCAGCACTTCGCGGACGATCCAACGGTTCGCGCGCCGCAGGTCTACGGCGAGTATACGCGGCGTCGCGTGCTCGTGATGGAGTGGGTGACTGGTGACAAAGTCGACCGGCTGAGCCATCGATTTGCTACCGGTGATCTGGACTTCGACGAACTGATGCGGCGGTTGACCAAGACCTACATCCGGATGCTCATCCGCGATGGGTTCATGCACGCTGACCCGCATCCGGGCAACCTGCTCCTGGAGCAGGATGGCACACTGGTCTTCCTGGACTGGGGCATGGTGGTCACGCTGAGCCGTTCGTCGCGGGACAGCCTGGTCAAGCTGACACTGGCCGCCGGCCGCGATGATCTCGACGGCATGGTTAGCGGCATGTACGAGCTGGGCATGATCGATCCTGCCATCTCACGTGCCGAGATCCGCGATGCCGCAGTCGAGATCCTCGGCATTATTGCGCGCATGCGGGAGCTCGGTGTCCGACAGGTACAGGAGCTGGTCCACGATATCATGGACACGTTCTACACCTGGCCGCTCATGCTGCCACGTGAGCTGGTCTACTTTTTCCGCGCATCGGCCCTGCTCGAGGGCATCGGCTTCCGCTACGACCCGGCGTTCAACGGGATGGATGTCGCGCGACCGGTCATCAAGGAAATGAAGGAGGAACTCCTCCTCGCGCAGATCCGCGAGCCGCAGGTAGTAGCCCGCGGAATGTTCGAGGATGTGCGCGCGGGCTTCAATGCCATTCGGGATGTGCTGAGCCGGGCGGAACGTGAGGAGTTTCGCGTGCGGGTGCATCCGCGCGACATGACCCACGCCGAACGATTCCTGCTGCTGCAGATCCGGCGCATCCTGCTCAGCATATTCGCGCTCAGCATCGCGTTGATTTCCTCGATCACGTTCCTCGCGCTGCGCAACGCATTCGTGCTCGCCGGGGGATTGGCCGTGGCCATCATCATGTTCGTGATCGTGCTGTTTCTGCCTACGCATTTGCTGGAGAACCCAATGCGACACGCGCGCGGCCTGCAACCGCCGACCCGGGACCAGCGGTGATCGAGCTGGCTCACTTGCTGAAGGCGTTCGCATCCGGAAGCCGGACTGCGCTGGCGCGCGCCATCACACTCATCGAGAATCATCGCCATGGGTATGAAACGGTGCTGCACGCCCTGCATGGGAAGCTCGGCCAGGCACATCGCATCGGCATCACGGGTCCGCCAGGCGCAGGAAAGTCGACGCTGTCCGCTGCATTGATCGAGCGCTATCGCCAGCGCGGCGAGAAAGTCGGCGTGATCGCGGTCGACCCAACCTCGCCTTTTACGGGCGGCGCATTGCTGGGTGATCGCATACGAATGAACGAAGTCGCGCTCGACCAATCGGTGTTCATCCGATCGATGGCAACCCGCGGCAGCCTCGGCGGCCTCGCCGTCACGACCAAGGAAGTCGCGGACGTTATGGATGCGTTCGGATTCGATCGCGTCCTGATCGAGACCGTTGGTGTCGGCCAGTCGGAATTAGACGTTGCGGGCGCGGCCGACACTACCGTGGTCGTGCTCGTGCCTGAATCCGGCGATTCCATTCAGGCAATGAAAGCCGGCCTGATGGAGGCCGCCGACCTGTTCGTCATTAACAAATCGGATCGTCCCGGTGCGGACCGCATCGCCAGAGAAATCCAGTTGATGCTGCACCTGAGGCTCGGACCGACCCTGCGCAATGTGCCCGCGCACCACGGCGTTGATTTGAAACCTATCGGGAGGAAACCCCAGCCCGACCCTCGGGCACCGGCCCACGCGCAGTGGGAGCCACCGGTCCTGCAAACCGTTGCCGAAACCGGACAGGGAGTAAATGAGCTGGCTGAGGCGCTGGACCGGCACCTCACATACTTGCGAGATTCCGGAGAACTGTCGCGTCGTCGGCGGGCGCGATTGAAGGAGAGGGTGCGCGAAGCGGTCGAGCGGCGAGTCCACGAGGGGATCTGGCAGCGCGCGGGCGGTCAGGCGTTGCTCGATGAAGCGGCCGACGCGCTCGAATCGGGAGAGGAAACACCATACAGCGTGGCGGACCGAATCGTGCGCGCTGCGCTGGGGTAGAGGCGGGGGCCGCGCCTGGTGACGGTGTACTAGGGGGCCGATCGTCAGGCCGTTGGGAGATTGTGAATGGGGAACCCGTACGGTTGGACAATTGAGATCGAATTTGGAATCTCGAATTGAGGCGTAAGCAAATATGGGTTTGATGGAATCTGATTTGCCGGGGGCGAACGCTACGGATGAGCTGGCCCGGCGGGTGCGCGAGCAGGATCGCGAGATGGCGGAGTTGCGTGCCCGGCTGGCTGAATGGGAGGCTGCATACGGGAAACTGCCGAAGCGCTCGGACGGCAATTTCACCACGGTCTCCGGTGTCCCGGTCGAGCCGCTCTACACACCGCTGGATGTTGCCGCAGAGGATGCCTATGCGGAGCTGATTGGGTTTCCGGGTGAATATCCGTTTACGCGCGGCCCCTACACATCGATGTACCGCACGCGTTTGTGGACCATGCGTCAGTTTGCCGGGTTTGGCACCGCTGAAGAAGCCAATCTGCGTTACAAGTACCTGCTGGAGCACGGGCAAACCGGCCTCAGCGTAGCTTTCGACTTCCCTACGCTCATGGGTTACGACTCGGATCATCCGCGCTCACTGGGTGAAGTCGGGAAGTGTGGTGTGGCGGTATCGAGCCTGGCCGACATGGAGACCTTGTTCGAGGGGATTCCGTTGGATCAGGTCTCGGTCTCGATGACGATCAATGGTCCGGCGATCATTCTGTTCTGCTTCTATGTGGTCGCTGGTGAAAAGCAGGGCATCTCGGCCGATCGTCTCCGTGGCACCGTCCAGAACGACATCCTCAAGGAATACATGGCCCAGCACGCCTGGGTCTTTCCGGCCGAACCGGCGCTCAATCTGATCGTCGACATGTTCGAGTGGTGCTCGAAGAAGGCGCCGAAATACAATCCGATCTCGATCAGCGGCTACCACATTCGCGAGGCCGGCTCGACCGCGGCCCAGGAACTGGCCTACACGCTGCGTAATGGATTCGAATACGTCGAACGCGCGATCGCGCGCGGCCTCGACGTCGACGACTTCGCGCCGCGGCTCTCGTTCTTTTTCGATGTGCACAACGATTTCTTCGAGGAAGTCGCCAAGTTCAGGGCGGCCCGTCGCATCTGGGCGCGCCGGCTGCGCGACGTATACGGCGCGAAGAAGGAAGAGTCGTGGCGGCTGCGCACGCATGCCCAGACTGCCGGCGTCTCGCTGGTCGCGCAGCAGCCCGAAAACAACATCGTCCGTGTGGCCTATCAGGCCATGGCGGCCGTGCTCGGCGGCACTCAGTCGCTGCACACCAACTCGATGGATGAGACGCTGGCGCTGCCCACCGAAAAGACGGTCCGCATAGCGCTGCGTACGCAACAGGTTCTCGCGCACGAGACCGGCGTGGTCAATACGATCGACCCGCTGGCCGGTTCCTACTTCGTGGAAGCGCTGACCGATCGTCTGGAGCGGGAAGCCGACGAGATCTTCGATGAAGTCGAGCGACTCGGTGGCGTCGTCCGCGGCATCGAAGGGGGTTATTTCCAGAGTGAGATCGCGCTCAGCGCGCGCCGCCAGCAACAGGAGATCGAGAGCGGCGAGCGCCCCATCGTCGGCGTAAATGCATTCGAAGAAGGCAACGACGATGCCGCGGTCGAAATCCTGCGCATCACCGACGCGCCCGCGCAACGGCAGCATACGCAGCTCGCACAATTGAGGCAGGAGCGCGATGCCGCCCGAGTCACCGCCGCGCTCGATGCCCTTCGCAAATCCGCAGGTGAACGCAAGAACGTGATCGAGCCGATGCTCGAATGTGTGCGCGCGTACTGCACACTCTACGAGATAAGGCGTGCGCTCGAAGATGTCTACGGTGCCTACAAGGAGCCGATCTTCTTCTAATGACTGGCAAGCGTACCATCCTGCTGGACGCCGGCGGCACCCTGATTCATCTCGATCGCGCCTTCATTCTGAAAGCCCTGGTCGATGTAGGCGTCGAAAAAGACGAGGCCGCGTTCCTGATTGCCGATCAGTCCGCGCGCGAGCAGCGTGCCGCAGCCATTCGCCGCGGCGAAGTCCTCGATGATGCGAGCTCCTGGCGAGTCTACGCGGCGCGCCTGCTCGAATTGCTCGAAGCCACCGGTAACGCCGCGTCCGAAGTGTCGGCCCGCGTCAAAGAGCGCCACCGCGCGGGAACCCTTTGGACGCACGTCGAGGCCGGCACGCTCGAAACGCTCGCTCAATTGAAGGACCGCGGCTTCACGCTGGGTGTGGTCTCGAACGCGGACGGCCGGGTGCAGAGCTTCCTCGAGCTGGTGGGTATCACCACATACCTCGATTTCGTAGTCGACTCCGGTGCCGTCGGTGTGGAAAAGCCGGATCCTCGCATTTTTGAGATCGCGTTGCGGCACGCGCGTTCCAAGCCCGATGAGACCGTGCATGTCGGCGATGTCTACGAAGTCGATGTCGTGGGTGCACGCGCTGCCGGCATCGAGCCCATCATGCTCATCCTGAATGGCGGTACCGAGCCCAAGGACGTGCGCGTGATCCGCGCCTTCACTGAACTGGCCACGCAATTCAGCTGAGAATGCAGAACTGGTGGCGGAATTATTTCGCCGACGATTTCTTCCACCTCCACAAAGATCTCTTCCCGGAAGCGGATAGCCGCGCCGAAGTCTCGGCCATGCTCGAGCTGCTCGGTCTGCCCGCCGGTTCTCGTCTGCTTGATGTCCCGTGCGGCTGGGGCCGGCACACGATTCTGCTGGCCGAGGCCGGCTTCGACGTAACCGGAGCCGATCTCTCTCACCAGCTCCTGAGCCGGGCGCCGCGACGTGATGCAGCGGATCACCTGCGCGGATACGCCGCCTGCGACATACGCGCGCTGCCCTTTGCCGACGCCAGCTTCGCTGCCGCGATCAACGTCTTCACCAGTCTCGGTCTGTTTCTGAATGATGCGGATGATCTCAGCGCGCTGCGCGAGATTCGCCGCGTGCTGGTTGCGGACGGTGTGTTCCTGCTCGAGAGCATGCACCGCGACGACGTAGTGGCCGATTACGCCGAGCGCGACCAGTGGACCTTACCGGACGGCACCGAAGTGCGTGTGCGCCGCCGGTTCGATCCGGTCACCGGCATCAGCGAAGAAAAGCTCCGTTGGCAACGCGGCAACGAGCGTGGCCAGAAGCGGCACGCCTTGAAGCTCAGAACGGCCACGGAAATTGACGCGCTCCTGTCCGCAGCTGGATTCTCGAACATCGCATATTACGGCGATTGGAACGGCTCACCGTTTACCCATCGCTCCGAGCATCTGATCGCCGTTGCTTACGCCGGATAGCTTGCTCAGAAGCGGTCGAGCCACCATCCTCCAGTGCTTTTACAAGGGCCTCTGCAGTCATGATAAACGATCGCAAGATAAGAGTATTGGTAGCGAAGCCCGGGCTGGATGGGCATGACCGCGGCGCCAAGGTCATAGCCAGTGCGTTCCGGGATGCCGGATACGAGGTGATCTATACGGGCTTGCACCAGACGCCGGAGATGATTGCCAACGCGGCGGTGCAGGAAGATGTCGATGTGGTGGCGCTCTCGATTCTGTCCGGCGCGCACATGACCTTGTTCCCGAAGATACTGGATCTGCTGAAAGCGGAAGGAAAGGACGATGTGCTGGTGATCGGCGGCGGCATCATGCCGGAAGAAGACATTGCCGCGCTCGAGTCTATGGGCGTCGGCAAGCTGTTCGGGCCGGGCACGCCCACCACCGCACCAATCGAATTCGTTCGCGACTGGTTCAGCAAGCATGCCAGCCGGCAATAAGATCAAGCCCGCGCATACCAGCTCGCGACTTACCCAGCTGACCACCGAGTTGGAGCAGCTGGAAGAGCGCCTCCGCGCAGGTGGCGGACCCGACAAGATCGATCGGCAGCATTCCCAGGGGAAGCTCACTGCCCGCGAGCGCATCGCGCTCCTGCTCGACCAGGAAACCGCGTTCCTCGAGATCGGACTGCTGGTCGCACACGATCGTTACGACGGCCAGGCGCCCGCTGCGGGCGTTGTAACCGGGCTCGGAACCGTGCACGAGCGGCCGGTTGTCGTTATCGCCAACGATGCGACCGTCAAGGCCGGGTCGTGGTGGCCGGAGACCATTACGAAGATGCTGCGCGCGCAGGAAATCGCGATGCGATGCCGCATCCCGATCATCTACCTGGTCGATTCCGCGGGCGTCAACCTGCCGTACCAGGGCGGCGTGTTCCCCGGCCAGTACGGCGCGGCCCGGATTTTCTTTTACAACTCGATCATGCGGCGCTTTCTGCACGTGCCGCAGATCGCAGCGGTCATGGGGCCGTGTATAGCCGGTGGCGCGTACCTGCCTGCGTTGTCCGATGTCATCCTGATGGTCGAAAAGACCAGCTTCATGGGACTGGGCGGGCCCAACCTGGTAAAAGGTGCGACCGGTCAGACGGTCGGAACGGAAGAGCTCGGCGGCGCCGGCGTGCATACCGAAATCAGCGGAGTCGCGCACTACAAACTGCCAGATGACCAATCGTGCGTTACACGAATACGCGAGCTGGTAGGTGAGCTGCCCTATACGCCACCCGCGGGATTGCTGGAAGCGCACGAAGCCGCGCGTCCGCTCGAGGACCTCACCGAGATCCTGCCCGACGATCATCGCCAGCCCTACGACATGCGCGAGCTGTTGCGCACGATTCTCGACCAGGGTCACCTCGACGAGTTCCAGGCCGATTTCGCGCCGGAAATGATTTGCGGCTCCGGCCGCATCCAGGGCATCCCGGTCGGTGTCATCACCAACGCTCGCGGCATGATCAAGCCGAAGAAGGGCGGGCCGCCGCGCTTTGGCGGCATCATCTACACGGACAGCGCGGAAAAGATTGCGTTCTTTATCGACACCATGAACCGGCATCGCACGCCGCTGCTCTTCATCCAGGATGTGAGTGGCTTCATGGTCGGCACCGATGCCGAGCACAGCGGCATCATCCGCGCGGGCGCGCGCTTCGTCGAAGCCATGGCGACCGCGACCGTGCCCAAGGTCGTACTCACGATCAACCACGCATCCGGCGCCGGTTATTACGCGATGGCAGGGCAGGGCTTCGATCCCGACTTCATCTTCACCTGGCCGACCGGCCGCATGGGCGTGATGGAAGGCGAGAGTGCCGTGATGGCATTGTTCGGCCCGCAACTCGAGGAGCTGAAGAAGCAGAAGAAAGAGCCGGATGCAGAGCTGAAGGTCCGGCTCGCGTCGGTGCGCGCCGATTACGAACAGCAGCTCGATGCCAAGTACGCGGCCGCACGCGGTTTCGTCGACGCAGTGATCCACCCCGACGACACACGCAATGTGCTGGGCTTCGCGCTGCATGCCGCGCTGCACAACACCGGTCCGCACGTCGGCCCGTTTGGCGCATTGCCGCAGATCGTATGAGCAAGACGATTCGCATTGCGTCCGGCCAGGGATTCTGGGGTGACCTGCTCAGTGCGCCCGCCGCGCAGGTCCGGCGCGGTCCCATCGATTACCTGATGCTCGACTACCTGGCCGAAGTCACCATGTCGATCATGCAGAAGCAGCGCTCCCGTGATGCAGCACAGGGGTACGCCCGCGACTTCGTGCCGCTCATGGGTGACATACTGCCGGATTGCTCAGCCAAAAACATTCGCGTGATCGCCAATGCAGGTGGCATAAACATCGAAGCCTGCCGGGACGCCGTTCTGGCCGAGGCGCGCAAGGCAAACCTGCAAGGCAAGGTGCGGGTCGGTGCCGTATTCGGCGATGATCTCATGCCTCGCCTGCAATCGCTGATCGCTGCTGGTCACACCTTGAACAACATGGATGATGGCCGGCCGCTGAGTGCGGTGCTGGATAGGGTGCTCAGTGCCAACGCCTACATTGGAGCGGGCCCTACAGTGCAGGCGCTGCAGCAGGGCGCGACCGTGGTCATCACCGGCCGATCGACCGACACTGCGCTGACCTACGCGCCGATGATGCACGAGTTCGGCTGGAAGCCCGACGATTGGGATCGACTGGCGGCCGGCGTGGTCGCGGGCCACATCAATGAGTGCGGCGCGCAGGCCTCGGGCGGCAACTCGCTCATCGAATGGAAAAACATCCCCGACCTGGCCGATGTCGGCTTTCCGATCATCGAAGCATCCGAAGACGGAACCTTCATTGTGACCAAGCACAAAGGGACTGGTGGCAGGATCACGCGAGGCGTGGTTGCAGAGCAGATCCTGTATGAGCTGGGCAATCCCACGGAGTACATCACACCCGACGTAGTCGCCGATTTCACGACCATCCAGCTCGATGATGCCGGCGACAATCGGGTGCGCGTACACGGCGTGAAGGGCCGCCCGAATACGGACAGGCTCAAGGTGTCGATCGCATATCAGTCGGGTTACAAGGCAGTTGGTACCCTCGTCTATGCGTGGCCCGATGCGATCCAGAAGGCACAGACGGCCGATCGTATTCTGCGTGAGCGGCTGGATCGCATGGGCGCAAAGTTCGATGCGATCCGCACCGAGTTCGTGGGCTGGAACTCCGCGCATGGACACCTGGCCGGCCCGCCGCGCGCGGATCAGCCCGAAGTACAGCTGCGGGTTGCGTTGCGCGCAGGTGAGAAGGCACCGCTCGAGAAGTTTGCCCGCGAGCTCGCCCCACTCGTATTGACAGGACCGCCAACCGTTACAGGTTTTGCCGGAGGGCGTCCCAAGGTCGAAGAGATTGTTGCCTACTGGCCCGCCCTGATCGATCGCACGGTGATCGAGCCGCACCTGCGAGTGGAGGTAATGGCCGCATGAGGCGCGTGCAGCTTTACCGCGCGGCGCACGGCCGCTCGGGTGACAAGGGTGACACGGTTAATGTCGGCGTGATCGCGCGCAATGCGGACCTGTATCCCATCCTGGTCGAGCAGGTCACAGTCGAGCGCGTGCGGGCGCACTTCGGCGACCTGGTGAAGGGCAAAGTCGAGCGCTTCGAAATGCCCAACGTGTGGGCGCTCAATTTTCTGCTGCACGGCGCACTGGATGGCGGCGGCACGGTATCGCTCATGACCGATGCGCAAGGGAAGACCTTTTCGACCGCACTACTGCGCATGGAGATCGATGTACCGGCTGACCTTGTAAACCTTCTACACGCACCCGCATGAGCGACTATCAAGGAGTGAGCGAGTACAAGCGCATTCGCTATTCCGTCAGCCATGGGATCGCAACCCTGCTGCTCAATCGTCCGGAAAAACGCAACGCGCTCGATAACCTCACGCTGATGGAGCTGGGCACCGCCTTCAATGCGGCCGGCAGCGATGACGACGTGCGCGTGGTCCTGTTGCGTGGAGCCGGACCCGATTTCTGTGCTGGCGCCGACCTCGCGCAACTCGAACGTATCTCGGCCAGCTCGGATCCGCTGGAGAATCTGGAAGACGCAGCCATGCTCGGTGAGTTGTTCATCCGCATGCGTGGCCTGACTAAACCGATCGTCGCAGTCGTGCACGGCAGCGCGTTTGCCGGTGGTGCCGGTCTCGCCACTGCGTGTGACCTCGCCATTGCCGCGGACACCGCGAAGCTCAGTTATACTGAGGTGCGCTTGGGCTTTGTGCCCGCCATGGTGATGGCGCTATTGCGCCGCATCGTTGGAGAGAAGGTCGCGTTCGAGCTGGCCGCGCTGGGTGAGGTCATTACTGCGCCGGAAGCGCAGCGATTGGGTATCTTCAATCGCGTCGTGCCGGCGCAACTGCTGGACAAGGCGGCCCACGACTATGCGGTCGAGCTGACCAAGCGGT
>JBBDWZ010000232.1:0-15427 GCA_040902615.1 Gemmatimonadota bacterium | reverse complement strand
GACTTCACGTCCGGCATCGTGTACGCTGACCAGGCTCGGTCGGCCCGCCCGCATTGCTTCCAGGTAAACCAGCCCGAAACCCTCCGCGCGGCTGGGCAAAAGTAAACAGCGCGAGCGCAGCAGCAGCGCTTCCTTGGCCTGCTCATCTACGCGACCGAAGAAGGTGATATGTCCGGTCAGGTTCAGCGCGTTGACCTGCGACTGCAGATCGGCGCGCAGCCCGCCGTCACCGACTATCCAGAGGCGGGCGTCAGGCAGACGTTCGAGCACTCGAGGCCAGGCTTCGATCACGGCCTCGTGGCCCTTGTAGCGCTCACCATGATCGAGCCGACCGATCATGATCGCTGCGGACGGCACTTCAGGTGGCCCCGGTGGATTTCCGAGCGGAGTGCCAATGCCGAGCGGCACAATTTCAGCCCGTACGCGCTGCAACACGGGCGCAGCCCGGCGCGCACGCTCGAGCGTGAACGCGCTGTTGACCAGGATCAGGTCGAGCGCGCCCAGCAGTCTCTGTTTGACCCATCCGGTCTCCTGCCAGGCTTCGATGCCGTGCAGGAACAGAATTCTGCGGTCACTGCCACGCACCAGTGGAATCAATCGGATCAGGTCAGCGTGCCAGCAGAGAATCAGGTTGGGTGACCACCGCGCGCGCAGGACTTGAAGCGCCGCGTTGAGGCGGGTTTGCGCCAGCGTGCTGTGCGGATCGGCGCCCGCATGGGCGGAATGGGAGAGATCGACCTGCAATGCATGCGCCCGCTTCCCGTCCGCCGCGCAGGCGCGGACAACTGCGTCCCAGGCCAGCTCGCCGCTGACCTGAATGCCACCTGCATTGTCTACGTGAAAAGCGGGAAACAGCCCGAGCAGCTCGAGCGGACCGGCTGAAGTTGCGGCGGTGTCGGCGTCCTCGCGTTGCTTCACGCGCCGCGATCGAATCCCTGTGTGGGGAAACTGGTGGGGACCGCCGCCGCATCGGCGCGCCAGCGATGGATCATGGGAACCAGGTGACGGTTCACCAGTACTGCTGCCAGCATTCCGGCACCGACCGTCGAGACCACTTCGACGAGCGAGCCTCCGGCCTGAATGAACCCGATACCGGCCAGGAACCAGACCGCGAATTGCATCCAGTCGCCGACCCACAACCGCTGCGCAGCCCAGGTATCAAACATGCCGACCAATGCGCCCAGTATCAGGAACCCGACGATGACACCAGCGGTGCCGAAGTTGACGTAGAATTCCATGACCTGACCGATACCCACGCTGGTGAATTCGGCGAAGGATATACCCGTGTATTTGGTCACGATGCCGGGGCTGCCCGCATACACCGGCTTGTCCGGCCAGAGCGCGCGCGGCACCAGCGAAATGAGCGCCTGCAGTACGGTTTCACCCTTGGCGAAGTCACGCGCCCCGGATTCCAGCATCTGCACGGAAGCACCCACCAGCAGATTTTGATTCAAGCGTGCATCGATGCGGGCGAGGTGTTCGGGATTATTGGGGTCGAACAGCTCGGTCTTCTTCACGGTGCCGAGCACGCTGGTAAAACGATTCGTGACCGACTCACCACCCCACACCACACGCCGAATTTCACCGCGATCGCGCATGTAGGTGACGTATCCACTGAAACCGAGATAGGCTACGAACACGGCCGCCACCGCTACTTTCCAGCGTGGCTTGATGAACGAGCCGGTGAAGCACAGGACCGTGATGACGGCCGCCGCACCGTATCCGAGGAAGCCCTGTCCGAGCACCGTAGCAAACGGCACGAGCGCGGTCACCAGCAGAGCGGAGTAAAACAACCACCGGTTGCGGGTGAACCAGCCATGCCAGCAACGCAGACAGATCCCGACGATGATCAGCTGCGTCGCGGCCACGGCGAGCGCGCTGATGGTCGGGATGTTGCCGAGCAGCGGGCCCAGAATCGCATAGGAAACGATGCCGACCAGCAGATACGTGCGGGGCAGCAGGGCATCGGGACGCACACCGGCCGCGTCCGCTTTGTCCGCACCGGGCGGCTCGAGGATTTTGACTACCGTCGGTGCGATGAGGGCCGCGCCCACACCGAATGCGAAGATGCCGAATACGGTCTGGACAAAGCCCGCGTGTACGGTTGGGTATTCGATGCGCGAGTACCACGGCAGTGTGTAAATGAATGCCGCCGGCCAGTGCAGCAGCCACAGGTTGGCCATATAGGCCCAGACCAGCCCCGACTCACGCTGGCCGCTCAGCGAGCGGAATGTGATCGTGCCGAGCGCGGCAAGCACCCAGAGCACGAGCAGAAACATCAGGTTGCCGGTTCCACCGCTCACGCGAGACTCTCCTGAACGAAGTCACGAGCAACCGCAGCCCAATCGCGCGCCGCCGCCTTCTGCTGAATTGTCCTGACGCGGCTGGCCAGCTCAGCACGGTCTTCCTCGATGCTCAGCAGCTGATCACTCAGCTGCGAGCAGAACGCGCGGGCACGATCCAGGACGGTACTCCCGCGGCGACCAGATCCGGGCCCCCGCTGTTTTCACTGGCGACAAAAGGAACGCCGGATGCTGCCGCCTGCGATAACACCACGGCAAAGCCATCCTGGATCGAAGGCAGGACCATCAGATCCGCCCAGGCGTAATGAGACGGCAGCTCGCTCTGCGGTACTTTGCCAATCACTTCGCCACGGGCAGCCAGCCGGCGCAGGATCGGCCTGCACTCGGACGTGACCTGACCCACCAGTCGGAAGCGAAAGCGCTTGTGCGGCGCTATCTCCATCACCTGCAGCAGATCGTGCATGCCTTTCTGGTATGTGATCGAACCGACGAACAGTACCCGAAGCGGCTCGCGACGTTCGATGCGGGCAGCCCGTTCAGCAATGATCTCCGCCGGCGCCATGAAGCTGGCCGGCGCACCTGCCAGCGGCACCAGCCGCAATCGCTCGCGCGGGACTCCGCGATCGATGAACGATTGATAGGCGAAGCGAGAGGGTACCACAACCCGCGACGCGCGGGAGTACTCGTACTCCTCGCGTTCAATGATCCAGTCGCTCGGCTTGTCGAGCCGGGCGCCGATTCGGTGTTCTTCCTCATCGAGCAGCATGCGCTGCGTACGAATATGTGCTGATCCCCGAGCAATTCCACAGCGTGTTCCCTGCGCGGCCGGATGATCCAGCCACTCGGTCGCCACACTACTCCAGATGTGAACGATGTCCCAGGACCTCTCAGCCAGGCGCTTTGCCGCCCACCGGCCGAACCATGGATTGATCCAGGTCTCGGCGTTCCGAGGCGTGATGCGATGCGCGAGTCGGGCGGCCACGCCATGCATCGGGTTGCTGACCACGTGTCCGGCGGGCAACCCGAATCGCCGCGCCACGCGGGCCGGGTAATTGGTGTGCACGATAACGTTGTGACCGCCCGCCTGCAGACCGACCCCCAGGTCGAAGGCGTGGAACCGGCCATGGACGACCAAGGCAATGGCCAGACCCATCAGGAATGCCGATGGCGGGATTCATCGATGTTGTAAGTCGATGAACCCGCCCGGTTCGTTGAAGGGAAAAGACGTTCGACGTGGTCGAGCATCGAGACCAGCCGGTCCCGATACGTGTTCGCACCAAGCGTGATGCGCTCATACGCGGCCCGAGCCAGACGCTCGCGCTCGGCTTCATTGGCGAGCAACGCATCCAGTCGTCCGATCATTTCGGGAATGGTCTGAAAATAGACTGCGCCATCGCCCAGAATTTCGCGTTGCTCCACGGTGTCTTCGGCCAGAATGCATGCGCGCATGGCCGCGAGCTCGTAGGTGCGCATCACGTGGCCATCGCGATTCGCGCGACGCACCAGCCAGAGCGCGGTACGCGAAGCACCCACCGATGCACGCAATCGGGACGGACTCAGCCACTCGCCGGCGCGGCCGCGCGTGTTGGGAAACCGGTTCCAGTACACGCCGAACAGACCGACTTCATAGCCGCGTTGCAGCAGCGCCTCGATGAAGGGCACGCGATCCGTATCGGCCGCGGCGGCAAAGATGATGTCGTATCGCTTCGGCTCGTCGGGAATCGGGAAGAACAAGTCGGCATCATAGCCGAACGGCAGGTAGCTCACAGCGCCGCCGCCCAGCTGTCGCAGGTCGCCGAGGTTACTGCGCCGGGGCGAGAACACAACGTCGTAGCGCGCGATCGAATCGAGCAGCCAGGAACCGCGGAAGGTTGGATTCCAGGGATCGTCGGTCAGGTAATTCACGGTCACCGTGCCGACCGCCTGGATCTGCTGGAGTGCGGCCGCCGTGAGCGGAGCCGTCCCGGTGGCGAGCAGCAGGTGCGGGCGCCAGGCTTCCACGCGTTTCACCACCGAGGCACTGAAGGAACCGAGTCGTGGCGGGCGGCGACCGAGAAGGTGCCAGCTGACCAGGCGCACAGGCCTCCACGACGCAAAGGCCTCCGCGATCGGCTTGTACTCCACGGCGTGACCCAGCGCGTCCGCGGCACGCTGCAGGCTGGCCCCGACGTTGGTGCCGCCTTCATTGCCGACCATCATGATCTTCACGAGGCCAGCGCCTCGGGACGATTCCGGGACCCGGACTTGGCGACTGCGAACAGGCGCGTGCGTGCACGCTCGAACCAGGAGCGTGGAATCAGAAGGCCGGCACTGGTCGTGGCCGCATACAGCAAACGCAGCCGCAGTCCATCGAGCAAGGACAGCGGCACACCCCGCAGCACATTGCGAGGCCGCATGCCCAGCGCCACTCCAATCGCATATTTCCACGATTGAATGCGGCGGTACTCGAACAGCCAGAATGGATAGGTGAACTGGAGCAGCTGACTGGCCACTCTGCGGTTGAGTGCTGAATGGCGCGCTGGGGTCACGTGCGGCTGGATCGCGGCCGCAACCAGTCGCGGAATCCAGACCAGATTCAGCTTGCGCTCTTCGATCGGACAGGGCTGCAATCGCGGTCGCTGCGCGTAGCTGTCCACGGTTTCACCCGCAATCGCGATGTCCTTCCGGACCACAATGGCTGAAATGCCCAGACCGCTGCCACCGGCCGCCAGCATGCGCGCGGTGAGATACATCTGGTACATCTCGCTGCCATCCCATGCCGCCGTGGTCTCGGCGACCGCTTCCTCGCGACGCAGGATTACGCCGCTGACGAAGCTCACATGCCTGAACAGTGCAACCGCCGCTTCCGGCCCGCGGCCCAGGATGCCATCCGGCACGCGGTTGTAAACCTCGCCTGAGCTGAAGTCTGCATAATTGCAGATGGCAACGCTGGGTCTGTGCGATTGCAGCGCATTCGCTACCTGCTGCAGCGTGTCGGGCTCGGCGAGTGCATCATCGTTGCCCAGCAGGAAGCAGTACTCGCCGCGAGCCAGCGCGATGGCCGCGCGCAGATTGCCATCGTAGCGCCGGTTCTTCGGCTGGCGTGCCCACACGAACCGCGTCCCGCTCGACTCCAGGTACGAGATGAGCTCGTGCTCGCGTCCGTCATTCGAGCAATCGTCCGAGATGCAGATCTCGAAATCGCGGACCGACTGCTCCGCGATCGAGCGGCATGCCTGGATCAGAAACGATGTTCGATTGTACTGCGGAACGCAGATGGAAAGAAAGGGCGGCGCGCCCGCGCGCCGTTCGACTATCCCGGTCTCCCGCTGACCCTTTGACTCTGCATCAGGCATTGAGCAGTTCCAGCACGTGCTCGAACTGGCGTTCGTAATTCCATTCCTCGCGAATACGCTGGCGTCCGCTCTCCCCGAGCGACCGGGTTACCGCGCGGTCGGTGTACAGCTCCATGAGTGCGCCGGCGATACTGTCCGGGTTCTCCGGGTCGCAGGCAAATCCGTAATCACCGAACATCTCGGTCCAGTCCGGGCGATCGGTGATCAGCAGAGCCAATCCGGCTGCCAGATAGTCGAACGTCTTGTTCGACGCACCCGCCAGCGCCTCCAGGTTGGGTTCCGAGCTGCTCCTCGGAACCAGCGATATTCCGACCGCTGCATCACGCATTTGCGGCCACAGCTGATTACGATTGACCTTACCCTTCCACTCGATGCGCGCTTCGATCCCGAAATTGCGGGCTTGCAGGCGCAGGGCATCGACGTAGCCCTGTGATCCGATCGTTTCATAGCCAATCAAACGGAGCCGCACATCGCCCGGCAGAAGGCGTACTGCGCCCAGCAACGCCGGAGGCACCAGCGGCGCGCCCAATGAACCGTGATAGTAGAGCTTGAACGTCTTACGGTCGCCGCCCTCGGTGCGCGGCGGCTGCACCTCCGCCAGACTCGGACAGTTCCAGACGCGAACCGTGTGAGCTTCGGGATGCTCCATCGCAAAACGCACGCGGGGCTGCTCGTTGGGCAGCACACAGACGGCCGCCCGTCGGGCCAGGGTCCGGCGCGAGCGCAGACAGCTGCGCAGGAACATGCTGCCGGTGTGTGGCGGCTCGTCGTGTTCGTGATAGATGGCGCGGCAGCCGAAACGCAGGGCGGCAACCGCGATCGGGCAGCTCCACAGATCCGATGCATAAACCCAGGACGGCCGCCAGCGAGCAACCTCGCTGAGCACGCTCGCCGCATACGACAGATAATTCAGCTTCTGCATGGCGCCTGGTGCAACGCCCTGTCCACCCCGCACCTTGATCCGTGGATGATCCGGAACCGCCAGGTCGTCGCGGCCTGAACGAGTGCCCAGCAGGCGTACATCCCAGCCAGCATCCGCGAGGATACGCGAGCTGTGCTCCAGCGGCGGATAATTGGCCGGATTTGTGTATTGAATGTAGAGAATGCGGTGGTTGGTACTCATGCCGTGACCATTCGGTATACGTCCGACATTTCTTCCGCCACATGGCGCATGGCGCGCGGCCGTTTGATGCCCTGCCGCAGCTGCTTCACCAGGTCGCGCTGCTGCCAGAGCTGCTTCAATGCGGCGGCCCAGGCACCAGCATCCGGCTCGATGAGCAGCCCATTCACGCCGTCCGTAACCAGCTCGGCAATGCCGCCCAGCTTGCTACCCAGCACGGGTACTCCTGCAGCAAACGCCTCCAGCACAACCAGTGGCCCGGTCTCCAGCACCTGCGAAGGCACGGCCACCACGTCGAAGTCGCGCATGGTTCGGATGATCGCATGGTGCGGTATCGGCGGCCGAATCTCGATGCGCCGGTTGCTGGCCGATCGCCGGCGCACCGCGCGGGCGTACGGTTCGTATGCCCTTTCCTGCTCGATACCGAAGATCACGACTTCGACCTGCAGCGTGTCGTCGCGCTCGAGCGCTTCGATCAAAAGGTGCGCGCCCTTGGCCGGATCCAGCCGGCCGAAAAATGCCACCCGCAGCGGCTGATCGTGGCGAAGCGATACCGGCGATCCGGCGACCTCCATCTCTTTTTCGGGCAGCCCGTGACGGATCAATCGGATCCGATCCGCGTTCAACCCATTCCGGATCAGCAATGCGCGGGTCCACTCCGCGTGCACGGTCAACCGGTCAGCCATTCCAAGGAACTCGAGTGCTCTGCGGTTGCGCAAGTCGACCAGCTCGGGCAGGCGCACGGCAGTCGCGACTTCCCTGCGGCCCGTGCTCAGCACGCGCGATGCAATACGGGCCACCGGCGTTGCCGCCATGGCAAGTGGCTGCGGCAATCCGTATGAAGCAACCGTGCAGGGCGGACACGGCTCCGCATCCAGTACACCGGAGCACGGGGTTCGACCCCAGCGCATCAGTGTGCCACGCGCACAGCTGACCGAAGGCGAATGGTACGTGAATACGATTGGGATATTGCGGGACCGGATTTCCCGGGCAACACGCAATGACACGCCGGACGTGTAGGCGTGCAAATGCGCGATGCCAGGCCGCTCGCGATCCAGCAGCCGGCCGAATGCGGCCGCGGCCATCGGATCACCTGCACCGTAGAGATCGTCCAGCGAGAGGCTTCCGGCCAGGACGTACCGAAAGACCTGCAGGCCTTCATGCTGGTACTGTGATTCGGCGGCCGCGGGCGCGGCCACGAACGGAGAGAGTCCGAGCTTCTGCTGTTCCTGCGCCAGGCCGGCCACGTATTGCTCGGTGCCGCCCACTGCATCCGGGAAATAGCCGTACGGCACGTGCAGCACGCGCATCACGCGGCGCGCCCCCCACGCAGCACGTTCTTGAGGCGCTCGTAGCGGTCCTTGCCGAGCCAGGTCGCAACCAGGTGCCGCAGGATGTGCGGCTTCATGACCTGCCGCGGGTCTGCGCGCATGGCCTCGACATAACAGCGGCGAGCCTCGTCGTAATTGCCGAACCAGAAGTATTTCTCGGCCGCGCCCACCAGGTGACTGGCCAGGATGCGTCCGCGCGCACGCTGCTTGGCCTGCTCGATCGAGGCATCCGTCTCCGGCTGAGCGTATACCTGGTCCAGCAGCCAGCGAACCGACTGTTCTTCAGATCCATCCCGCGCGACTTTCGTGTGGTGCTGTGTGCCGTGCACGCGGTACTCGGCGAGCACTGAGGGCACGAAGTAGAAGTTCCATTTCCGCGCGATCATCACCGTGAAGTACCAGTCGTTGAAAGCCAGGTGCGCAGGCACCGGCAGCGCATCCAGCCAGCAATGTCGTCGCGCGATCACCGTGGGCGCGCAGATGAAATTATCCTGCAACAGTGCAACCAGCTCATTGCCGTGAAATGCCTTACCACCATGCGCGAGGTCGCAGGTTGCCGTCGTAATTCGGCCGGCTTCATCGATGATCGCCGCATCCCCATAGACCAAACCGACATCGGGATGCTGGACGAAGATCGGCGTGGTCAGCCGCAGAAAATCGGGTCGGTACCGATCATCCGGATCGATCCGCGCGATGAGCTCACCGCGAGCGGCGCGGATCGCAATCTCGATGGTGCGGGCATGACCCTGGTTGGTCTCGTTGTGCAGCACCCGGACTCGCGGATCCGATAACCTTGCCAGCACCTCGCGAGTGTCATCGGTCGACGCATCATTTACGATGACGATCTCGTATGGAACCGCATCCACCTGCGCGAAGATGCTGGTCAGACAGTCGGGTAGATAGCGCGCATAATTGTAAGCTGGTACCAGGAAGCTGACCCGAGGACCGCTCAAACCAGCCTCGGCTTCGGGTAGAGCTCGCGTACGACTCGCGCCGGTACTCCTACCGCAAGGACGCCACCGGGCAGCTCATCGATGACCACGGCTCCGGCGCCCACTACGGTATTCGCGCCAATCGAGACCTTGTCGATGATGGTTGCGCCCGCGCCGATGTAGCAGTCTTCCCCGATTTCGACGTCGCCGCAGACCGTGACGCCCGGATTCAGGTTCACGAAATCGCGGATCGTACAATCATGCGAAACGGTGACACCGACATTGACAATGCAATGCTTGCCCAGCGTGACAGCCCGGGTCAGAACGGTATTGGGGGCAAGGCACACACCCGCGCCAATCTCGCAATCCCGGCCGACCACCGAGCGGAAATGACGGACCGTGTAGGGCTTGAGCCCGGCTTCCTCGGCGGCGGCTGCCAGCTTCCGGCGGACGGTATTGTCACCTGCTGCGGTGACATAGAGCACCTCGCTGAATTCGCCGAGCAATTTGGCCGCGGCCTCGAATCCACCCAGCACCTGGCTGTCTCCCATCGGACCCTGCGGTTTGTGCTCGTCCAGAAAGCCCAGCAGGCGGGGCGCATCCGGCAGGTCGTGCAGGTAATCCTCGACCTCGCGGCCGTGCGCACCCGCGCCCACGATGACCAGCACACGCTCGACGAGGATCACCGTGACACTCCTGGCATGCGCGCCATCATTTCCATCATGCCGACCAGGTCACGGTGGTTCTTGCCGCCGATATGAGTCAGCTCGGCCAGCCATTTCGCGTTTCGATAGAACACCGATTCGGGATCCGGAATCGCACCGCTCACAATCGCTTCACACATCTCTTCGGCCCCGGTCGCCACATCGATGGCTGGCTGGTAGCCATCGGCGGCGGCACGTGCCGCGTGTACGCGGTAGTTGCGCACATCGTCGGTCGGCAGGTCGGCGTGCTGGATCTCGAGGCCGGGATTCAACTGCGCGAATACCGCGGCTACATCGACTACGCGCAGATTTTCATGCGCAATGTTGTAGCGAAGATGTTGCGGTTCAGGCAATTCGGCAAAATGCAGGAACGCGCGGGCGCAATCCCGCACGTGCAGAAACGGTCGCCAGTGTTCACCGGTACCGAAAATCCGGATCTGGTGATACAGCGTGCTGTGCAGGCTGAAGATGTTGACTACCAGGTCGAAGCGCATGCGCGGTGAATGACCGAACAACGTTCCATTGCGCAGAATGATCGGCCGCCACTGATCCGTGGCGATCGACGCGAGATAGTCTTCCGCCTGGAGCTTGGAGACCGCGTAAACAGTCAAGGGCTGGGTCGGTCCGTTCTCATCGATCAGCGTGTCCGCCGATCCATACACCGAACAGGATGACGAGAAGATGAACCGGATACCGCGGGCGCGCGCGGCATCGGCCAGCGCCTTCGTGCCGGCCAGATTGACCTCAGCGGTCAATTCGGGCTGCAGCTCGGCCGATGGATCGTTCGAGATCGCGGCCAGATGGATGATGCAATCCACGCCGTCGAGCAGCGGTTCGGCGAACGCCGAGTCGGTCAGCAGCCGCCGCAGGTCATCCCTTAGGATCTCGACTGTGGGCTGATACGGGCGCAGGTGACCGATGCCGAAATACCCGACATCCAGCACCTTCACATCGTGCCGGCGCACCAGAAGCTTCGGGATCAGAACCGAGCCCAGATAACCGGCGCCACCGGTGACCAGGATTCTCACGTCAGCTCCCGCTGCACACGCTGCAGTGAATCGACCACGTAGTCGATGTCGTGCTCGCTCATGCGTGTGAAGAAGGGCAACGTGAGTACGCGCCGCGCCAGACTCTCGGTACGCGGCAGCGCGCGATCGGCGTACTTGCGGAATGCGCGCTGCTCGTGCACCGGCGGATAGAAATACGCGCGGGTCTCGATGCCCAGCTCCTTGAGCCTCGCGATCAGCTGATCGCGTTTGGGTGCCAGCGCATCGGGCACCAGGACCGTGAAATCCTTGAAGGTGTGCCGCACGTCGGCCGGCCAGGAGGCCACCCGGTACTCCGTACGCTCGTGCACCCGATCGGCGTAGATCGTGGCCAGGTGCTGACGAGTTTCCATGCGCTCGTCCAGACGGGCCAGGTTGGCCAGCCCTACGATCGCGTGAAATTCACTCATCTTGCCGTTCAACCCGGGGTACCAGGCATCATAGTTGGATTCGATGCCGTAATTGCGCATGTGCCGAAGGCGCTCGACCAGGGCGGCGTCCCGGCTGGTGACCAGGCCGCCTTCCACGCTGACCAGCACCTTGGTCACCGACAGCGAGAACACCTCGGCATCACCGCTGATGCCCACCGGTCGCCGGTTGCGGGCGGCGCCAAAGGCGTGTGCTGCATCGTAGATCACGCGGATCTGCCGATCGCCGGCGTACGTGCGTACCACGTTTTCGATTGCATCGGTGTCGCACGGCAGACCGTACATGTGCACGGGCACCACCATCGCCGTATCGCGGTGCTGATCCAGCAGACTCGCCAGATCCATGCTGTCGATGGTCAAGTCCTCGCCTATATCGGCGAACACCGGTATGCCGCCCGCATATACAATCGCCTGTGCCGTAGCCATGAACGTGAAGCTCGGCATGATCACACGCGCACCGCGCGCAAGTCCGAGCGCCTGCAGCGTGAACAACAGGCCCATGGTGCCTGATGAGGTCGTTACTGCATGTCCACCGACGTATTCGCCAACCTGACGCTCGAACTCGGTGACGTAGCGTCCAAAGTTCGTGATTCGTCCATTCTCCAGGATTTCACGAAACCGCTCGGCTACCTCGTCGAAGGCAGGCAGGTCGGGTTGAATCAGCGGTACGTGTCGAGCAGCAGTCCTGGTCATCGAGCCTCAGTTCCGTAGTCCAGCCAGCAGCCGTCGCAATCCGCGCGGCAGCAACGCCCGGTATAGACTGGCGATTTGATGCGCGCGCACCAATCCGACCCGGCGCGCCAGCCAGCGATGGCCCGGCTGGAGATCACCGGGGCGCACACCATGCGTTTCCGCGAACTGAAATGCGGCCAGCGCCTCGTGCCGCGCGCCCAGCTGCCAGAGTTGTCGCCCGACCCGTTCGCTGAATGCGGCCAGATCGGGTTGATGGCTGGCCGGCACGAGGCGTCCCAGCTCCAGCACGGCCTGCCAGGCCGATGACCACACCTCGTATCGCTTCTGGCTGCGACTTTCCGTGCGCACCCGGCTTCGCACCAGAGACCGCTCGATCACGCACCAGCTCGGCCGGGCCAACGCCAGACGCGCATGAAACTCGTAATCCTCGGACTGCCACAGCCGTTCGTTGTAGCCTCCGACCTTTTGCACGAGCGCACGTCGATAGGTACCGCCTATGGTCAGCATCGATTGCATTAACGCAAACGTGAGCAGATCACCAGCCTGCTCGAGTCGCCCGAGTCCCATGACGTCGGCGTGTGTGGTGTCATCCTCATGAATCGTTTCGACCTCCGTGAACACGCAGTCCACACCCTCTGCCACAGCGGCGAGAACGTGTTCAGTCCAGCCGGCCAGGAACAGATCGTCAGCGTCGTGAAAATGGATGAATTCTGCGCGGCTCGCCGCCAGCAGCCGGTTCCGGCCGACACTCGGTCCGACGTTCCGATCGCTGCGCACCACGTGAACCGGCAACCCGGTCGGAAGGTACGCCTCAGGTCGGATGTCCGATGCATCGTCGAACACCATGATCTCATCGACCGGGCCTTGTGCCGCCAGTGTGGCGAGGCATTCGCTCAGCAGCGCGCCCTCGTTGTGATACGTGACCAGCACCGCCAGCGTGGGTCTCATGCCGACACTTTGGGCCCGTTAGTTACAGCAGGAGGCATTGGCACGGCACCAAATATAGCCCGTAACCGCGCTCCTACCGTAACCGTAACGGATCTACTCGGGTCGGAACTCGACGAAGCTGACGCGGCCGGGCTGCACGGTCACTCGTCGCCAGACTTTGCGTGCGCCCAGCTGCACACCGAGCATGTACTCGCCGGCCGGGACATCGCCGACGGCGAAGTGCTCCTGGTAAAGCGGATGCGAATGCGCACGATCGCTATAGGTCTCGACGAAGGAATGTGGAGTCTCCTCCGGGTAGGGCTGGACCAGTCCGTAGATGCGTGCGCCTTGCACCGGCTGGCCGGCCTGATCGAACACACGGCCGGCAATCATGCCCGTGCCCGGTAGAGGCTCGAGCCAGAGTTGCGGATTTGCGGTGAACTCCGGAAAGCGCACATCCGGATGAACGATCTTCGATGAGTCAGTCGTCGGTGCTACATGCACCTCGAGATGCAGGTGTTCATTGGTGGCGCGGCCCGTATTGCCGACCCGGGCAATCACTTCTCCGGCCCGAACGCGCTGACCCACCCGCGCGCTCAGCGCAGAGTTGTGGAAGTAGGTTGAGAACACATATCGGTTTTCCAGCCGTTGGTCGTGCAGTATGGCCACCGTGTTGGCGCCCGCTTCCGCCTTGCCCGAGAACACCACCATACCATCACCAATCGCGCGCACCGGCGTACCTGCGGGGTTGTTGAACTCGACGCCCTGATGCTGCTGGAAATTGCCACCCATAGTAGAACCGTAACGATACGTTGCATCGATGTACGGATTGCCATCACCCGCCGCGATCGGACGCGTGAACAGGGGATGCTTCGGCGCCTCCGGTACGGGGCCTCGCGGCATAGGCGGCAGCGGCGGAAACTCACCGGCCAGCACACGGTTGATGCCGACGCCAGTGCCGGACAGCGGCCACGCGCCCCACAGGATCACAGACCAGACATCCGCAGCCGGTCGATACCGTTCACCGGCGGGCAGGTAGTGGATGTGGAAGTCTTCGTTCAGCGCGCCGGGCGCGGCCAGGCCGAAGGAAAGTCCGATGAGCGGCGCAGTCAGACCCGGAATCGACTCGAGGACGCGCGGCGCGCCCGGCAACGACGGCCATCCCGGTGCGCGCGGGGTCACCTGTTCCAACGGCTTGCCCGACTGTCCACGGAAGTATGCGTTCTCACCCGCCAGCCAGACCGACAGCGTGTCGGCGGTAATCGCGCGGATCCGCACGTCGATCGGTGTCTTCGATGCCGGCGTGGTCCAGGTGCGGCCCTGGTCCTTCGAGATCGATACGCCTTTCAAATGGCCTAGCCACACGGTGCCGCTCGGGTCGATCTCGATGGCCAGCAGATATTCGGTAGGCAGCGTGTACAGCTTTTCGGTGCAGCCATCCGGTTTGGCATCCGCGCCACCCGTAGCGCGGTCGACTCCCTGCACGCAACGCCAGCTGCGTCCATCGTCCCAGGTGACCCGCAAACCGTCTGCGGTTGCGATATAGACGGTGTCACCGCGCGCGCGAATGCCATCGGCGGCTACGTACTGCCACTCGGGGCCCAGTTGCGCGAGCGTCCAATTCCGCCAGGTGCGCCCGCGATCTCGCGAGCGGCCGAAACCATTCCCTACCGTGCCATACCACATGGCGCTGTCGCGCGTAAGAGCGAGCGCATTGACGAAGTTCCACGAAAGCGACGTCGAGTCGTTCGCGCGCGCTGTGATGCGTTGCCAGCCCGACGAATCACCCGTCACGTAGATGCCCCGACCATACGTGCCGGCCCAGAGACCGCGTCCCGGACCTGGAGCAAGCATGAGTACGTGGTTACCGAATCCGGTCGAGTCCGGCAGCGCGTCCGGCATGCGCGGACCCAACACGCGTGGATCGCGCTGGTCGCGCGGCGGAGGCGCCGTGCCGACACAGGAAACCAGGAGAGTCAGTGATACCAAAACGGTGATCAAACGCATGACGGCCTTCGCTAAATGAAAAGGGTCCGCTCGGAATACGTGGCCCACTGGGTCGGCGTTTCCCAAACTCTCACGTACAGCACGGCATCGCCCATGTCGGCCGGCAGTAATCGCCGCATCTCTTCGTAGAAATAGCGCGCTTGATTCTCCGCCGATGGCTCGAGCTCGGTGAACGGCGGCAAGTCGTTCAGATTCTCATGGTCGAGCCGGTTGGCCAGGTCGCGCAGATGCTTTTTGATATCTACGAAATCGTACGCGATTCCGGATTCGTTCAGGTCGCTCGCCACCAGCGCCAGCTCGACCACATACCGATGGCCGTGCAGCTTCTCACATTTCCCCTTGTAGTGCCGCAGGAAATGCGCACTGTCGTAATGCGCCTGCACGCTCACTACGAACATGTCTGCCTCAGGAATGCTCCAGGATCAAATTGGGGACTGCTACCGCGGCCGCCTGACTCACCGCGTACAGCACGGCCTGCGCCACGGCCTCGGCGCCTAACATGCCGCCCCGCTCCGGCAGTCCCGAAAAACGCTCGCGTTCGATCGTGTCCCACAACGCCGTGTCCGTTGCCGCCGGCTCGATCAGCGTGGCCCGCACGCCC
>JBBDWZ010000231.1:0-15436 GCA_040902615.1 Gemmatimonadota bacterium | reverse complement strand
CGCGCCCCCCGCCGTCGCCGGCCGCGCCACCCCCCGCCCACGCCCCCCGCGGAATCGCCACAACCATTTCCGTCCACGTACACGGCGCAGGTTTCACGGCCCACCCTGATCCGCAATGCGACCGTGCTGACCGCGACCGGACCCGCGATCGCGAATGGCTCGGTTCTGCTGCGCGATGGCAAAGTCGCCGAAATCGGTACCAACATCACCGCGCCCGGCGATGCCACCGTGATCGATGCAGGCGGCAAATGGGTCACGCCCGGTGTCATCGACACGCATTCGCACATGGGCGTGTACTCGTCGCCCGGCATCGCATCGTTGTCGGATGGCAACGAGATGACCGATCCGGTCACCGCGCAGGTCTGGGCCGAGCATTCGATCTGGCCACAGGATCCGCAGTTCGCTCTCGCGCTGGCCGGTGGTATCACCACCGCGCAGATCCTGCCCGGCTCGGGCAATCTCATCGGCGGTCGCGGCGTGACCATCAAGAACGTGCCGACTCGCACGATGCAAGGCATGAAGTTCCCGGGCGCGCCCTACGGTCTCAAGATGGCCTGTGGCGAGAATCCGAAGCGTGTGTACGGCGAGCGCACCCGCGCGCCATCCACCGCGATGGGCAACATGGCAGGGTATCGCATGGCCTGGATCCGCGCGGCGAAATACCGCGATGACATGGCCGCCTGGAAAAAGGCCGGCAGCGATCCGACCAAACGGCCCACCCGCGATCTGCAGCTCGAGACGCTCGCCGGTGTGCTGGACGGTGAGATCCTGGTGCAGAACCACTGCTATCGCGCCGACGAAATGGCCAACATGATCGATCTGGCCAAGGAGTTCGGCTACAAGATCGCATCGTTCCATCACGCGGTGGAGTCGTACAAGATCCGCGACCTGCTTGCACGCGAGGGGATTTGTTCGAGCATGTGGGCCGACTGGTGGGGCTTCAAACTCGAAGCCTACGATGGCATTCAAGCCAACATCCCGCTGGTCCACGAAGCCGGCGCCTGTGCGATCGTGCACAGCGATGATGCGCAGGGCATCCAGCGCTTGAACCAGGAGGCCGCCAAGGCCATGACCGCCGGCAAACAGGCGGGCATCAACCTCACCCGTGAAGACGTGATCAAGTGGATCACGCTCAATCCCGCCAAAGCGCTCGGCATTGACAAGTGGACCGGCTCGCTCGAGCCCGGCAAGATGGGTGATGTCGTCATCTGGTCGGGCGATCCGTTCAGCGTGTACAGCAAAGCCGAAAAGGTCTTCATCGATGGCGCGCTGATCTACGATCGGAATGACCCGCGCTTCCAACCGAAATCGGACTTCATTTTGGGAATTACGCCGAAGGTGGTGACCAAATGAGAATGCTACGGACGTTTACGTTCACGTTCACGTTCACGTTGACGTGTACGGTGGCTGGGGCGCAGACGATTGCGATTACCAACGCGCGCGTGCACCCGGTGTCAGGGCCGGTCATCGAGCGCGGAACCGTGGTGATGCAGAACGGGCGTATTACCGCGGTGGGCGCGAATGTGGCCGTGCCGGCGGGCGCCCAGACCATCGATGCGCAGGGCAAGACAGTTACACCCGGCTTGTTTGACTCGAGCACTGCGCTGGGTACGGTGGAGATCGGACTGTCGGCCAGTGGCACGGTGGATCAATCGTCGAGCCTCGACCGCATCACGGCGGCGTTCAACCCGCTCGACAACCTGAATCCATTCTCGACCCTCATTCCAATCACGCGTGTGGAAGGCATCACGCGAGCGGTCGTTGCACCTGGCATCGGCGCCTCGTTCATCGCCGGTCAGGGACTGGTGATCGACCTGGGCAGCCTGGGCTCGACGGTCACCGTGCATCGCAATCCAGTCGCCATGTACGCACAACTCGGCGAGGGCGGAGCGGAGAGCACGGGCAGCAGCCGCGCCGCCAACCTGCTCCGGCTCCGTGAGATTCTGCAGGACGCCCGCGATTACGCGGCCAACAAGTCCGCCTGGGAAAGCGGCAACCGGCGGGACTACTCGCTCAGCCGGCTCGACCTGGAAGCACTCGGCCCGGTCGTGCGCGGCGAGCTGCCGCTGGCCGTCACCGTGAACCGCGCCAGCGACATCCTGAATGCACTCCGGCTCGCACGTGAAGCCAACATCCGCGTCATCCTTCAAGGCGTAGCCGAGGGACATTTGGTGGCTCGCGAGATCGCCCAGGCCAACGCGCCGGTGGTGATCAATCCACTCACCAATCTCCCGGGTTTCGAGTCGCTGGCCATCACGTTCGAGAACGCCGCCCGACTGCACGCTGCCGGCGTGAACATCGCCCTCGCCACCTTCGACTCGCACAACTCGCGCAACCTGAAACAAATCGCCGGCAACGCCGTGTCGCACGGCATGCCGCACGAAGCTGCACTGCGTGCGGTCACGCTCGGCCCCGCGCAGCTCTGGGGCATCGCGGATCGTTACGGCTCGATCGAGCCGGGCAAAGACGCCGACCTCGTCATCTGGTCGGGCGATCCGTTCGAGTTGAGTACAACCGTCGATCGCGTTTTCATTCGCGGCGTCGAGATGCCGAAGGAAACGCGGCAAACCGAGCTGTTGATGCGATACCGCACGCTGCCCGGACGCTAAACGATCCAGGGCTACTCACTGCGCAACGCGGCCTGCGGGTCCAGCCGCGCTGCGCGTGCGGCGGGAACCAGCAGCGCCGCAATCGCAGTCATGCCCAGCGCAGCAAACACCCCTGCGATCACCAGCGGATCCGATTGCAGCACATCTTCACCGGACGCAGCCAGACCCGCCGAAACCGCGATCGCGATCAGCAGTCCCAGGGCGCCACCGATGGCCAGGGGCCGGCCGCCGTTCCGTATGATCAGGCCGAGAATGTTGCGACGCGTGGCGCCCAGTGACATACGGATTCCGATTTCACGGGTGCGCTGCGTCACACTGAATGAGACCACACCGTACAACCCGATCGATGTCATGAACAGCGCGCCCAGTCCAAAAACCGCGAATAGCGTGGCAAACACATCGAGCAGACCGCTGTCGGCATAGATGGCATCGTGCAGTGTGGCGATCTCGAAGAGCGGAAGATGCGGGTCGACCTGTGCGATGCGCGCGCGCACGTCTGGAGTCAGACTGAGCACGTCACCACGGCTCTCGAGCATGAGCCGCACACCATACGGCTGGTACTGCAGCGGCGATATGTACACGCCGTCCGCTCTCGCATCGCCGGGATCCTGCAGGTGCAGGTCCGATACGATGCCGACGATGGTCGCCGGCTCTTCGCCGCTCAACGTAATGACGCGCCCGATCGGATCACGGTCGGCGGAGAACCGTTGGACCCAGTCCTGATTGACCACCGCAACCCGAAGTGACCCAGCGCGATCGCTCCAGTCGAACCACCGGCCGCGAAGTACACTCCCGTCCAGAACGTCGAGGAACTCGGGCGTGACGAACACGACCGCTGTGTAGGCCTGGTCCTGCGGCCGCTCGCTCGTGCGGCCGTCCAGGTTGAAACTCCACGCGCCCGCACCGCGCGCGGGCAACACGCTCGTGATGCCGGCCGCTTCTACGCCCGGAATCGTGCTGAGCTGATCGGTCAGCGCGCGCAGGAACGTCGTCCGGCGCTGCGCGTCCACCATCACTTCGGGCATGACTGCGAGCTGTGCCGTGTAGATGTCATTTACCGCGAATGGAAAATCGACCGACCGTGCGGTCACCGCTGACTTCACCAGGATTCCGGAAACTACCAGCAGCCCGCAGGCCAGCGCCAGTTCAGCCGTAACCAGGATGCGGCTGAGGCGGCCGATGCGCAGGCCGGACGCAGTCGACTCCTTCAGTATGGTCGCCGCGGAGATCACCGATGCACGGAGCGCCGGCGCCAGGCCAGCGAGGATGCCGGTCACGCCGATCAACAACGTTGCCAATGCGAGGACCACCCAGTCGACTTTGAAGTCCATCCAGAACGCTTCCAGTACACCAGCGGTCGCCTTGTCGAATACGCGCACCGCGCCGTACGCGATCGCAAGCCCGCCGATTCCGCCCAGCAGCGCAATGGCCAGTGATTCGAAGAGTTGTTGCGAGATGATGCGGCTGCGCTGTGCTCCCAGCGCATTCCGGATCGCAGTCTCGCGGCTGCGCGCCGCCGCGCGCGCCAGCAACAGGTTGGCAACATTGGCACACGCAATGATCAGCACGAACGAAACGGCGAGCAGCATGATGTAGAGAATCGATTTGCTCTCGCGATCCATTTCCAGCTCGGTCAACGGTACGGCGCGCAGGCCCTGATCCATGTGCGTTGCGGGATTGTCCCGCGCGATCCGTGCTGCAATCCCTTCCAGCTCGGCCGCGATTTCTTCGCGGCTGATTCCATCGGCCAGCCGGCCGAATATGGTCAGCCGCTCCGTGCTTGCCGGGTCGACGGACGCGTGCCTCACCAGCGGCAGCCAGATCGACTGGTTGACCGGAAACCCGAATTCGGGCCGCATCACTCCGATGATCGTGCGCGGCTCGCCGTTCACGCGAATCGTGCGGCCGAGAATGTTTGGATCGCCTTCGAACCGCGTCTGCCACAAGCCATGGCCAATCACGACCGTGCCGGTGGCGCCCGGTACCGCGTCGGCCGCAGTGAACCCGCGACCCAGCAGCGGCTGCACACCCAACACGTCGAACGCGTTCGGCGCCACACTCGCACCTGGCACCCGGATCGGCGCAGCCCCATCACCGGACAGGTTGACCGCACTCGCAATCACCGCCGACACCGCTTCAAAGCCGCGCACGCTGCGCGACCACGTATCGTAATCGAACGCGTTGCCGCCGCGATCCACCCAGCCCAATCGCGGCGACGTGCGCGTTACCATCAGCAGCTCGTGAGCCTCATCGAACGGCAGTTCACGCAGTGCGCCGTGCACGATGCTGAACAGCGTGGTCACTGCGCCGAGGCCCATCGCCAGCGCGAGGGCCGCGCCCACGGTCAGTCCCTTCGCTCGCTTCAGTCCACGAAGGGTCTGCCGCAGATCGAACCAGAGATGGTCCATCCGGGCGTTACCTGAGGTTTGCCCGGAACCACGCGATCGTGGCCGGCCAGGCCTGCCTGGTTGCTTCGAGGTTAGGCGCCTGTTCCTGCGCGCGCAGGAAGCCATGGCCCGCACCTTCGTAGGTCTTGTGCTCGTACTTCTTGTTGAGCGCCGTCATGGCCGAATCGGCCCGCGGAATCGTGTTGTTTACTCGAGCATCATTACTGCCGTAGAGGCCAAGGATCGGCGCTTTGATGCTGGCGTATGGCGGCGGGCTCGGCGTCGAGCCGTAATACGACACCGCCGCGCCCAGGTCCGGGTAGGCGATCGCGTGGTTCCACACGAACGTTCCGCCCCAGCAATACCCGACGATGCCGTACTTCTTCACGGCAGATGGCAGTGCCATCGCATAATCGGCCGACGCGCGAGCCATGCGTTGTGCCGTGTTCATATCGAGTGTGCGAATTGCGGCCTGCGCGGCGCCACGGTCCGGCTCACCTTCCGCGGTTTGCGGCACGTTCTGCATGGTCTGAAGGTCCGGCGCGATCGCGATGAACCCATCCGCGGCCAGCTGATCGGCCACGCCCCGGACCCAGTTCGACAATCCGTAGATCTCATGAATCACGACCACAACGGGGGCGCTCGTCCGCCGCTCCGGGTACACCAGCCAGGCCTTCACACTGTCGCTACCCGATTTCACCATTACCCACTCGCCGTGCCGCGGCGACGCCTTCAGTCGCGCAACGGCTTCCGCGGCACCAGCCGGCAGCCCGCCTTGCTGCATGTCATTCGTCGACGTACCCATCGCTACCGTGGCCGCAACGATCAATCCGAGCCCGCCCAGGCCAATCAGGACGTTGGAACCCATGGAATGCTCCGCGTTTTGAGCGTGGAATAGTGGACCCGGCAAGGTAGGACGGGTTCTGCGATCTGCCAATTTCACGGCGGCCGATTTGCCGACGTTCGCGCGTCCAGGGCGAAGCTCGGTTCTGGCCAGTCAGGTTGGATTTCCAACCTGCGATCCAAAACACCATTGCGGCCCAACGATTTTCGACGCTCCAGGTTGGATTTCCAACCGCTACCGCCTTCTTCGCACAACCCGGCGACCGACCGATGTCCTTCCTCGGAGACAGTCTCGAAATTGCTGAGGGACACGGACTTGTGACAAATCATGTAATCCGGGACGGAGATCGCGGCACCCGCCTTGCTCCATAGGAGCCAGCCATGTTCAACACTCAGGGGGATGCGATATGAAACTCAGGATTCGTCCTACGGCTATGCTTCTCGCGGTTACACTTGCTTTGCCCGCATGCTCGAGCCTCAACAAGACGCAGCGTGGCGCCATAATCGGCGCGGCCAGTGGTGGCGCGGTAGGGGCCGTGGTCGGTGGCAAGCTCGGTTCAACCGCCAAGGGCGCCATCATCGGCGCGGCTGTTGGTGGCGTCACCGGTGCCGCAATCGGCCGACAGATGGACAAGCAAGCGGAAGAGCTGGCGATGGACATTGACGGCGCACGGGTCGAGCGAGTCGGAGAGGGCATTGCGGTGACATTCGAATCCGGTCTGCTCTTTGACTATGACTCGGACGCCATCAGGGGCCCCGCGCGGGACAACTTGTCGAGCCTGGCCGCCAGCCTGAACAAGTATCCGAAGACGGAAGCGCTGATTGTCGGCCACACCGACTCGGATGGTGCGGATGCTTACAACCAGGGCCTGTCAGACCGTCGCGCAGCAGCGGCGCGGGCCTACCTGGTATCGCAAGGCATCGCCGGCTCACGCATCCGTACTGCCGGCCGTGGTGAGATGGAGCCGATCGACAGCAATGCAACCGTCGACGGTCGCGCGCAGAACCGCCGCGTCGAAGTCGCAATCTTCGCTGGTGAGGAAATGCGTAAGGGCAGCTAACCGCCCACAGCAGTATGTGAAAAAGGGCTCGGTCAGTGATGACCGGGCCTTTTCTCTTGCCCTTGAGCCAGGGAACGGGTTCATTGTCCGGTCGGACTCCCTGAACTCACACCTCGCCGAATTAACTCATGAGACAGTGTCTGATTCTCACGGCTGTGCTGCTGAGCGCTCCCTGCGCAGCAACAGCTCAGCAGAACATCGCGCAGCAGTACGGACCTGCTGCCGACCGGTTGATCGCCGCCGCATTGCGTGACAGCGCAGCGTACAAAAGGCTCGGTGAGCTGGTCGACAAGTTTGGCCATCGCTTGAGCGGATCAGCGGCACTCGAGCACGCGATCGACTGGATCATCGCCGAGATGAAAAAGGATGGCCTGCAGAACGTGCGCGGTGAGCCGGTCATGGTGCCGCGCTGGGTGCGCGGTCGCGAGTCGGTCGAACTGCTCACGCCACGCCGTGATACACTGGCCATGCTCGGACTCGGTGGCAGCGTCGGCACACCGTCCAACGGTATCGAAGGCGAAGTGCTGGTGGTCAGCAGCTTCGATGAGCTGACCCGGCGCGCGGCCGAAGCTAGAGGCAAGATCGTGCTGCTCGACGCGCCCTTCACCAGCTACGGCGCAACCTCGCTGTACCGACGTACCGGCGCGATCGCGGTC
The DNA here is from genome assembly GCA_040902615.1 of Gemmatimonadota bacterium. Classification (GTDB taxonomy): domain Bacteria; phylum Gemmatimonadota; class Gemmatimonadetes; order Longimicrobiales; family RSA9; genus JBBDWZ01. Next base: position 7,880 of record JBBDWZ010000231.1, on the reverse strand, counting down.
GCGCGCGCCGGCGGCATCGCCACACTGATCCGGTCCGTTGCATCCGGTTCCATGCGGAACCCGCACACCGGCAACATGTCTTACGATTCGGCCGTGCCTAAAATTCCCGCCGCCGCATTGTCCGTGGAAGACGCGATGATGATCCATCGCATGGCCGACCGCGGTGAGACGGTGCGGATCCGACTGATGATGCAGGCGCGCACTCTACCTGATGTGCAGTCGCGCAATGTCATGGGTGAAGTGGTCGGCCGTGAGCGGCCCGATGAAGTCGTGGTGCTCGGCGGTCACATCGATTCCTGGGATGTCGGCCAGGGCGCGATGGATGACGGCGGTGGCGTGGTCGCCGCGTGGGAAGCAGTGCGCCTGATCAACGCACTCGGACTCAAACCGCGGCGTACCATTCGCGCGGTTGGCTGGACCAACGAAGAAAATGGGACGCGCGGCGGCAATGGCTATCGCGACGCGCATCGCAACCAGCTGGACAGACACGTTCTCGCGATGGAGTCCGACGGCGGCGTTTTCAAGCCACTCGGCTTTGGCTTCACCGGCTCGGACCAGGCATTCGCGATCATCCAGCAGATCGGCACGCTCCTCGACAAGATCGGCGCAGGCCAGATCACGCGAGGCGGTGGCGGCGCCGACATCGGACCCATCATGCAGTTGGGCGTGCCGGGCATGGGCCTCAATGTCGATGGCACGCGCTATTTCTGGTATCACCATTCCGAAGCGGACACGCTGGACAAGCTGGACCCGCATGAGGTCGCGCTGTGCGTGGCTGCCATGGCGATCATGGCCTACGTCGTTGCCGATCTGGCGGAGCCATTGCCGCGCGCACCGACAGCGCCGCGCTGACGCATGCTGCTCTCACTCGCATTCGCGATCGCCGTCGCGTCGAGCCCGCAGCAGGTAGTGCAGGAGCCCGGCTCCAATCTCTCGGTCTACCTGGTCACCTTCGGACAGGGCGACGAGATCTACGAACGCTTCGGCCACAATGCCATCTGGATCCGCGATCCCGATGCCCAGACCGACATCGCCTACAACTGGGGTGAATTCAACTTCGATCAGCCCGGCTTCTATCGCCGCTTCCTGATGGGCCGGATGATCTATGAGATGCGTGCGCGCCCCATGGCCGACATGATTTACGCCTATCAGCAGTACGATCGATCCATCTGGGCGCAGGAGCTCAACCTCACGCCAGCCCAAAAGCGCGCACTGCACGAGTTCGTCATCTGGAACGAACAGCCGGAAAACAAGGACTACCGCTACGACTACTATCGTGACAACTGCTCCACGCGGGTGCGTGATGCGCTGGATCGCGCGCTCGGCGGCGCACTGAAGCGGGCGCTGCTGCCCCGCAAAACCGACGCGACCTATCGATCGCACACGAAACGGCTCATGATAGGTGAAGAGCTGGTCCTGACTGGAATGAACCTGGCCATGGGACCGGCCATCGATCAGCCGCTGACACTCTGGGAGGAAGCTTTCATTCCGATGGAGCTGCAGGAAGCCGTGCGCCTGGTGACGGTCAGTGGACCGAATGGTGAAACGGTTCCGCTCGTGAAAACCGAACGCACCCTCTTCCAGTCATCACGGCCGGATCCGCCCGATACCGCACCGAATTACCTACCCGTCTACCTCATCATCGGGCTGGCGATCGCCGCGGCGCTTCTCGTTTTCGGTTCACTTCGTGCGCGCTGGGCCAACATCCTGTTCCGCACGCTTGCCGTGTTCTGGACCTTTACGATCGGTCTGCTCGGTCTGCTCATCACGTTCCTATGGATTGTGACCGATCACTCCGTGACCTATCGCAACGAGAACGCGCTGCAAGCCAATCCGCTTGTCCTGATGCTGTGCGTTGGCTTGATCCTCGTGTGGCTGGGACGTACGCGCAGTCTGAAGTTTACCGTGCGGACCGCGCTGGTTGTGTCCGGGCTGGCCTCCCTGGGCCTGATCATCCAACTGCTCCCAGACCTGAACCAGGTGAATGCTGACATCATTGCGCTTCTGCTGCCCGCACACGTCGCGATCGCTTGGCTATTGGCTTCCGGGCGGGCGCACCCGCAGGATCTCGCCGCTCGTCGCTCGTCGCTCTAGTCCGCCTCCCGAAGAACTGCCAGCGGTGGCCGTCTCAAAACATCGATGCTATTCGCCAGTCCGATTGCCACTGCGGCCAACGCGATCACTGTCCAGGTCCCCACCAATGCCATGACCGGCAGCGAGAAATCGAGCCTGAAAAAGAACGTCGTCAGCGCCCAGCTGGCGATCCCGGAGAGCAGCAGGCCAGTGAGACCGGCAAGGATACCCAGCGCGGCATATTCGGTGATCAGGATTGCCAGCACCTGCCGGCGAGTCGCGCCAATCGTTTTCAGCAGCACGACCTCGCGCATGCGTTGAAAGCGCGACGTCGCAACCGCACCGACCAGCACGACCAGCCCTGCCAGTGTGCTGAACACCGCCATGAATCGAATGGCCAGGGTGACCTTGCCGATGATTTCCTCGAAGGCGGCCTGCACCTGCGCAACATCGATGACCGTGATGTTGGAATGCCGCGCAACCAGGTCGCGCTGCAGCTCGGCTCGTTGGTCTGGTCCGTCTACGCGCAGCAATGCGACGTAGCTTTGCGGCGCCTGGTCGAGGACACCGCTCGGGAACACGACAAAGAAATTGGTCGCGAATCGTGCCCAGTCTACACGTCGCAGGCTGGTAACGCGTGACTCGATCTGGATCCCCTGGACGTCCCAGGTCAAGTGGTCGCCGATGTCGAGATTGAGGTCATCGGCGAGATCCTGTTCGACCGAAATCTCGACCGGTGACTGGCGCGCAGTAGGTGAATCGCCAAACCATTTGCCCGCGATTAGCTCTTCACTGTCGACCAGCGTGTCGCGGTACGTATGCCGATACTCGCGACGCAGCGCCCAGGGCTCGACCACCATGGTGACCGATGTATCGCGGCCCGAAATCCGCACGATCGTGTCCAGCATCAGTTGACCGACTGGCCTGCCCTTGTGATGCGAGATGCGCGCGGGCACGATCGGGGTGAGCTGTGGCGGTACCGTTGAGCGGCCGCGCGAGATCTCCCGCACAGCAGCCACCTGATCCCGCTGGATGTCGAACGCAACCAGGTTGGGCGCATTGGGTGAGTTCTCGATCTCGAGCCAGTCGAGCAGGTTGTTCTGAACCAGGTATATGGTTGCGATCACGAACACGCCGAAGCCCAGCGCGAGGATTACCGATACGGTCTGATTGTGCGGCCGGAACAGGCTGCCCACGCCTTGTCGGATCGTGAAGCGCGCGCGGCGCGGAAAGAAGCGGCGGGTTGCACGCGCCAGCAGCCAGGCAGTCAGCCAGAGCAGCAGAAGCGCGACTGTGAGCCCTCCGGAGAACGCGACCGTCGGCTGCCAGTATTGGGTTTGCCAGTAGCTGATCCCAATGATGCTCGCGGCCAGCGCAGCGTACGCCAGCAGGCGCAGCCAATCGAAGCGGGCGCGCGCGGGCTCGTACTCACGGCGCAGCGCCTGCAGTGGCGAGATGCCGCGTATGGCCAGAAGCGGGATCAAGGCAAACAGACTGGCAACCCAGACACCAACCGCCAACCCGGTCGCGATCGAGAGCCAGTCAACCCTGAACGTCACGGCAACCGGCAGCACGTCGCCCAGGACTCCAGGCAAGAGCATTTGCACGCCCAGTCCCAGAACGGCACCCAGGGCGGCACCCATCAGTCCCAGTCCGGCAGCCTGCAACAGGTACGCGAGGAAAACAGTGCCCTGCGTTGCGCCGAGACAACGCAGCACGGCGACGGTCGGCCGTTTCTCCCGAATGAACACGTGGACCGCGCTGGCAACGCCAACGCCGCCCAGCAGCAGCGCGGCGAGACCGACCAGTCCGAGAAAACGGGTCAGCGCATCGAGCGCCTCCGCCAGGTTGTCGCTTTGTTCTTCCGCGGTGTCGAAGTCGACCAGGTTCTCGCGAAACTTCTCGTGGCGCAGGTCGACGAAGCGCTGGAGTTGTTTTGGATCGCTGATGCGCATGAACGCCTGACGTTCGGCAAAGCTGCCGAACTGCATCAGCCCGGTGTCTTCCAGGTACTTGCCGGCAATCGCAACGCGCGGTCCGAGTGCAGACCGGAACGAGAAGTCGCTGGCCAACTTTTCGATCGTGCCGGCAATGACAAATGGCGCCTGCCCGACATACAACGTGTCGCCAATTTTTACCTCGAGCTGCAGCAGCAATGCGGGGTCGACTACCGCGACGCGGTGTTGATCCAGCTGCCTCCACATTCCGGCCGGCCTGGTGACGACATCGCCGTAATACGGGAAGCCGCCCGTGACCGCCCGCAACTGAACCATGCGCACTTTCTGACTCGCAGGCGCGACCGCCATGCTGACCAGGTTGGTTATGGTCGAGACATCGTACTGCGCCGTTGCACTGTCGATGATCGCCTGGATCGGCTCCGTGAATGGGCGCTCGCTGGTCAGACGCAGGTCGGCACCGAGCAGCGCACGCGACTCCAGCTCCACCGATTCGACCAAGCTTCTGCGGAACGAATTGATGGCGACCAGCGCCGCGACGCCCAGCGTGATCGAGCTCATGTATAGCCCGATACGCCGCCAGCTCGAGCGGCTTTCGCGTCCGGCCAGTCTCAGTGCAAATGCGAGCTTCATGCGTTGCGCTCGTCGGACACGATGCGGCCGCTCGAGATGCGTATGACGCGATGCGCACGCGCAGCCAGCTCGACGTCATGCGTGACCAGGATCAGCGTGGTCCGCATCTGCTGGTTCAGCTCGGCCACCAGGTCAATGATCAGGTGACCCGTCTCCGTGTCCAGGTTGCCGGTCGGTTCATCCGCAAACAGGATCTTGGGTTGATTCGCAAACGCACGGGCCAGCGCTACGCGCTGCTGCTCGCCGCCCGACAATTGCGCCGGGTAATGATCGAGCCGCTCACCCAATCCAACCCGAGTCAATAACTCGGTGGCTCGATTCATTGGGTTCATTCCGTTCCCCGCCCCCGCCCCCAGTTCCACCGGCACCATCACGTTCTCGAGCGCGGTCAAGGTCGGGATCAGCTGAAAGGTCTGGAACACGAAGCCGACATTCTGTGCGCGAAACACCGCGCGCTGGTCTTCGGTCAGCGTGTTGAGGTCCTGGCCATCAATCGCGACCGACCCGCCGCTGGGCCGGTCCAGTCCCGCCAGCAGTCCCAACAGCGTAGTTTTCCCACTGCCTGATGGCCCGACAATCGCCACAAATTCTTCCCGTGCGATTTCGAGGTTGACCGCGCGCAGCACGGTGAGTGGCTTGCCCGCGCTTACGTACGTTTGTTCGAGGTTCCTGGCAACGATGAGCATGACGCGAATAATAGCCGCCGCGCTCGCGGTTGTAATCCTGAGCGCCTGCGATGATGCGCCCGCACCGGTGCCGGACACCGTACCCGGCCCGGCGTCGGCGCCTGCAGCCGCGCCCACGGAGCCCAGGCGAGTCATCGTTTTTATTGGTACCAGCCTCACTGCCGGCTATGGCATTGGCGCCGATTTGGCGTTCCCGGCAATGGTGCAGCAAAAGATCGATTCAGCGGGACTGCCGTATCGTGTGGTCAATGCGGGCATCAGCGGTGAGACGTCGGCCGGCGGGCTTCGTCGGGTCGACTGGCTTCTACAACAGCCGGTCGATGTGCTGGTTCTCGAGCTGGGCGCAAATGACGGGCTGCGTGGGCTGGATACCGACTCAATGAAGAGCAATCTCGATCAGGTCATCCTCCATACACTCGAGAAGAATCCGGAGGCGAAGATCGTGATTGCCGGAATGGAGGCGCCGCGCAACCTCGGCCCGCGTTACACCACGCGCTTCGCCGCCGTATTTCATGACCTCGCCCGCAAGCACGATGCTGTCCTCATACCGTTCCTGTTGGATGGCGTTGCCGGACAGCCAGACCTGAACCAGGCCGATGCCATCCATCCGACCGAGCAGGGTCAGCGCATCATCGCGAATACGGTGTGGCGGTACTTGGAGCCACTGTTACGGCGGGAGTGATCAGGAGCCGGAAAAAGGGCAAATTCAAAATTCAACTTCAAATTCAATTTCAGATTTCGAATTTTGAATTCAAATTGCTCTATCTAGACCGATGTTCTCGGTACGGGCAGCCAGAGCGTAAACGCGGCTCCGCGGCCGGGCGTCGTCTCCACGGTCAAATCACCACCCAACAGCCGGGCAATCCGCCGGCAGATGACCAGCCTGAATCCGATAGGCGGTTTCGGGTTCTCGACCCGGTCTACTTCCTCGAACAGGCGCTCCGGTTGCGGAATACCGGGCCCGGTATCCTGCACGCTGAGGCTGACCCACGCTGACGGGTCGCCCAGGCGACGGCCCTCGCGGTGCTCCATCCGCACCGAGATGCAACCGCCATCCGGCGTGTATTTGACCGCATTCGACAGCAGGGCATCGAGGATCTCCCGCACGTATGTCGGATCGGTGTAGACCGTTGGAATGCGGGCGGGCGTGTCGGCATTGAACAGGATTCGCTTGGCCGAGGCCGCGTGTGCATGGTTGGCAAAAGCGTCTCGCACGAACGTGCTCAGGTTCACTGACTCGAGCTCGATGCTGAGGTCGCCGGCCTGCGCGCGGGCAAGGTCCACGACTTCCGTGATCAGATTCACTGCGACCTGAATCGCTCGCCGGCCTCGCGTGATGTAATCCTGCTGCGTGATGCTGAGCTCTTCGTTCATGTCGAGCAACTGCAGATAGCCGCTGGCCACACTCAGTGTGTTCTTGAGGTTCATGCTCAACCCGCCGATGAGGCGGTACTTCGCTTCGAGCGCTTCACTCAATGCCTGGTTGCTGCGCCGGATCTCTTCATCTGTGCCCGCGCGCCGGAGCGCGAGGGAAATCAGGTCGGCCACGACCTCGACGATCTGACGTTGGCCATCCTCGAGCGGGCCGGCATCGACCGGCCGCAGCAGCATGATGGCGCCAACCGGCGCACCTTCGTTCAAGACGGGCACGCTGATACTGTCTACCGTGCCTTCGAGTGCGATGGCTGCTCCCTCGTCCGAGCAGGCCACGATCGAAGAGCGGCTCGAATCCGCGCCCGATCGCTTCAGGCACGCACTCCGCGCGGCCACACGCACCGCTGCGTGATTGAGCAGTCGTATCAGCGTCCGCTGCAGATCGAACTCGGCCACGGGTGCGCGAACAATTTCCCGCATGATTTCCTGAAGCTCAGCGGGAAGCTCCGGCGCGAGGTTCAGGTTAGGCATTGGCGTACTCGTAACTCACCTGGGATATTCGGAGGGGGGGTAGCCTAGTGGGGCATTGGCCGTGCCAAACCCGATGCGAAGAATTCTGACAGGAAAAATGCGGACTTTTTTGCAAATCGCCCGACCCCGGCAACGAGAATGTAGCGAGATCGTTTACTTTTTTTCCGCGACTGACCGTGCGAAAACCGTTTCGTCATATAGATCCAGGACCTGTGCCGGAGCATCAAAAATTGCCAGGGCGCCGGCCAGACCCTGGTCGTCCCACCCGCCACACCGCAGTGCCACCACACCCACGCCCGCACGTAGTGCGGCGCTGACATCGTAGGGCGTGTCGCCCAGCATGACCGCTTCGGACGGCGCACAACCAGCCTTGCTCAGCGCCGCCTCGATGATGTCCGGATCGGGCTTGGATGCCTCTGCGTCATCCGCGGAGGTTTTGCGCGTGATGAGGTCGGCCACTCCGGCCTTCTTCAACAAAGCTTCCAGATCTTCGCCGCTGGCCGAACTTGCGACCACCAGTTCGTAGCCATCGGCAAGCAACCGCTCGAGCAGCTCGCGCGTTCGCGGGAACGACGAAAGGCCGGGCAGGTATTGCTCGCGAAAGATCTCGCCGCGTCGCTTCAGGATC
>JBBDWZ010000230.1:0-15521 GCA_040902615.1 Gemmatimonadota bacterium | reverse complement strand
ACCGGACTGGCCTTCGGCCGCATTGGCTGGCTGGCAACCACGCTGTTGCTGGCGATCGTACTGCTGTTCAGCTCGTGGTCGAATTATCGCGGTGCAATCAATGCCGCGGGCACGGTCACGCGCGGCCAATCCGAATTGCTGGAAGGCGCGCTGCGGCCGCTCATCCCGCAATTCACCAATGACTCGCTGGCCAATGAGAACCTGAGAACATTCGTAGCCACCCATGAAGGCGCGGGTGTCCGTTACGTCGCACTGCTCGAGCCTGACGGCCGGGTCAGCGCGAGCGCGGGCAGTCCGGAAGTGCCGACCGCGATGCCGCCACCGGACAGCATGCCGGCGCCTGGACAGTACACAGTTTATGTAGGCGATCGTGTGCGGGTTTACTTCGTCCGCCCGTTCCCGAGAGGGTTGGGTCCACCACCGGATGGCATGCGCGGCGACCGGCGCGCCGATAGCCGTGCACGTGATCCCCGGCCAGGGACATCAGGTACTGGTACACCACCGCAACCAACGGAGCCACGCCGCATGCGGGCGTTCCATTATGCCTTGATCGAGTTCGAGCCGGTGATGGCGCAAGGGTTGGTCGCCCGCGCGGAAAGCTCGTTTCTGCTCACCTGCATTGGAGCGGCCATCCTGACGTTGGCCGCGCTCCTGTTCTGGCGCATCTCTCAGAAATACGACAATGCACGCGAGCACTTCGAGAAGCAGAAGCGGCTCACCGTGCTGGGTGAAATGTCGGCGGTCCTCGCTCATGAGATCCGCAACCCGCTGGCATCGCTGAAAGGCAACGCGCAATTGCTGGCGGAACGGCTGCCGGAAGCATCGAAGGACCAGTCCCGCGCGCAGCGGGTGGTGACCGAAGCGACGCGACTGGAAGCACTCACCACCGACCTGCTCGATTTTGCCCGAACCGGACCGGTCGAGCTGCAACCGGTCAGTCCGGTCGGCGTGCTTCAGAATGCGATCGGCGATGTTGCGGAGCATGGCTTCGATGTCGATGCAGCAGGAGCGCCCGCAACCTGGCGGATCGATGCGAATCGCATACGACACGCACTGGTCAACCTGCTGCAGAATGCGCGGCAGGCATCACCGGAAGGCTCGAAGCCGCGGGTTACGGTCCGGACCGACCGGAACATGCTGGTTTACGAAGTGCGCGACTTCGGGCCGGGCCTGCCCGAGGGCAACGCGGAGCGGATTTTCGATCCGTTCTTCACGACGCGCACGAATGGCACCGGATTGGGCCTGGCCGTGGCCCGCCGCACAGCGGAGTTGCATGGCGGGCTGGTGAGCGCTCACAATCACGCGGACGGAGGCGCAGTCTTCCGGATCGAGCTGCCACAGGCTGCCGGATAGGGAATGGCGAGGATCCTGGTCGTGGACGATGAAGAGGGCATCCGCTCCTTCATCGCTGATGCACTGGAAGACGATGCACACCAGACCGAGCAGGCCGCCGACGGCGTGTCGGCGCTGCACCATCTGCACGCGCGTTCCTTCGATCTGCTGATCACCGACCTGCGCATGCCGGGCGCACTCGACGGCATGGACCTGGTCCGCAAAGCGCGCGCGGACCTGCCCGAGATGGAGGTCATCGTCCTGACCGCCTACGGCACCGTCGAAACCGCGGTAGAAGCGATGAAGCTCGGTGCCTTCGATTTCCTGCAGAAACCGCTCAGTAGTCCCGCCGAGTTGCGTTTGCTGGTCGGCCGCGCACTCGAGCGCCGTCAGCTGCTCACGCTCAAGGATGCCGGAGAGCGGGACCGCGCTGCACTGCCTCCGCTCACCTATGGCGATCCGGTGATGACCAGTGTGGTCCGCGCGATCGAGAAGGTCGCGCCAACCAACTCGACCGTTCTGTTACTTGGTGAAAGCGGTACCGGCAAGGAAGTCGCCGCACGCACACTGCATCGCCAGAGCAAGCGGAAGGCCGGTCCGTTCATCGCCGTAAACTGCGCGGCGATCTCCGATAACCTCATGGAAAGCGAGATCTTCGGTCACGAGAAGGGTGCATTCACCGGCGCCACCGCAGCGCGCCGCGGCCGTCTCGAGCTCGCCGACGGCGGCACCCTTTTTCTCGACGAAATCGGCGAGCTCAAGCCCGAGCTTCAGGCCAAGCTGCTGCGCGTGCTGCAGGATCGTAAATTCGAGCGGGTCGGTGGGACCCGCACAATTGAAGTCGACGTGCGCTGGATTGCCGCGACCAATCGTGACCTGGATGCGATGGTTCGGGCCGGCGGCTTCCGCGAGGATTTGTATCACCGGCTGGCGGTGTTCCCGATCCGACTGCCGCCGCTGCGCGAACGACGGCGGGACCTGCATTCGCTGTCCGAAGCACTGCTCGCCCGGATCAGCGCAGATCTCGGCCGATCACCGCTGCGGTTGGATGCTGATGCGGTCCGCCGCATTCAGGCCGGACACTGGGCCGGCAATGTCCGTGAACTGGCCAATGCACTGGAACGCACGGCGATCCTGACCGAAGGCGATCTGCTGCGTGGTGAGGACCTCCAGGTTGCCACCCGCACCGATCCGGAGCCCATACCCGCGGGCGGCCAGACCATGCACGACATCGAGCGGGCCGCCATCCGCAAAGCGCTGGACGAGACCAATGGCAATCGCCGCCTGGCGGCCGAGCGCCTTGGCATCGGGGTGCGTACCTTGTATGAGAAATTGAAGCGCTACGAGATCGAGTAACCTCCCAACGACAATGACCAGGAGACCATCATGAAGCTGCGCAGGCGACCGATGCCAACGTTCGTGTACGGGCTGGCCGTGCTGATGAGCGTCACCCTGACAGCCTGCGAGCGAACCGGCGACGCCGAAGCCAACGCTGATTCCGGCGCTACCGCTGAGCCACCGCCGGCACCGGTCGCGCGCGCCATCATCCAGGAGCCAGCCGAAGGCGCTGAACTGGATGGAAAGAGTGTCACGATCGTGCTCAATGTCGAAAACATTCTGCTCGCACCCGCGGTCGACTCGACCACAGGCACCGGCCACCACCATCTCTTCATCAACACTCCAGTGGTCAACCCCGGCGAAGGCATCCCGGCCGGTGTGTCCAACATCGTGCATCTCGGCAAAGCCCAAACCTCACACGAGCTGACCAACCTGACTCCCGGGGAGTACACGGTCATCGCCGTCATTGGTGATTTCGTGCATCGGCGCATCGATCCGCAGGTGCTGGATACGGTGCGCTTCCGAGTCCGCTGATTCACCACGGAGATCACAGGGGCCACAGAGCGATGCTCGGCATCCTCATTCACCGGCCTCTTAAGCATCTTTTTTTGGTTTAACGGATTGATGCCAGGTTTGGGCGGGACATGGATGCTGGTTGCTCATTTACTGTGACGGAAACCTACATGTTTTTCGGCAGGATCAATGCGCCGCGGCAAGTCCGTAAACGAAAAAAGATATTGAGGTTGCGTCAGTCTCGAAGATGGAAGTGGATCGCTCCGTGGTCTCTGCGGTGAATCTGCTCTAATTCCAGGAAAGTCCGCGCAGCTGATCGAGATTCAGATTGCCGCCGGAGAGTACGACAGCGACGCGTGATCCGGCGGGCAGGTTCACCAGCCCATGCAGCAATGCTCCGACCGGCGCGGCGGCCGCGCCTTCGACGACCAGCTTGCAGCGCTCCATCACCCAGATCATCGCATCGAAGATCTCGCGGTCGGGCAGTGCCACGATCTCATCGACGAAGCGCTGGACAACCGAGAAATTGAGCTCGCCGGCGCGGCGCACGCGCAGGCCATCGATGATCGTGTTGCACTCGATGGTTTCGAGCTTTCCTGCTTCCACGCTGCGCTTCATGGCCGGACCATCGGCTGACTCGACACCGATCACCCTGATGTTCGGGTTGTGTCCTTTCACGGCCATCGAGACGCCGGCGATCAGACCGCCTCCACCGATCGGCACGATCACCGCATCCACATCCGGCCAGTCCTGCACGATCTCGAGGCCGAGCGTACCCTGTCCGGCGATCAACTGCTCATCGTCGAACGGGTGCACGTAGGTCAGACCCTCATCGCGGACCAGCTCCTTCGCCTTCTCATTGGCCTCATCCCAGATCATCCCGTGCAGCACGACTTCGGCGCCGTAGCCTTTGGTCGCCGCTATCTTGGCCGGCGTCGCGTTTTTGGCCATACAGACTACGGCGCGAATGCCATGGATCCGGGCGGCCAGTGCAACGCCCTGCGCGTGATTGCCAGCCGATGAGCAGACCACGCCGCGGCGCTTCTGCTCCTCCGGCATGAGCGCAAACTTGTTGAGCGGCCCGCGAATCTTGTAGGAACCGACCCGCTGAAACATCTCGGCCTTGAGCCGAATATCGAAACCAGTGCGCTCACTGAGCTGGCGAGACGTGAGCAGCGGTGTGTGCTTGATGTGCTGTGCAATGCGCTCGCGTACCGTGCGGAAATCGTCGAGGGTCAGCGTGAACATCTAGAACCTGACTCCGGCCGCGAGGGTGATGTAGGTCAATCGTTCGTCACCGAAAACGGCGACACCGCGCGCTTCGGCGAACGGCTTCAGGAACGGGATATTGACCCGCGCACCGATTCCGACAGTGCCACCGATGTCGGTCGACTTCACGCCTGCGCGCTGGTTGTACATGCCGCCGCCAGCCAATCCATAAATCGCCACCGGAAACAACGGTGGTGTGATCGAGACCGGCAGGGTCAACGCCGCACTCAGCACGGTCAGGTCTTCACCTGCGCCGATCGCTGACATGCGATCGATGCTACCGTCCAGCTGCAGTGGGATCAATATGATTTTGAGGCCCACGCCGGCATGAAAGCCGTTGTCCAGAACATCGGCATCGTTGCCAACCGGCCGCGCGAGGCCTGCATTGAACGAGAGCTGGATCGGCAGCTGCGCCTGTGCTGGTGCTGCGGTCGTAGCGGCCACAACGATCGCGACCGCGATCATGCTGAGTGTTTTCATTCGGGTCTCCAGCGCTTGATCATAAGACGTATTCATTGCGACAATCCTGCACGAACGGGTAGCGCGTACGCACACGGGTGACTTCGTCGGTATCGATGGTTGCCATACTCACGGCACTGGTCGCGGCGTCGGCATCATTGGCCTCGGCCAGGCTTTCGCCCCAGGGTCCATAGATCACGGAGCCGCCGTCGTGCGGCGTGCCACTCGCGGTACCGACTCGATTCACGGCCACGAAGTAACATTGATTCTCGATCGCGCGGGCCTGCACCAGTACATCCCAGTGCGCTCGCCGGCGCTGCGGCCAGTTCGCGATCAGGATCATGGCATCGACCTGCGGCGCTACCGCGCGGAACAGTTCGGGAAACCGCAGGTCGTAGCAGATGAATGGTGCGATGCGGACACCATCAATGTCGGCAATGACTGCCTCAGCTCCCGGCTGATACGAAGCGTCCTCCCCGCCGAGCGCAAACAACCGCTGCTTGCGATAGTGTGCGATCAGCTCACCAGTCGGTGCGAAAAGCAATGCCGAATTATGAAAGCCACCCTCCTCGCGGGTGGCAACACCGGCCAGCACGTGCACGTTGTGGCGACTGGCCAGATCGGCCAGCACGGTGACCGAATTGCCGTCGAGCGGCTCGGCAAAGCGCTCGGACTCCATGGTGAAGCCGGTCGTGCTGGTTTCCGGTAATGCCACCAGCTGCGCACCGGCGGCCGCGGCACGCTCAATGACCTGACCCGCGCGCTGGAGTGACGTCCTGGGATCTTCCCACGCAGTGTCGTATTGGCCGAGTGCAACGCGCAGTTGTGCCATGCTCAACCGTTCTCCACAGGTCGTGGGGGTGCAAAACCAAACTCCGTGAACCCGCCATCGACCGCGATGCATTGGCCGGTCACGTACGCGGCTGCGGGCAAGGCCAGGAAGGTGACCAGACTGGCGACTTCGACCGGCTTCCCTACCCTGCGCGCCGGAGTTCGGTGCATCACCTCGCTCATGAACGGCTCGTTGGCGAGCACGGCAGCCGTGAGATCGGTCGTTATGAACCAGGGTGCGACGGCGTTCACCCGAATGCCATCGCCGGCCCACTCAGCCGCGAGGTTGCGTGTGAACTGGATCACACCAGCCTTGGACATGGCATAGGGTGCGCCGGTGCCAATCGCAGTCATGCCTGCCACCGACACGATGTTAATGATGCAGCTGCTGTGCGCGGCGCGCAGGTAGGGATGAGCCAGGCGCGCGAACTCGAATGGTGAAAGCAGGTTCCGCTCGACCAGGTCGCGCACCGTCGCATCGTCGTAGTCGAGCGTTCCCTTGCGGATGTTGGTGCCCGCGTTGTTGACCAGGATGTGCAGGCGAGTGCTGCCGGCCGCGAACACGTCGATGGCTTTCCTGCGGCCGTCCGTGGTCGTCACATCCGCGCTTACGCCATCCACGTCATGACCCTGACGTCGCCAGTCGGCAATGCGCTCATCCAGCCGATTGGCATCGCGCGCGACCACGAATACCCGCGCACCAGACGCGAGGAATTCTTCGACGATGGCCGGGCCAATGCCGCGGGTGCCGCCGGTGACCAATGCGGTCTGGCCGTCCAGGCGCCAATGATCCGGCCAGGGTGCTGGTGGTTTCATCCACCAATTCTATCGCGTCTCCACCCGGTAGCGCACGATGTAGGTCTCATCGAACAGCTCACCGCGCGTGGTGCCCCACAACTGATTGCCGCGCATCAGGAATAGCTGTGTTCTGGGCGGTAACACCACCGTGCCGAGAAAACGACCATCCGGCTGGAACACATCGAAGGTAGGCGGCTCGCGCCAGGTGATCGGTGGAACGGCCGAATTGGACGGACGTGGCACCTTGGCTTGTTTCTGCGTCCCCTTCGCCAGCCATAAGCGCGAAGCCGGGGACTTGCGAGCGCGTCGTCAGCCGAGGCCGTTCGATGGTGTCGAGAACTGTTCCAGTCGTAGATACTCGCACAACGACCGATTCCAGCCGCGGTCCCTCCACCGGCCGTTCGGCGCCGGGTTCCGGAGCGCCCCGCGCGATACGCGAGCCCAACATCAGCAAATGGCCCGCGCTATCCGATCGAAACCAGCCGAAGAACGACGACCGGAACGGGAAGCTGGACTGCGGAACACCTTGCGCTGAAAACAACGTGACGCGTTTGGTCTCGACATCATAGTAGACCAGACGCCCGTCCGGGATCGTGACCAGATCACGTACCGTGCGATACTGATTCGGACCGGAGCCGGCGCGTCCGACCTGCTTCCGGAAACGACCCGTTGAGTCGTACATGAGAAGCCGCGGCCCGTGTTCATCGCCGACGAACATCGAGCCATCCTTGCCGGCTGCAATCCTGCGGATGCGTCCGAAGGTGTACGCGTCAGCGCCCTCGAGCGCGCCGATCCGCAGTTCCTCCACCAGCCGCACATTCTGCCAGCCTGGGCGCGTAGCGCGAACGACAACTGTGTCCTGCACTCCCGCATTGAACGCAAACGCGAGGAGCAGTGTCGAAGCTGCGTTCATCGTAACTCCTTCAGCGGCACAAGGCGCCGCCGGGCATCCCGAGCACCATGAGTATCGGCGGCAACGGCGTTGTCCCCGACTTCCGTGCGGCAAACCGGCGCGTGTAGAGCCGTACCATGGACCCTCTACCGAAGACCTCGACGCGCTCCAGCTCGTCGGTGATATAACTGGCCAGCAACTCGGCACCACCAATGGTCATATTAATGTCGTTTACGAACAAACAGGTTGGCACCACGCGCCGGCCGTATCGTTGGAGCAACAGCTGCTCAATGGTACGCGGAAACCGCATCAGCTCCTCCCGGTCCCACTGATCGCGAGTCATCTGAACGGCGCGAGACCGCTCTTCGATCTTCTTTACCGCCGCATCGAGCATGGCCTGACCGACCGAATCAGGACGCAATCCGACGCGAATCGTGGTATCACGATCCGCGGTAATGATCAGCTGAGCGGGGAACAGCGCGACCGCACCGACTTCGACCGTGACCGGCGCACCACCGGGTACGCGGGTGACCTTGAAGTTGCCAGCGAAGTTGGTTCGATCCATGCGCGCGCCAATCGTGGCCTCGGCATCAATCACGGGTTTACCGGTTGCCAGTTCGAACACGTGGCCGCGAACCGTGATCGTGCGCGATCGCACAACGATGGAGTCGACGCGCACGGGCGCAACCTCGAGCTCGATGAACACGGCCGTGTCGCCTTTCACGTCGAGCTGAACCTCGCGAGTCTGGTAACCCAGCGCGGTAACCGTTACAACGTGCAACCCGACTGGAACATCCGGCAGTCGGAATTCGCCGTTACCACCGGCCACGACGCGGCCGACTCGCGGCACCGTGATGTCGGCCGGGATGCCGTTGCGCGTACCAAACTCAACCACGCGTCCCTGGACCACAGCGCGCTGCTGGGCAGTGGCCGCGCCAGTCAAACACGTGATCATCACCAGGCAGCGTGCGATGACGCGCAGCGCAGCGCTGGCCCGCTTCGGCGCGGCGCCGCTATCCCGCTGCGTTGCCGAGGGATAATCTTCGCTCATGAGTGAACCAGCGGCTCCCATCCCCGACGTTCGACCCGCGCGTCCCGCAGTAACGGTCAACCGCGACCTGCTGCTGCCCTATTTTGCGCCATATGCAGCCTTTGTCATCATCGCAACGGTGGCCGAGGGCTTGAGCCGCGAGCTGGATTATGCCATCCGGATCTCGGTCACGGGCATTCTGCTGATCGTCCTGCGCAAGCATTATCAGAACATAGTCGGCCCGCGCTCGCCACTCGGCTCGGTACTGCTGGGTGCGGCGGCCGGAGTAATCGGCGCGTTGGTCTGGGTTGTTTTGCTGCTGCCGTTTCAGGATGCGTCCGCGGGCGAACCCTATGCCGCGCGGGCTTTCGCGCTCCGCCTGGCTGCGGCCACTCTGGTCGTACCATTCGCCGAAGAGCTTCTGTGCCGCGGATACATCCTGCAGCTGGTTACGCAATGGCAGCAGGCCCGCCGTAGCGGGACGTCGGTCGGTGATGTCATTGACCTGCGATCGGTGCACGAGCTGACGCCTGGCGCCTGGACCGGCCTCGCGGTCGTAGTGTCATCCGCGGCGTTCGCGCTCGGGCACTCGCCCGTGCAGTGGCCCGCTGCCTTCGGGTTCAGCCTGCTCATGGCAGCAATGTGGATGGTCCGGCGGGACCTCATCGCTCCCATCACAGCGCACGCCGTTACCAACTTCGTGCTCTATATCTATGTGTTCAAGACGGGCAGCTGGGGCCTGTGGTAGAAGCCGAGACGGCTGCCAGTCGGGTGCCTTTAGTTGCATCGTCCGCGGTACTTGAAGCATTGGCCGCCGCGGGACGACGCATTACCGTTGGCCACGGATTGAGCGATTCACCGTCACCTGTAACGGAGGCATCATGTCCAAGCAGCCGAACGTCGTGAAGATCGAGCTGACCGAACTGCAGCGGAAGCAGATCAAGGATGCAAGCGGCGAGGAAATTTCCAGCCTGGAGTTCTCGGCTGACCAGCTCGAGGATCGGGTCGCCCCATTGATTATCAAGATGAGCCTCCAATAAAGGGCGCCGCGCCGCCGCGCGCAGGTTCCAATTAGGTGCTCGTCAAGGTGTGCGCCCGGAGCAATTCGGGCGCACAACTTTAGGGGAGGTCGAAATGAACCCGCAGTCCGCAGAAACACCCTTGATCAGCGGCACATCGGCCGACCGCGGCCCAGTACCAGCACGATGGGCTGGAGTACAGCGCCAGTGGTCTGACGAGCGGCGTATCGACGCGTGTAAAGCCGCACCATCGTGCCGCGGTTGAACACCTCGACGCGCTCGAGGTCGTCCGTGTAAAACGACTCCAGCAGCTCTTTCCCGCCCACACTCACATCATTGTCGTTCAGGAAGACACACGCAGGCTGCTGACGACGACCATACCGCTGTGTCAGTAGATCGTCGACGCTGCGCGGAAAGTAGCTGAGCTGCTCCCGCGTCCACTGGTCGCGGCTGAACGGTACCGCGCGAGAGCGCACTTCGATTTGCCTGACAGCTTCTTTGAGCAGCGCCTGTCCAATCGGATCGGGCGTCAATCCCACCCGCAACGTGGTATCGCGGTCTGCATTGATGCTGAGGCTGACCGGCATGAACGTGACGGCACCCACGTGGACCAGCACCGGTGTGCCAGCGGGCACGCGGCCAATCTTGAAATTGCCGGCGAGGTTTGTATTGCTGGATCCGCGGCCAATCGAAACCCCCGCATCGCTGATGGGCGCGCCGCCTTCCACCGCGAAAACCTGACCTCGCACAGTAACGGTTCGCGCGCTCACGACCACGGGGTTGAGCTGCAGCGCTTGTGGCTCGAGCTCGATGAGCAATGCGGTGTCGCTCTGAACATCGAGCTGCAGCTCACGCGTCTGGTAGCCGAACGCCGCGGCCATCACCGTGGTGGGTCCGCGCTGCACCCGACCCACACGGAAACCGCCATTCTCCCTGGTGATGACCCGTCCGACCCCAGCAATGCTGATTTCGGCGCCCCGTATGCCAGTGCGTGTGCCCGCCTCGACGACCCGGCCCTCGACCGTGACTTGTTGAGCGGCGACCGAACCGTTCAGGCAGAGCATGCCGATCGCAAAGAGGACCCGCGTTTGCCGCATTGTCCCTCCAGCACCAATCACAAGGGCAGTCGCAGCCGCGCTTCGCAACCGCGTTTGCTCTTACGATCGATCAACGACAAAGTGCCTCGGTGCGCGTCCGTAATCTGACGACTCAAGGCCAGGCCGATGCCGCTGCCGTTCGGCTTGGTGGTAAAGAACGGCACGAACAGGTTGGCCGTGTCCGGCAGACCCGGTCCCTCGTCGCGGACCCAGACTGCAACATGGCCGTTGTCACGATTCCACCCAACCGTTACGGCACCACCCGTTTCCAGCGATGCATCGACCGCGTTGCGCACCAGATTGATGAGCAGCTGGTCGAGTTGATCGCCATCCGCCTTAATGGTGACGGCCGGTCCCTGCTCGACTGAAACCTTGAGGCGCGTTTCCAGCTCGACCACCCGCCGGATCCAGGTGCTGACGTCCAGCGGCTCGAGCTTGGGTGCCGGCAGTTTTGCCAGGCGAGCATAAGACGACATGAACCGGCTCAGTGCGTCGGATCGTCCGGCGATGATCTTGAGACCCTGCTCCAGATCCTGGTCGAGGTCTGATGGCCTGGGCTGTCGGGTCAACAACGCCTGCAGACTGCCTGCGATCGATTTGATCGGTGCCAGCGAGTTGTTGATTTCATGGCTGAGCACGCGGATCAAACGCTGCCAGGCCTGCAGCTCTTCTTCTCGCAGCGTGCGCGTGATGTCAGTCAGCACCAGCAGCTGGTGGGGCAGACCTCCCTGCCGAAACGAGGACCGGCGGATCTCCCAGCGCCCGCGCGCACCCGGGAAGCTCGCATCCAGCGTACGCAGCGGTTCGCCCTCGAGCAGTGGCTCGAGTCCCAACCCATCCGCCGTCTTGCCGGTCATGCGCTCGGCCGGCATGTCGAGCAGTCGCTCACCCGCGCGATTGACCAGCCGAAGCTTGGCTTCGTTGTCGAAGGCAAACACCGCGACTTCGATTTCTTCCATGACCGTGCGCAGCAACGCCGTGGCCTCGAGCGCGCCCAGCCGCTGATCGCGCAGCGTCTTGGACAGCGCATTGACTTCCTGCATGGCGAGGCCAAGCGCATCATCGGACGGTGAAACCCGCGAGCGGATCGAGTAGTCGCCCTCGAGCAGCGCTCCCAGCAGATTGGACAGCGTCTGCAGCGGCCGTACGACTTTCTCGCGCAGCGCAAACGAGAAGCCCAGCCAGAAACACACGACAAAGACCGTGAACGTCCACTGCACCTTGGGCGTGAACTCGCCGGTCCACAGCAAGGTCAGCCCGAGCAGCGCCGCCGGCGTGCCCGCGCCCAGCGTTAGCAGCAGCACGCGCGTTTCAAACCCCGGCGCCTTCATGCGGTTATGACCTGCTTGGGCGGGGGCGGGGGCGTGCGCGACACGCGGACTGCGTTGTTCGCTCCGTAACGTGCTCGCCGCGCGCGTCCGATTGGAATCCCCGTGCAGTCGCGCGGCCTGGAGTCAGCATTGCCGGCAACACAATCGCGTGTCGCCCGCGCCCACGCCCCCGCCCCGTTCCGCCGCACGGTCACGCGTTGATCCCGTGTTGCTGCAGTCGGCGATAGAGTGCGGAGCGGCTCACCCCCAGGGCCTCCGCTGCGCGGCTCACATTGCCCTGATAACGCGACAGTGATTTCTGGATCAAGTATTTCTCCGCATCGTCCAGGGTCATCTCCTCGAGGCGGCCTGCACCTTCGACTCGCGCGCGCAGTCCGAGATCGTCGGCGCGGATGTGCTGGGACTGTGCCATCAGTATCGATCGTTCGACTACGTGCTCCAGCTCGCGGATGTTGCCTGGCCAGCGGTACTCCATCATGGCCGTGATCGCCTCGCGGTCGAAGCCGGCAAATTTGCGCGCGTATTTTACGCTCTTGCTGCGCAGGAAATGCATGGCGAGCGGTGTGACATCTTCCTGCCGGTCGCGCAGCGGCGGCAGATGGATCTCCACTGTGTTCAATCGATAGAGCAGGTCCTCGCGGAACCGGCCTTCGGCAACCTCGCGCTGGATGTCGATGTTGGTTGCGGCAAACACTCGGACATCGACATGCCGCGTCTTGGATGAGCCCACGCGCTGGAACTCGCCGGTCTGGAGCACGCGCAACAGCTTGGCCTGCTGCTTGGGTGCCATGTTGCCGATCTCGTCGAGGAACAGTGTGCCGCCATCGGCCAGCTCGAAGTAACCCACGCGATCGACCTTGGCATCGGTGAACGCGCCTTTGACATGGCCGAACAATTCGCTCTCGAACACGCCCTCGGAAAGACCACCAGCGTTCACAGTGACCAGCGCCTTGGCGGCGCGCGGCGATGCCGCATGCAGCCACTGCGCAACGATCTCCTTCCCGGTGCCGTGCTCTCCGGTGATCAACACGTTCGCGTCTGACGGACCCACGCGCTCCATCAACTTCAGCACCGGCAGCATCACCCGCGAGTCGGCCACGAACTGCGGCAGGCCGGTGCGCCGCAGCATGCGGTTCTCACCCTGCAGTCGCTCGGTCTCACGCAACGCGCGGCCCAGCTCGATGTGTGTGCGCAGCGTGCTCAACAGCCTGGAGTTGTCCCAGGGCTTCTCGACGTAATCACGCGCACCGCGCCGCATCGCTTCGACTGCGCTGGCAATGCTGCCCCACGCCGTCATCACGATGACCGGCAGGCTGCTGTCCAGCTCTTTCACGCCGAGCAGCAGCTCGAGACCCTCCTTCCCCGACGTGGTATCGCGCGTGTAGTTCAAGTCCATGATCACGATGTCGAAGTCACGATTCTCGATGGCAGACAACACGCCCGCCGGCGAGGTCGCAGTTTCGATCTCGTAACCCTCGGCCTTGAGCAGTAGACGCAGCGCCTCGATTACGTCGGCCTGATCATCCGCGACCAGGATGCGTGGAGTTTGTGCACTCAACGTTTTCCCTTGCCCGTGGTTGGTGGTTGAAGAATAGGGCGGTTGTCAGGCCTGGACGAGATCGCGGATTGCGGATTGCGGATTGCGGATCGCGGATCGCCGATCGCGGGTCGCGGATCGTGGACTCGGCTTGGGAATGGCCGGAATGGGAAAGGGGTGATCGGGATTGATCGAACGGGATTCAAGGTTGCGGCGCAGCAGTAACATTCGAATCGAACGGTGATTGGCCACTCATGGGGCCCGTTTTCCGATTTGATCCCAATTCCGTATCCCTTTTTCCGCATTCCTGATTCCGAATTCCCACCTTGCCAAGCCGATATCCAATTCCAACCTCGTGCCTCACCTCCGCGATCCACGATCCACGATCCACGATCCACGATCCGCGATCCACGATCCACGATCCACGATCCACGATCCGCGATCCACGACCCGCGATCCGCGATCCGCAATCCGCAATCCGCAATCCGCGATCCACGATCCGCGATCCGCGATCCCGTCATTCGCGCAAAACCTTCATCGGATCCAGACGCAGTGCCCGCCGAGCCGGCTCTGCGCAAGCCGCCAGCATCAGTATCGCGACCGTTATCAACGCGCCGGCCAGCACCACCGGATCGAGCGGGCTCACACCAAACAGGAACGCACGCAGCAGCCGCGTCGAAACGATGGCGACCGCAAGTCCGACTGCCGCGCCGCCCGCGATCAAGCGCAGCCCCTCGCCGGTGACCAGGCGCAGCACCTCGCCTGGCGAAGCGCCCAATGCAGTCCGGATGGCCAGCTCGCGACGGCGTTGTGTGGTCCAGAACGAGACGACTGCGTACAGTCCCAGGCCGGACAGCAGAACGCCCAGCACACTGCACGAGAGTGCCAGCGCAGCTGCCACTTTTTGTGGTACCAGCGCGAAGCTGATGTGCCACTCGAGCGGCGCCGCGGCAAAGGCGACGGCGCCCGCATCCGCATTTCTTACGATCCCGGGCAATGCGCGCAGCACTGCATCCGGATTGTTCGTGCGCACCAGCACGAACGATTGTGGCTCGAAGCTCTGCGCCATCGGCGTGTAAACCACGAGGCCGGCCGGCTCGGAGAGCGATCGCACTTTGGAGTCTCTGGCGACACCGATGATCTGAGCCATACGCCCATCCGATTCGATCGTGGTACCGACCGGATCCGCCGTTGGCCAGAACTGTCTCGCCATGGATTCATTGATGATGATGACGGGTTGCACACCCGCGCGGTCCCGCGCGGTGAAATCCCGGCCACGCAGTAACGGGATACTCAGCGCACGCAAGTAATCGGGCGCGACCGTGTTTGCGCGCACACTGATCGGGCGTTCACCGGGCTTGCTTTCGTGTCCCGGTACAATCACAGAGCCGCCGCGGCTGCCCTGACCGAGCGGGACGTTCAGCGCAAAGCTGACCGCCTGCACATCGCCGCGCGCACGCAACTGCCGCTCGATTTCTCCTTGAATGGCGAGTCCCTGCGTGGGCGTGCCTGCGTTCGGCCCGACATCGATCATTGCTGCAATTACGCCGGCGGGCTCGAAGCCGGGATCAATGCTGCCCGCGCGCACCAGCGATCGCGCGAACAAACCGGCCACGACGACCAACACGAACGACGTGGCAACCTGCGCGCGTACCAACAGACGGCGCAGTCGCATCCGGCCACCCACGATCGAGTTGCTGCCGGACTTGAGCGTCTCGACCAGCTCGGGCTTGCTGATTTGCAGGATGGGCACGAGTCCGAGCACTGCACCGACCATCAGGACACTACCGAAGGTGTAGGCCACGACACGCAGGTCGACACTCAGATCGAGCACGAGCGGTACGTCGGTAGTAGGCAGGAACGCCAGCAATAGATCAGCCGCCCAGCTTGCGACCAACGCGCCAGCCGCTGCTCCCGCCAGCAGCAATACGGTGACCTCGAGCAGCAATTGACGGATCAGGTCGCCGCGACTCGCGCCCAGTGCCACACGCAATGCGATTTCGCGGCTGCGTGAGAGGCCACGCCCGACCAGCATACCGGCCAGATTCACACACGCCGCCAACAGCACCAGCGCG
>JBBDWZ010000229.1:0-15732 GCA_040902615.1 Gemmatimonadota bacterium | reverse complement strand
TGCTCGGATCTGAGAGGGCCCGGGCGGGCAACTGCCCGGGCTACTCGACCGAGTATGATTGACGATTACGGGCTCCAACCATCGCGGCACTGAGAAATCCTCGACCGCAATGTGTGTGGAGCCCGTAATGGTCAATCGTACTCGTGGTCGTGCTCGTGCTCGTCCGTTAATTCGTAAAACAGTGTGAGGATCCAAATGACGGGACGCTTTTCGGCCGCATTGTTGCTAGCAGCACTCACCGGACTGCCAGTAACCGCCCAAAACAACACCCTCACGGCCGCGGAAAAAAGTGGAGGCTGGCGATTGCTGTTCGACGGCACGACCACGAACGGTTGGCGCAATTACATGAAAACCGGACCGGCGGCCGGCTGGGAAGTGAAGGATGGCGCGCTCACGCGCGTGGGCGGTGGCGGCGACATTGTGTTCAATGAGAAATTCAGGAACTTCGAGCTCATGCTCGAGTGGCGCCTGGATCCCGCCAGCACACGAGCGGGCAACAGCGGCATCTTCATCCGCGCTATCGAGGGTCCGGACGCGATTTATTACAGTGCGCCCGAGGTCCAGGTCCTGGACGATGCAAAACATCCGGACGGCAAATCCGAGCTGACGTCGGCGGGCTCCAATTTCGGACTGCATCCGGCCCCGCGCGGCGTGGTCAAACCAGTCGGCGAGTGGAATGCCGTGCGACTGCTGGTAAACGGAAACCACGTGGAGCATTGGCTGAACGGCAGGAAAATCGTCGAGTATGAACTGAACAGCCCGGAATGGAAGGCGCTGGTCGCCAGCAGCAAGTTCAACCAGTGGCCGGAATACGGCCAGGCCGTCGAAGGCTACATCGGCCTGCAGGAGCACGGCAGCTTCGTAGCCTTCCGCAACATCAAGCTCCGGCCGCTTCCCGCGGCCCGCTAAGCGCGCCTCCACAACGTGTCTCCGCTGCGCAGCAGCGTGCCCGCCAGGCGCAGCGTCGGCGCCTCCGCGGCACAGAAGACCCGCCCAGCCGCACGGCTATTTCCGCGCGATTGTCAGGTTCTGGGAGGGGACTGCGCCACTCAGGATCCGGCCTCTCTGATCCAGCGTGAAGGTTATCTGCGTGTCGCCGAGCAGCACGCTGGCTTCGGTGGGAGTCTTGAATGTCACTGTGACCGGCAGCACTTCCTGGGGTGCATTCAGGAAGGCGACGGAAACGCTTGCCCTCGTGCCACCCGCAGCCTTGGCCTTTCGCACGATCTCCTCCATCCACAACACGCTCGGATTGATGTAGGGGACCGTACCAGGTGGAGCCGCGCGTTTTTCGGTCACGGCAGCGCCATTGCGAGTGGTTTCCAGGGTCATGGTGTCTGCGCGGAAGCGGAATGAAGCGGACTGTGCAGGTTTTACCGTGTCCTCCGGTGCAAAGCTGCTCAGCGTGATCTCGCTGACCACGCCGCCGGCGATGCGTGCTTTGTAGGTCACACGCTGTCCACTCGGAACGCGCAGCTCCGCTTCGATCGCAGTCGCGCTGCGCGTGAATTTTTCCGTGATCACTTCGCTGCCGGCCTGGGAATAGACGAACCGGCCGCTCTCCGTCTGCGGCGCTTGTGCGGCGGCCAATCCAGCCAATGCAATCGCGAAAAGGAAAGGTGTCTTCATTTCACTACTCCAATCGGTCGGTCCTGGATGTTGCCTTGATCAAGCCGGTTGGCCACGACCGGTCGCGAAGTCATACGGGGGTCATGGACGATACCAGCCTTTGGTCGAACCCGCACCCGCCCGCAGCGCATGAGTCGAATCGCCTAACCGCACGAACGACTTTCCGGCTGCGGCCGGCAGCGAACCTATTCAAACCGGGAATGCATCATGTCCTGCTCCGAGTGCGAACAGATGGCCTCGACCCAAGGCGCCGGAGCGGGTACGGAAGACTTCAATGTGGCTGGCGCGGAAAACCCCGACTTTCGTCCGAAACCGGCTATGCTATACTTGGAACACGGGCCAGACTGGTACGGTAGCTAAGCCGGTTGCCCGCGTTTTTCCCCCGGAGGCGCTCCATGAGTACTCGCGTTCATTTCAGCGCTCTCGCGATCGCGGCCAGCGTTCTGGCCGTCTCGTCTGCGGCATCGGCACAAACCTCACTCGTCGATCAGGGCTGGCTTCCGTGGCAGGGCTGCTGGCGCGCCGATGGCGCAACTGCGACTGAGCTGCTCTGCATCGTGCCCGACGGTCCCGGTGTGAAATTGATCACGCTCGAGGGCGGCGTAGTGCGCGCGGAATCCCGGATCGTGACGGATGG
The DNA here is from genome assembly GCA_040902615.1 of Gemmatimonadota bacterium. Classification (GTDB taxonomy): domain Bacteria; phylum Gemmatimonadota; class Gemmatimonadetes; order Longimicrobiales; family RSA9; genus JBBDWZ01. The sequence goes on along the minus strand of JBBDWZ010000229.1, from coordinate 13,466 downwards.
ACGTGCGCGTGCGGTAAAGCAGGAGGGCTGCAGCGGCACCGAGCTCGCTCATTGGTCGGCCGACGGCCAGCGCGTTTTCCTCAGCTCCGACATGAGTTGTGAAGGCGGCGCCAAGCGGCGCGTCACCGGAGTTTTCGCGATCACCGGCGAGTCCGAGTGGCTGAGCGCGCAGTCGGTTGCAATCGATGATCAGGTCGCGGCGCGCAGCGTACGATACTTCGCTGCTCAACCGGCCAATCTCCCTGCCAGCATCGCGAGTGCCTTGCGCAACGTCGGTCCGGCTCGTGCCGCACGTGCGGGCATGCGTGTGACCGTCGATGCCGACGATATCACGGAGGCCGTGAACAGCATTGATGCCGCCGCCGTCGAAGAGTGGCTTACCTCAACCGGCCAGCCATTTCAACTTGCCGACAACCTGCAACCGCAGTCGGGCTCGACCGGCTCGGCGCTGGACCTGGTCAGCCGCGGCTCCACCTACGCCAGCGATGCCTACCAGACCGAACCGGCTACACGCGAAGTGGTTCACATCGTCGAGCGTCCCACCGTCGTTCACCACACTACCTACGTCAACACGGTGTACCGCTCGTGCTGGGATCCGTGGTTTGCCGGCTACGTCACGATCGGTCACGGCGTGTATGTTGGCATCGATCGCGGCTACTACGGCAGCTGCGGACGCAGCTATTACAGCCGCTATTCGCCCTGGGGATATGACTTGTGGGGTTGGCGCCATACTCGCCGCCCGATCATCGTGGTACGCAACAACACGCCGATCATCCACCGGCCGCCGCCCAACATCGACTGGCGTCGCGACCGCAGCAGCATAAATCGGCCGTACGACAATCGCGGGACTGTCACCGGCACTGCCATACCACGCACCAACACGACCAGCACAGCCGGCACTCGTGGCGGTCAGCTCACGCGTGGCGGCTACTCGAGCGGTTCCACGACGCGCTCAACCGGCCAGCAGACCAATGCGGGCTCCGGCTCTCGCACGTTGCAGGCAACTCCGAGAAACTCGGGCGGCTACGTCACGCGCAGCACACAGGCCAGCGGGGCCGGCTATACAAGGACGCCGCGCCCGACCAGTGCTCAAGGTGGTTCGGTGTCGCAGCCGGCCGATCGGAGCGGCACGGTGTCACGCCCGAGTCAGCCGAGCCGTGAATCGCGGGGAACCGCGGTGCCCCGCAGCAGCAATGGCGGCTCGCGGCCCAGTCCAACGTTCCGCAGTGCGCCCAGCAATTCCAGCGGCTCGAGTGGTAGTCAAAGCGCGCCTGTAATTCGCGGCTCCACCACCAGCCGGCCGACATCTCAGCCTGCTGCTATTCGCGGCACTACTACCGGCCGGCCGACATCTCAGCCCGCTGCCATTCGCGCCAAACCGCGTTCGGGCAGCTAAACCACTACACCGCCCTAGTCCTAGTCCTTAGTTCTAATCCTAGTCCTCCTCCTTCCTCCTCCTGGCCCTGGCCGGAAGGAGGAGGAAGGTTTTTAGGACTAGGTGCAGGACTAAGGACTAGGACTAGAGGACTGTCCCACAGATTTCGATACCATGCAAAACAGGTTTGCCAGGCCATGCGTGAGCTATGCATGGTATCAAAATGTGTGAGACAGACTACTAGGTCAGGACTGCATTATTTCAAACCCAACGCTTTCCTCGCCCCCCGGGTCTAACCCGGCAACAATGACCACTGCCACCGCAATCGCCTCGGGTCGCCGGGTGACAGAGCCGGAACTGATCGCTCGGGTACTCGCTGGAGACCGCATAGCCGCGCGCGAGCTGTACGACGCGCACGCGCCACGCGTGTACCGCCTCGCCTTTCGATTGACCGGGGATGCGGACCTGGCGCGGGAGTCGACGCAGGATGTGTTCGTCAAGGCGTTTCGTCAGCTGGTCAATTTCCGTGGTGATGCCGCGCTCGGTACGTGGCTGCATCGGATTACGGTAACGGTTTCAGCCAACGCGATGCGCAAAGTGAAGCGGATGCGGGAGCGCGAAACCGATCTGGACCAGCGGGACGTGATGGGTTCACACGGAAGTGACGATGTCGATCCGGTATTGCGCGACAAGCTGCACCGCGCGATCGATGCACTGCCGGAGATTTATCGAGTGACGTTGATCATGCACGACATTGAAGGCTACACCCACATTGAAATAGCGACGAGCCTCGGTGTGGCGGAAGGAACTTGCAAGAGCCGACTCTCGCTGGCGCGGGGCAAATTGCGAGCCGCGCTGAGCGACCTGGCGGAGGAACTGGAACTATGACTGACGAAAGATTCGACGACCTGATGCGCGATGCCGCGCATACCTATAATGTGCCGCCCGATATGCCACCGATCGAGCAGATGTGGCAGTCGATCGAGGAAGCGAGACGGCAGCAGGAACAGGCGGCCGAGCTGGGTTCGGTCCGGCCGATCGTGGTAAAACCGCTCAAACGCTCACTGCTTCAGCAATCGTGGCTCCGTATGGCCGCGATGCTGTTGCTCGGATTAGGGCTTGGACGTGCGTCGGTGGCAGTGGTGGCCGCACCGAGCTCCGAGGCGACGGTTGCGGCAACGCCGTTCAAGCCCGAAACCACCGTACCCGCGCAATACCAGCTGGTTACGGATCACTACCTGGGCCAGGCGGCAGCGCTTCTGCTCGCGTTGCCTGGTGAATTGAGCAACAAGCCGGCGGACGCATCGTTCACGACCCGCGCCGATGAGCTGCTGCTGCAAACCCGTTTGCTGCTCGATTCGCCGGCCACCTCCGATCCTGCTTTGCGCATGTTGTTCGAGGATCTGGAAATCGTCCTGGCCCAGCTGGTTCGTTTGCAGGCTGACCGTGACCCCACTCGCATTGACATGCTGTACCAGGCGCTCGAGCAGCGGGACGTGATCCCGCGGCTGCGTAGCGCCGTGGTCGACCGTATTGCTGATTAAGGAGAATTGCGATGAAGCACCACTATTACCTCTGGTTTGCCGGTGTGCTCGCACTGCCCGCCGTTGTCGGCGCGCAAGTAAAGCCTAAAGTCGCGACCGAACCGATCGGCGCGCCGCGCATCAAGCTTTCGGAATTGCCGACGCTGGATGGGCACATCAAGGGCCAGATCGTCGACGCGCTGCACCTGCTGCAGCAACCACATATCAAAGGGCAGATCGCAGACGCGATGCACCTGGTGGATGAGCCGCATATCAAGGGTCAGATCGCCGACGCACTGCATTTGCTGCAGGAACCCAAGATCCGCGCGCCAATCAGTGAGTATCAGAAGCTGATCGATGGCGAGTTGCTGCGCGCGTATGTCCAGGGCGTTGACGGAATGACCTATATCAAGAGCCACGACCAGGCACCGGTGTATGTCCAGGGACCAGGATTCGGCTACGCAAAGGGCTTAGTGGTCAGTGCGCCGCGGCAAGTGACCTGGTACCAGGGCGATCCGGCCGACTCGCTGTACCGCGTCGCATACAACCTGTTCACACGCTCGGAGTACCGTGCCGCCGTACTGCGGTTCAATGATGTGCGCACCAAACATGCGACGTCGAGGTACTGGTGCGATGCGGCGTATTACGAAGCGTTTGCGCGTCAGCGGCTTGGTACTCAGGATGATCTCCGTACCGGATACCGCGTGCTGGAAAGCATGGCCTCGCGTTGCCCCAACACGATTCGCGGAGCTTCCGCTGACGTCCCGCAACTCACCGCGCGGATCAATGGCAGCCTCGCTCGGTTGGGGGATGCCGATGCCGCTGAGCGCGTTCGCCGTGCGGCAGGCAGCCAGGACCAGGTCTGCGATAGCGATGAGCGCGCAGTCAAGATCGAAGCGCTGAACACACTCGCAAGCATGGATCCGGCTACGGCCAATCCGGTCCTGCGAACCGTGCTCGCGTCGAAGGACCCGTGCTCGGGCCCGGTTCGTCAGCAGGCCATTGCCCTGGTTGCCCGCCGCAATGATTCGGAATCGGTTGCGACCCTGCTGCAAATCGCCAAGACCGATACGGATCCGCAGATCCAGCGCGCAGCGGTCACGGCACTCAGCCGCATGACCAACGATGCGGCTGTCTCGGCCATGGAAGATCTGCTCCGCAATTCGACAGATGAGCGGACCCAATTCGAAGCGGCAGCCGCTATGGCCCGCAGCGATCACCCGCGCGCGCAAACTGCAGTACGTGCGCTGATCGAACGACGCGATGTAGCGGAACGCATCCGCGCCAACGCCATCAACTCGCTGGCCGGCAAGGACAACCTGTCACTCGATTTCTGGCGCACGTTGTACGGTCGAGTGGAAAGCGATCAACTGCGCATCGCGATCATCAGTGCAATCGCACGAATCAACACTGACGAAGCGCACGCCTTCCTGCTGGGCATTGCGCGCAATCCGCAGGAAAGCTCGGATGCGCGGCGCGCGGCGATCAACCGGATACAGTCGACGGCACCGATCTCGGAGCTGTACAAACTGCTCGAGACTGCCGACTCGCGCGGTCAGCGGCAGACCATTGTGAGTGCGATCTCGGGGCGCAAAGAGCCGGAAGCGACCGACCGGCTGATCGACATTGCCAAACGCAGTACCGACCCCGAAATCAGGAACGCCGCGATTCGCGCGCTCAGCCAGGGAACCCGGAAGACCGATCCAAAGGTCATCAAAGCACTGGGTGAGATCATCTCTGGTGTACAGCCATGACCGGCGCAATGCGCGCCGCCGCCAGCGTCATCTCGATCGTGCTGGCGGTCCCGGCAGCAGATGCAGTTGCCCAGTCGCTTGCCACACGAGTGGACGCGGCACCGCCGGGGCACGTGCAGTTCAGTTTTACCGCGCGACCGGGCGTTTGCGGCAATGGTCGCACCTACATACAGACCGCACCCGGCAGCTTCCAGGGGTCGTTTTATACGTCCACCGCGGAGACGCTGCGCAACGATCCGTGCGAGCCGGGTCCGGTACGCGTCATCCTGGATCGTGCCAACCGCGAGATCATCGCCGTGCAGACCTACGTCGGACCGGCGTCACTGTTGCCGGCCAACACCGACCTGGGCCAGGTGCCCGTGCAGCAGGCTGCCGATTACCTGCTGGACCTCGCTGCACGCAGCGAGGGGCGGGTTGGGCGTGACGCGATTTTCCCGGCGACCCTCGCCGATAGCGCATCGATTCTCGACGGTCTGGTTCGCGTAGCGCGTAACCAGGCGTTACCGCGCGAAACACGCAGCAGTGCACTCTCCTACGTCGGCCGGACCAGCGATCGCACACAAACAGTTCCGCCCGGCGTAGTCGAAACGCTGCTCGCGGTCGCGCGCGATGAAAGCGACAACCTGGCGGTGCGCAAGCAGGCAGTCACCGTGCTCGGCAGGCTCGAGCACGGCTCGGGCATTCCTACGCTGATTGACCTGGCGCGCCAGCCGGGAAGCGTCTGGCTCTCCCGTGAGTCCATGACCGTGCTGGCCAGCTCCGGTGACCCGCGCGCGCGTGTTTATCTGCGCTCGGCAGTGCAGCGCGACGACCTGGGGGAGGATGCGCTCGCCATCGCGATCCGCGCACTGGGACAGCAGTACTCGACGCAGCAGGATGCCACACTGCTCCGATCGCTCTACCCGCGCCTCAACTCCGAAAAGTCGCGTGATGCGGTGTTGACTTCAGTAGCCGAGGTCGGTGGCGCCGTAAATGTGAAATGGCTGCTGGATCTGGCCCGCAACGATACCGAACCATCCGCGCGGCGTCGTAAGGCGCTGGACAGTGCCGCGCGGGCCGGCGCCCCCATCGCCGATTTGGTCAGATTGTACGACTCCGTAAGTGACCAGCAGATGAAGGATGCACTGGTGGCGATCTATGCCCGGAGCGGCGAACGGCTGGCCACCGACAAGCTGATCTTGATTGTGAAGACCGAACCGAACGTGAACGTGCGCCGGCGAGCCATTACATCGCTTTCCTCGTCGGATGATCCGAAGGTCAAGGAAGCGTTGAAGGACGTGATCATTCGGTAGGTCGATTCGAACCGATACGGTCAGAACGGAATAACGGAATAACGGACGAGCACGAGCACGACGTGCTCGTCCGTTAATTCGTTCCCTCTAACGCGCGGGCGGCACCCGCAGCGTGAGTCCGTGACTCTGCAGAGTTTGACTCAGCGTTCGCGCCCGGGCCAGAAGCGCGTTTGCCTCGGTCATCGCACGCGGGAACGCCAGCTTCACTTCGTTATACTGGCTGACCACCGCTGGACTCGGCAGCTCCCACAAGCCTGCGATCGATCCCTTCAACGCGGAAAGACGGCCAAACACGTTTGCCGGGTCGATCGCGCCACCGCCGCCCCCACGGCCGCCGCCGCCGCCACCACCGCCACCGCCCGCACCGCGCCCGGTGCCGGGCGGGGCTGCCGCGGAAATACCGAATTTCACGCGAACGGCGTTGAAGTCCCGGTTCAGCGCATCGAACTGGGTTTTCACGGCAGCCGGCACACTGCTCATTCCTGCAATGCGCGACGCGATGTCACTCAGCTGAGGCGCGATGGTGCCGAGCGCGCTCGCTACCGGTGTGCCGGTGCGTTGCATCGCATGCAGGTCCGTGACGATGTCGTTGTACCGTGTACGCTGCGCGACGGTCAGCGTTACGGCCGGATCCATGATGACTCGCATCGGCCTGGTCTCGACCGCGCGGCCATCAACCACCAGCGCAACGTTGTAACTGCCCGGCAGAACGTGCGGACCCGCGCCGCCACCGCCACCCCCACCCCCGCGTCCGCCACCACCGCCGCCACCACCACCGCCACCACCACCGGCGTCACCCGCCGCGCATGGGTTGGCGGGCATATAGCCAGCCGACGGCATCGGCGTCGGAATTCCCGGAATCGGTGGAGTACCGCCCCGCCCGCCACCGCCGCCACGACCTCCGCGGCCGCCTGCTGCTGCTGTGTCGGGTGGAGTTTGAATCGGTTCGACGCGCAGGTCCCAGCACACGGTCTGGATACCAGGTTCACGTCGATTCGCCGGCGCGGTCAGCTCGCGAACGTTTCTGCCCGCCGCATCGGTGATGCGCAGCTTGATGTCGTTGACCGGCTGCTTCACGTGGAACTGAATCACCGCATCGTTCGGCGGATTCTCGCCGATAAAGAATTGATGTCCCCAGAACTGTTCGTTGCGGTCAGATCGTTGCTTCCACTGAAGCGCGGTCGGTATCGAGAACAGCTTGGCACTGGCCGTTGCCCGCTGCGCCGCCGTGAACTCCTGGATGGGCTCGAGGTGATCCAGAATCCAGAGCGCGCGTCCGTGGGTGGCCACCAGCATGGCATTCTCACGCGGGTGCAGCGTGATCTCGTCGACGCGCACGGTCGGCAGGTTGGCCTTCAAGCGCCGCCAGCTGGCACCACGATCGAGTGACAGGAAGATGCCGGTCTCGGTGCCGATGTAGAGCACATCCGGATTCTTCTGATCCTCGGTGAGCGTGCGGACGTTCTCTCCAGCCAGATTCGACACGATCGAGCGGAACGTGCTGCCGAAATCCTCACTGACCCACATATAGGGGTTGTAATCGTTGTTCAGGTGGTTGTCCACGGTCACGTACACTCGGCCCGCGGCATAACGTGAGGGCACTACTTCGGAGATGTAGCCTTCATTGGGCGCGCCGGGCAGTTTGCCGGTTATGTTCGTCCAGGTCTTGCCGGCATCACGCGAGACGCTGACCACGCCATCATCACTGCCGGTGTAGTAGACACCAGCCTGCCTCGGTGATTCCGCGATCGTGACCAGCGTGCTCCACGAAGAAATACCATCGTTGCGGGATATGTTGATCTCGCTGTTCTTGAGGCCCATGGTGACGATGTCATTTCGATTCTGATTGCGCGTGAGGTCCTCACTGATCGCCAACCAGGAATCGCCGCGATCGGTCGACCTGAACAAACGATTCGCCGCTACCAGCAGCACGCCCGGATCATGGGGCGAAAGAATCATCGGCGAGTCCCAATTGAACCGATAGGCTTCGCCGGCCGCAGCGTTGGTGACGTTGGCTGCGGTTGGACGAATGCTCTTCGATTCGCCGGTGATCTTGTTGCGCCGGATCATGTTGCCGTTCTGCGACTCGGTGTAGATGATGCGCGAGTCGCGCAAGTCCGGCATCGCAACGAAACCGTCTCCGCCCTGAACCTGGAACCAGTCGTAGTTCATGATGCCGCGGCCGAGCCGCGATACACTGGGTCCGCACCAGTTGTAGTTGTCCTGCATGCCGCCGCACACGTTGTACGGGATCTCCATGTCGTAACTGACGTGGTAAAACAGACCGACCGGCAGGTTTGGAATGAAGACCCAGGTCTTGCTCTTGTCGTATGAAACCGCGAGGCCGCCGTCATTGCCGGTCAGGATGTGATCGGAATTGGCAGGATTGATCCAGATCGCATGAATGTCATCATGCGTAACCAGCGCGGCGTCAGTCTCGAAGGTACGGCCGCCATCCAGGCTCATCTGCATGCCGACGCCGCCCATGTACACGTGTTCGGGATTGTTCGGATCGATACGGATCTGGCTGAAGTACATGGGCCGCGGATTCACACCGCTCGTACGCCGCCAGGTTGCACCACCATCATCGGAGCGATACACACCGGTGATGTTGGCCTGCTGCCCGCCGGCCGGCGCACCACCCGCACGTCCGCCGCGTCCGCCGGCTGCCGTATCCGCCGGCGTCTCTTCACCGCCACCACCGCCGCGACCCGCGCTCGGTCCTTCAATCGTGGCGTAAACGATGTTGCCGTTCTTGCGATAGGTGTCGAGCGCTATGCGGCCCAACGACGAGACCGGCAAGCCGGGGCTCGACAGGCGGGTCCAGGTGTCGCCACCATTGGTGGACTTCCAAATGGCGCTGCCGGGGCCGCCGCCGTTCATGCAACAGCCGGTGCGCCGCCGCTGGTAAGTCGACGCAAACAGCGTCCGCGGGTCGGTCGCCGACATCGCCAGATCATTTGCACCTGTATCATCATCGACCTCGAGCACCTGCGTCCAGGAACGACCGCCGTTCGTGGTCTTGTAGATGCCGCGATCGCCGCCCGGCCCGAACAATGGGCCGGTCGCTGCGACCAGCACGATCTCGTCGTTGGCCGGGTCGATCAGGATGCGGTTGATGTGCCTGGAGCTGGGCAGACCCATGTGCTGGAAGGTCTTGCCACCATCGGTCGACTTGTAGACGCCCCCGCCCCAGGACGTGCTCTGCCGGTTGTTCGACTCGCCCGCGCCGACCCAGACCAGGTCTGGGTTCCGCTGCGAGATCGTGACGTCACCCACGGAAATCAGGCCTTCGTTCTGAAATAGCGCTTCCCACATCGCGCCATTGCTGGTCGTCTTCCACAGACCACCATGAGCAGTGCCAACGTAGTAGACCGCCGGGTTCAACTCGTAAACCGCGAGGTCGGCCACGCGGCCGGACATGGTAGCCGGGCCAATCGAGCGGAAATGGAGTCGCTCGAATTCCTGCGCCACTGGCATCGATTGCGACGGCAGCTCGGCCGCAAGACCGGCCAGCGCAACTCCCGCCACGATGAGAAAACGTTCAGGCTTTACCATGAACCGCTCCAGAGAGAAGGGTACTTCCTGCCAATCAAAGCGATTATCACCACGGAGATCACAGGGACCACGGTGCGTACCTCGCCGAATCCTGCTTCTCGCGTCGTATTCATTTTATGTTTTTTTGCGCGAGGATAACCCAGGCGTTCGGATCTACCTTGGCAAAAAACGGAAAAATGCAGCTATGTCGGGCAGTTCGAATTGGCCGGAAACGCGCCGTGATCCCTGTGCTCCCTGTGGTGCGCTCAGACCGTCCGCATGATGAAGCCGTGCGCGCGCAGCGGCAAGTACCGGACGACTGTCCCCGGATTCCGATACCCTGTCGCAAGCAGATTGCCCCCGAAGCTTATCTGCGCAGGGTATCGGAATGTGTGAGACAGACTACTAGATTAGTGGCCCTTACCTCCACCGAAACCTGCGGTTATGAACTACCGAAACCTGCTGTTGATCGGCCCGCTCGCATTCAGTCTCACCGGCGCGAGCCGGGCTCCACGGTTCGAGCGAGTCCTCCAACTCAAGCCTGAAGAAGGCGTTTTCGCATACGCGCGCATCTCACCGGACGGCCACACGCTGGCTTATGCATCGGAGTACCGGACCCGGAGTGGAGTCACGCAGACCGTGACGGTCGTTGACTTGAAGGACAAGAAAGTTCTGTTCACCGAAGCCGGAATCGATGCCTACTGGTCCAATGATGGGCAGCGCATGATCTACCTGAGTTTTGCCCGCGACGGCGGCGTCACGATGCGCAACCACGTGACGGGCAAGATCACGCGTGATGTCGCACCGGTGAATCTGGGCGACTACTTCAGCTGGGCCGTGCGTGACAACAAGAACCTGATTCTCACGATCAACAGCAACTACTACTACCTGGATGGCGACCAGGCGGTACTGCCGCACTCACGTGTGCCGGTTTGTCCGGACATCGGTCGGGGCGAGCGCCCACTCATCTCGCATGATGGCAAGCGCATTACGACGTTCGTGCGCGGTACCGTGGTGATTCGCGACCTGACCGATTGCGATTACACACTGGACACTGGGATACAAGGGGCAAAAGCGGATTTCTCCTGGGATGGGCGCTACGTGGCAATGCATGCACCCAAGACCAGTGGTTCGGGCTACGACATCGTGGTGGTCGATTTACAGCAACGTACAGTGCGGACGGTCACGAACCTGCCCGGGTCGAGCTACTTCCCGAGCTGGACCCGGGATGGCCGGCTGAGCTTTCGTTATGACGGCGACGATTACAAGGGCTTCATGTTCGCGCACGATGTGCTGAGTGCGCCGGCACGTCCGCTGCCGAATGCAGTCAGCAAACATGTGCCTGCGCGGCGCAACTGGTTGGATCTGTTCCCGGAAACGCAGCAGCCCGAAAACGTGCTCAGCCTCGTGATGGTCTGGGGTACCTGGAGCGCGCACAGCCCGATCGCACTGGCTGACCTGCAACGGGCCCGCGATTACTTCACTGCGGAATCATTGGATGTCGGCGTGATGACGGCGAACGACATTGGCAGCCGGCCGGAGGATGTGAGCTCGATGCTCGAGCGGTATCAGATTCAGCTGCCGCGGATCACGCTTGCCGCTGAGCGGTTCACACTCACGGAAGCGCACAACCAGAGTCCGGTAACACTGCTGTTCCGCAACGGTGAGTTGATCGATCGGAGACTGGGCGCGCAAACTTTCGATCAGTTGCGCGACTGGGTCGCTGACGCGAAGTGGCGCGCGAACGACTCTGGCAGCGGCTGAAGCAACGAAGGCCCTGGTACAATGGGCGCTTGCCTGCTAGGTCGGCAGCTTGCGCCCCGGCGGCGGGTCCAGGCAGCCGAACTAACGGTCCATCCGCCGGGAGACATCTTCTCGCAACCGAAACCGCCCCGGCAACCGCATGGTTGAACGGCCGCCGGGTTGATCGAGCCAAAAGGTGCGCTAGCTTTCAGGCGGTTCATTCCCTCCAGTCTGGCGCGGCAACCATCTCACTCGGTGTCACCTATGCTCAAAGCATTTCAATCGGTCTCAGTGCTGGCGGGCCTCCTATTGTTGGCCGCCCCTGTTGCAGGCCAGGCCCAGACCAAGGCAAACGTCGCTCCCACCAACGATTTACCGAACCCGTATTCCACCATTGAAGGTTGGGCCAAGCTGCCCGAAGGCCGGACCTGGGGCTCGACCAGCGCGGTCGACATCGACAAGGATGGGGTGAGTCTCTGGGTGGCGGAGCGCTGTCAGGCCAACAGCTGCCTCAACTCGAATCTCGACCCGATCATGAAATTCGATCGGAACGGCAAGCTGCTGACCAGCTTTGGCACCGGGATGCTAATCTTCCCGCACGGCATTCACGTGGATAGCGACGGCAACATCTGGGTGACCGACGGACAGGACAATCGGCCACGGGCAGCACGCGGTGCCGCAGCCGGCACACCGCTGCCACCCGCGCCCGAGAAGCTGGTTGGACACAACGTCTACAAGTTCAGCCCTGACGGAAAACTGCTTTTGACGCTGGGCAAACCCGGTGGGTCGAGGGAGCCGGGCGAGTTTTTCTGGCAGCCGAATGACGTCCTGGTCGCGCCGAACGGCAACGTCTACGTCGCCGAAGGGCATTCGTCTTCAGCAACCGCGAACGCGCGTATTCTGGTATTCGACAAGAGCGGCAAATTCCTGAAAGAGTTCGGCAAGAAGGGAACGGGCCCTGGCGAGTTCGATCAGCCGCACGCACTGGCAATGGATTCACGCGGCCGCTTGTTCGTGGGCGATCGCTCGAACAATCGGATTCAGATCCTCGATCAGGACGGCAAATTCCTGGAAGAGTGGTACCAGTTCAGCCGGCCCAGCGGGATTCACATCGACAAGAATGATGTTATCTATGTCGCCGATTCAGAATCAGGATCGGTCAATCCGCCGCACGGAGCCTGGAAACGCGGTATAAGGATCGGCAGTGCCAAGGACGGTACGATCACCGGATTCATTCCTGATCCGGAAACCGATCCGCGCGGGAAAGGTTTTAGCACGAGCTCGGCAGAAGGCGTTACGGTCGACGCGAGTGGTGTGATTTACGGAGCTGAAGTTGGACAGAAGGCAGTCAAACGCTACGTGAAGAGGTAAGTGTGATGAAAAAAACGGCTTTGTTACTCCTCGCGGTTGTGGCTGGCGGCTGTTCCTCTGCAGCGACGTCCAGCGGACCGCGGCCCAGTTTCTTCCTGACCAGTGTTGGATCCGGCCAAGGCGCAAACCTCGGCGGCGTCGCCGGCGCGGATCGACACTGTACGATGCTTGCGGATGCAGCCGGTTTCACCGGTCGCACCTGGCGCGCGTATTTGAGTCAGCCTGCATCCGGTGGTACTGCCGCGATCAATGCGCGCGATCGCATTGGCAGCGGACCCTGGTACAACGTGAAAAACGAGCTGATCGCGAGTAACGTTGCGGACCTGCATGGTGAGAACGCGAAATGGACCAAGCAGACCGTGCTGAATGAAAAAGGTCTGGTCACGAACGGGCGCGGCGACACACCGAATCGCGATGACATGCTGACCGGATCACAACTGGATGGCACAGCCTATCCCAGCGGCACCGATACCACGTGCGGCAATTACACGAGCAGCGCGGCAACCGGCAGCGTGCGGGTGGGGCACTTCGACAAAGTCGGTGGTGGCGAGAATCCGACTTCCTGGAATTCCGCGCACGCTTCACGCGGCTGCGGCCAGACCCAGCTGCAGGGCAGCGGCGGCGAGGGTTACTTCTACTGTTTTGCGATCAACTAAACGGGAGCACGACCATGCCAGTCACGTTCAAGCTCAATGGCAAATCCACGACTGTGGATGTGCCCCCGGACATGCCGATGCTCTGGGTGCTGCGCGATGTGCTCGAGGCGCGAGGCGAGTGGTCGCCACGCGAGGCCTCGGGCTGACGTGGAGCTGCCCCTCACCCCCCTCGACCTCCTGCTGCGAGCGCGGCGCCTGTTCCCGGACCGCGTCGG
>JBBDWZ010000228.1:0-15807 GCA_040902615.1 Gemmatimonadota bacterium | reverse complement strand
CCCCCCACGAGCAACAGCCCAAACGGGCACGCCCTGGTCAGATCACCATTGTTACGCGCAGAACCTTGCCTGACAACAGCGCTCTACCAAGCGCGGGCCCGCTGGGCTGTTACTCGTCGCTCGTCGCTTATCGCTCATCACTTGCAATCTGGGCCAGTCGGTCGTCGCCGACGTTGTAGAGCAGTGGTGCGACCAGCACTTTGGGGTATTGCCGCCTCAGTCGATTGGCCTCGCGCACGGTGAACTCGACCGCATCGCCGATCTCGTGGCGATGCGCAAACCGATCGAACTGGCGTTCTGCCGTCTCCGGCTGCCAGCCTGCGCGCTCGACAAAAGCCCTCCGTTCGGTGTGTTATCGAGTGCGCCGGATCGATGTGCCCAGAAGCACGCCGCTCCAGCAAATCGCTACGGCAGCACTGACCATGATCAGAGCGAAGACAGTCCACGCCAGCGCAGGCGGCAGGTTGCCCCAATCACTGCCGAAGCCGATACCGATAGCAGTTGCGCCGGGCGGCAGCATTGCCAGCATGGCGAGTGGCGGTCCAATCAGCGCGGCATTCACGCCACCGACGCAGGCAGCGATTGCGAGGGACCTGCGCGGAACCGATCGCGCAGCGCACCCGACTGCAAAGACGGACGCGAAAATGACCAGCGGAACCACGGCGAACGGCACCTCAGCGCTGCGGCTGACGAAGCCCCACGCCGCGACCACCAGGGTGGGGAAGAGCCAGAGAAAGAATCGGGCAACGCCGGCGTTCATGAGGGGACAGTATCGCCAACGCCAAACGGGATTTGCAAGCGGGCGAAGGCCGTGCGTCTGCAGAATCGCCCGGGCGGCGATGCGTCTCTCCTTTGGCAGGTGAATTGCACTACTCCGAGTAGTCTCATTCGCGGGGGAGTACGGTCATGGCAGACGTCCTGGTGCAATTCGAAAACGAGATCGTCGACGCGGATCAACACGCTTATGTCGCACGCGTTTGTGGACGGGAAGCAGAGGACGGACTCTGGGATGGCTGGGTCGAGTTCGAGCCGAAAGCTGGTGGAGAAACCCTTCGCACACCGCGCGAGACCAGACAGCCCAATCGCACGGATCTCGACTACTGGGCCGCCGGTCTCACGGTGACGTACCTGGAGGGTGCGCTCCAGCGCGCGCTGGATCCGGAGCCGCCCGATCTGCGACCACGCCAGGTCGATGTCCGGCCGGCGTACGACCGACCGGCCTGACCGCCACCGGACCTTTTGACGGCGTTCACTGACTCCTACGTGGACAGCAATTCGAAACCGGAGTGGTCATGGCGATCTTCGCAATACGATCGACAGCGTTCGTTGTGTTTGGTGCAGTTGCGGCCGGCTACGTCTGCGCACCGCAATCGATTCGAGCGCCCGCATCTTTCAAGTCCGAGATCGGCGTGCGGATGGCGGACGTCCAATCACCCTTCACTTCCTGACATCGGTTTAACGCTCCGACCGTTTTAGTTCACCAAACCCAGCGATCTCTGTCAGGTAGCGCCAATAGGCAGTTACGCCGTTGCCGGTTGCCTGCCACCCGCGGAAGCGCGTTTCTGAGCTCCAGAAGCACTCGTCCGCATTGGCTTGCACGTTGGCACTCCCAACCTGGCCGCCACGCACGCAGCCTTTTACGCCGAGCGGTACTGCCATGCTGCCGATGTTGTGCGCCCGAGACAGAATCGGGAAGCGATACCGCAGATCGTGTCGGTCACAGGTGTCGATTCCGGAATGGCCCCGGTCGCACGCGTTCTGGTCAGGGTAATTCGCCTGCCGGCCCTCCGCGACCCAGATAGTGGGCACGTCGCCATCGAAGCTGAATGCACGAAGCTCGTCTCCGCGATACCACCGGCAATCCGATCCGCGGCCGAAGCAATGCGCCGACAGGAAGATCGCATCGGTTTTCCAGTCACGATCGGCTGGATCGAATCGCACGTCCGTGATGACCAGTTCCGAGTCGCCGGCATGGGGTGAACAATCGACCCAAGGCAGCCAGCATTTCACGCCACTCCATCCGCAGTCGCGAAAGTACGCCGGAAGGTAGGCGATCCGGATGTGACTACCGACGGTCTGAACCGCGAAGAAATAGCCGCCGCCCAGTCGAGCCGGTGATACGGAGTCATCCCAATTGCAACCGCCGGAACGTACTACCAGCGTTGGGGCGAAACGCTGGGCCAGGGCGTATTCACAGGCGTCACCGAGCCCGTCCGCATCCGAGTCGATGCTGTCTCCCGCAATACACGGCGGCTCCTGAGCAGGCAGGCCCTGGCCCGCTGCGCAGGCGCAGCAACCCGCAAACAACAGTACGGCTCGACGTTTCATTGTTTTCGGCGAGCCGCGGCGAGGACGCGGTCCAGTGCGGCGGCGAACGCTTGCTTGTCTTTCGCGCCAAACGGCTTGCTGCCGCCAGTTTCGACGCCCGAGCCGCGCAGTGAATCCATGAAGTCTCGAATCGAAAGGCGCTCCTGCACGTTCTCGGCGCTGTACTGCTCACCGCGTGGATCGAGCACGATCAGGCCTTTCTGCACGAGAATCGCCGCGAGCGGGATGTCGGCGGTAATGGCCACATCCCCTTCGATGGCGTGTTCAGCGATGTAGCGATCGGCCACGTCTGGCCCTCCCTGAACCCAGACCGTGCTGACCTGCGGATTGTTCAGCGGTACCGACAACCGCTGATTCGCGACCAGCACAGTGGGAATCTTCAGACGCTTGGCTGCTCGCAGTATGATGTCCTTCACATCACGTGGCGCGGCGTCGGCGTCGATCCAGATGGTCATGCGGGCGCTATCAGCGATCTCATCACTACGCCGATTTAACGATGCGCTTGGCCATCATGATGTCGGGCCGACCGAAGCCATTGGCATCCGGAACCACGCCGACGATCTCGAAACCGATGCGTTGGTAGAAACCGAACGGGTGGCGGCGCAGGTTCTCGATGTGCGACAGCTTCTCGAGAACCCGCGGATACAAGTCTACACCGCCGAGGCTGGTCAGATTGGTTACATCATCAGTGCCAAGGTAGATCGTGAGACCACCGCGTTTGCGCACTTCATCCTCCAGGCGATCAACGAGCGCGCGGCCAATACCGCGGTTCTGCAGGTCTGGCTGAACCGCAAGCGGATGCAGTTCCCAGACGCGTCCGTGGTAGTTGGAGATGGCGCCGATCCAGCCAACCACCTGATTTGCGTCGTCCAACGCGACCAGGCTGATGCGGTCGGCAGCCAGCGACTCGGCGACCTCCTGTTCCGCAGCGTCCAGCGAAGTCCAGCTTTCAGGCCAGCCCACGAACGCGTCGTACAGCAGTTGTGCGACAGCGCGGCGCTGCTCCGCGTCGAGGTCCGCCATCGGCACGAAACCCAGTTCCACTCGATTCATCGGCGGAACCTGTACGATCGCTGGTCAACCAACGCGCCCGTCACTGTCGAGATCCTCACCAAACCGCTTCTCGAGCGCTTTGAGCAGCCGGATCAGTGCTTCGTTGGTGTGCTGTAGGTCCGTCTCGAGGCGGCTCACTCGATTCTCCAGCGATGATGCCTGCTGCCGAGTCTCGCTTATCTGACTGTGCTGAATCAAATCCCAGATCAGGCCCATGTTTCAATCCATTCCCGTCGGCAAAAGGTTAGTCGCAAAGCGTTACTTGATGTAGCTGGACAATGACCGAATCGCTGAACCAGGCGCGCAGGAACACCCTCGCTTTGCCGCCGCGATAACCAATCCGGCCCGCAGCTGTCGTTGTTCACATTCGCGCAGGGTCCCGGCGGGCCAACCATTGCTGCCAAAACGGTCAGTGCAACTTCTACGGGTGATACCAACCGCCGTAGCTCACCAATCGCTTGTTCGGTCTCTGCAAGTCTGGGTGATGCCACCGAATTCAAGACAGTCACGCGAGCGTGTACAGCTGCAATCTCCGCGTTCGCGAATTGCAGCACATTCTCCGTGCACCATGCGTGTGGTAGTCGCCTCACTCGTAGAAAGTGCCTTGCCCGCGACTGACGGCGGTCAATCCGAGCGTAATGCCACCATGGGATCGATGCGCGCTGCGCGACGGGCCGGGATGAAGGTCGCCAGGATAGCAACGATGGCCAGCACGGCGGCGACGGCCGCGAAGGTAATCCGATCTGTACCGCTCACACCAAACAGCAGCGACCGCATGAAGCGGGTGAGTACCCAGGCTCCGGCCAGTCCGGCGGTGAGGCCGATCGCAGCGAGCAGCGTGCCCTGGCGCAGGACCAGCCCGAGCACATTGCGCTGGGTAGCGCCCAGCGCGATGCGGATGCCGATGTCGCGCGCGCCCTGACTCACCAGGTAAGCCATGACACCGTAAATGCCGATGGCCGCGAGGGCGAGCGCAAATCCCGCGAAGATGGTGAGCAGCGTCATCGCGAAGCGCGGACGTGCCAGGGCAGCATCCATGCGCTCGTCCATGGTCCGCGTGCGGTACATCGGCAGATCGGGGTCGATGGCCTGCAGCTCGCGTCGTACCGCACTCGCGATCGCGGCTGGCTGCCCCTGCGTGCGAATGGTCACGTACATCGATCGCGAGTTGAACTGCGTGTGCGGCAAATAGATCACGATGCGTCCGTCGGTATCGAGGCCATACTGCTTCACACGGCCCACGACGCCGACCACAGTCATCCAGTTGTCCGAGTTCGCCGAGATGGGTCCGGTGCGCAGCCGCTTGCCGACCGCGTCCTGCCCCGGCCAGTACTGCTCGGCCAGGAACTCATCGATGATGACGACCCGCGCACCATCGCCACGGTCTGCATCGGTGAAGAGGCGTCCGCTCTCGAGCGGCACCTGCATCGCTTCGAAGTATCTGCCGCCGACGATGCGCATGTCCGCATTGATGAAGTCTTCGCCGCCGGGCGGTGTGTAGCCTTCGATCGTGATTGGCCCCCAGGCCATATAACCGGAGAGCGGCAGTGATGTGATGCCGCCGGACTGCTGCACACCGGGTATCGCATCCAATCGTTGCCAGAGCTGCTGGTAGGTGTTTAGTACGGCGGGACCGCTCGGGTATTTCGGTCCGGTCAGTGCGAGCTCGAAGGTGAGCACGCCGGATGGGTTGAAGCCGGGCGGCACATCGCGCAGTTGACTGAAGCTGCGGATCAGCAGGCCCGCGCCGATCAGCAACACCACGGAAAGCGCGAGCTCCGCCATCACCAGCGTTCGGCGCAGGCGCCCGCCGCGGCCCCACAACGCCTGGGAGCCGATCGATCCGCGGCCGGCATCGCGCAACGCCGTTTGCAGGTCCAGCTTGCCCATGCCAATAGCGGGTGCCAGACCGAACAGCATCGCCGATCCCAGACACAACAGCGTGGTGAACAGCATTACCTCGCCGGTGACGCCGATGTCGCGAAGGCGCGGCACATTGGGCGGCTGAAACGCCTGGATCCAGGCGACGCCGAACCAGGCGAGAAGCAGCCCCAGCGTGCCGCCCGCAACCGCGAGCACCAGCGATTCGGTGAGCAGCTGGCGCGTGATGCGTGCACGCGTCGCACCCAGTGCGGATCGCACCGTGATCTCACGCTGACGGCCCAGTGCACGTGAGAGCAGCAGGTTGGCCACGTTCGCGCACGCGATCAACAACACGAAGCCGACCGCACCCACCAGGATGAGCAGGACGCGCCGTACATTGCCGACCACCTGCTCGAGCAGCGGGACCACGCTGAAGGTGAGTCCGCCGTTGGGCGGGTAATTAGCAGGGAAATCCTGACGCAGCCGCGCAGTGAGCCGATCCATCTCGGCCTGCGCCTGCGTCATGGTGACGCCCGGCTTCAGCTTGCCGATGATGTTGTAGTCCTCGCGGCCGCGGAACTCGGCCGCACCCGACTGCATGGGCAGCGGCATGAAGATCTCGCCGTCGTCCGCCATACCGAGTGTGGGCAACACTTCATGCGGCAGCGAGAAGTCCTCGGCCAGCACACCTACGATCTCGATCGCCTGGCCATTCAGCAGGATGGTGCGGCCGACCATCGCCGGATCGCTCGCGTAGCGCCGCACCCACGCGCCGTGGCTCAATACCGCGGTCGGTGTGCGACCAGCCAGATCATCTTCGGCCACGAACAGCGTACCGTGCACGGTGCGGGCACCCAGCATCGGCAGCAGATTGGATGACACGCGAATTACGCCCACGCGATCGGGCTGGCCGCCCTCGGTGCTCGTGAGTGTGACCGTATTGCCCAGCGCGATCGCCAGCTGTTCGAAGCTGGTGCTGCTGTTCTGGATGTCGAAGTACTGCGCGGTGGAGAACCAGTCCTCCGTGATGTTGAGACCGGGCGAACGGTTCCACAGAATCGCCAGCCGGTCCGGATTACTGTAGGGCAGTGGACGGAGCAGCAGGGCATTGATGACGCTGAACAACGCCGTGCTGGCACCGATACCGATGCCAAGTGACAACACGGCCGCGGCGATAAACGCGGGTTGCCGGCCAAACAGCCGCAGTGCGTAGCGAACGTCCTGCGAGAACATGTGCCTGTCTCCTGCGGTGACCCGATCACACGGCGGCCGGGTTGGTTCTTTCCAGTTCGTCATCCAGATCGTCCGAATTCTTTTTGAGCAGGACGAGCAGCGTGAATATGTGAAAGAAGACGCCGAGAAAGAACCAGCCCCAGGCGCTGCGCCGCGTGTTTTGAGCCCAGAGCGCGCAGAAGCAGCCGATGAGGAAGAGCGCCAGGCTGACACCGGCAGCTTCCTCTTCCATGCCGTTTACGCGACGCTCGACAGTTCCCATGCGATTCTGGATCGCATTCACACGATCCTCGAGTCTGGACAGCTTCTGTGCGTCCGTTTGTAAGGCGGCCGCGTGAGCGCTCGAAATGGCTGCGTACGAGCAGAGGAAGAGCGCGATCAAAAGGCTGCGGGCAATGCGATGCACTGGCCACCTGGGCCGAACGGATGAATGCCGGGCATTCATTTGGTCATCCTTGTTGCAATTTGGGCAGTCCTGCGGCGTGTACCTGTCATCGTGTGAGCCTTCAGCGTTGCATCATGCGAACCAGTTCCGCGGTATACGCTGCGCGATTCTCGGCATTCACGGGCACGCCACGTTCGCGGCACCAATCCACCATCGCATCGACGTCCACCGGTACTTTTATCACTCTGATGCTGCTGCAGCGCAAATCGGCGAGCTGCTCTTCGGCCTGCGCGTTCCATTCTTCCCAGGTGTCTTCGAGGTCCGCACGATCCTCCGAAGCATCCCGAAGCCGCTGCCAATGTTCGCGGCTGTACCAGGCAACGCCGACTGCAGGTCGCATGAAGTCGGTCATACTCGCTCCAGACTCACTCACTCCGTCGTCACGTAATGACGTTCGGGAAACTCTACGGCGCCGAGCCGGTCGCGCAAGCGTTCCATTTGAAGCCGCGGCGCTTGTGCTGCTCGAGCGCGGTCTCGTCAGCGTACCACACAATCACCCAACAGTGGACCAGGCCGAGTGTTTCGAAGGCTGCATATCGATGACTGCCATCGTTGATCGGCAAACGACCTGGTTCGTACCGCGCGATGAGCGGAGGAAAGAGTGTGAGGTCCCGAAAGGACGAGGCGATCGCACTGACGCGTGTCTGCCTTGAGTCGAGCGACTCGCAGAACGGCATTGCAGGCTCGGGACCGCATGTGCGGCGGAGCATCTGAAGTGGCAATAACTCCGGGTCGCGCCAGTAGCGCGGCCCGCTGCTTCAGGCCTTCTGAGAAGGCGAGATTCCCGCCTGGACCCAGCAGATACGCGGGACGACGTCGCCACACGAGCTATGACTCGCCGGTGGCATCTGAATGTGTCCTGAGACTCCCAGTTCGGCTGTAAGCCGACGATGGATGCGACGATGGGCCCGAACTGACGGACCGGCACCAGTAGGATTTGCACAACCCTCCTGGAACCTGTCGGGATACTGCGTCGCGAAAGCCACTCCCACTGTTATGCCTGTGCTCGGCTCCTGTCCATGAGTGCGGGCGCTGATCAAGACTCTTGCTAATGCGCCGCAGTCAGGAAGACACCGATCCGCATTCGGAGCATGACACCTCTGTGATGAGCCGCGCGGAATCGTGTTCGCGCCGGCTGTGAATCCGTTAGATCCGGTAACGCGCCTCCAACCAGATCCGCCCTGCAATTCGGATCCCACCATTCCCGCCCAGGGTTACGGCGATTTCCGTTGCATCGAAGGTGTTGTCCGCATGCGTGAAAAGGCCAGCCCCAGCTACCGCAGAAGCCGAAAATTTCCCGGAATCCACGATCCGTGGAGCAATGCCGGCAGTTATCAGCGTTCCGTGAAAGCTGCACCTGTACGATTCTGGCCAGGATTGCACACAGCCGCCCGGTGACTCGGTTATGCGAGATCTCCAAACAATTCAACGACGCGCCAGAGCGGACTCCGGACACTTCCGCCGATCACGGCATGGCCCGACGTTGGGGAACCAGTAGCTCCACCCAGCCATCCGGAGATGACTGCTCGTCGCTGCGCAACTGCTGCATGCGGACTGGCGGCGCCGAGCAGCGCTACCAGAAGGAAATAAGATCTCATGGACATAGTTCGACCGGCCTACAATTCATGGACTGCGATGAGCGGGAATGGCGTACAACACTGAAGCATAAGCGAAACTCGGTGAAGCTGAACTCAGGCCGCAAGACCGAAATGAAGATAACCGAGTTTCCCCGCAGGGCGGAGGCCGCGCAGCGGCGACGCGCTAACTCGTTGTTATGCGTAGTTGAATCCGCGCCGCGGACCGCCGATTCCGCGCGAGCCGAACGCTTCATCTCCTTGCGTTCCCACGGATCAACCGGGTTCTCCAAATCTCAACGTTAGGCACTTCACCAGCGTCGACCTTATAGCCGAACGAGGTGCTGTCATTCAGGAAGCCGAGGACGTACTGCGGCATACGTTGACTCACGAGGACTTGCCGTCGATCTAGATCGAGCACTTCGACCATCGTATCAAACATCCGTTGGTCACCAGGAAATCCCTTCTTTTCGTCGCTTCCAAGGTCCACCCATCGTTTTCCCCAGTCTTCACCGGGAACTGTCACCGCAGACCATAGAAGGCCACTCACATCCTGGTGGAGTGCCACCAGCCATGGCTCGGCAGGTTGCACTTGCGTAATTGGGCGGCGTCGGTCATATGCCTTGAACCAGGGTACACTTCTCGATACCACTCGAAGCTGCTTACTATCCGCATTCCACTCCTCGATCACGTACCGTGTTTTATAGCCCGACCAAACTCTATTTTCCCCGGCGGAACCGATCGTTCGCATCACCGAGTACGTGATATTCGGTTTGTACTCTGGTTTCTGTGCCCCGTAAACCGCCTGAACAACACCGTCCTTGCCAAGAGTTTGAAGCGGTTGGCCAATTCGATCGGGGGCAGGTATGTGAGCATTTGCGACCAAGCGTCCGTCGGGAAGATGGACTGCACCAAAGTATTGTCCGGCCAATGCAGTTGTGCGCGCAACGGCATAGGTCGGCGATAAAACCGTAATGCGTGCATTTGCCTGATCGAACACGTAAAGCGAATCACCGGCTCCCACAGTAACGAAAGCAATTCGGGTGTACTCACCGGGACCGCGTCCAGTTCTGCCGATTCGCTGAACAAATTGTCCAGTGCGGCTGAATACGACAACCGATGTGCGATCCTGGAACTGCGTGATGTAGTAATTCCCGCGAGTATCCTGGACCACCGAGGTCGGTTCTCCAGCGAGCGCGCCTTCCCCATCCGCAGCCCCCAACCCGAGTAGCCGCCGGAATTCCAGACGGCAATCGCGACACAAGGGAGTGCTCGGGATATCCACGATTTGTTGTGCCGAGACCTGACCGCTTGCGCAGATCAGGACGTTGATGAGCACAACGAGGGCGACCGGTAAGCCGCGACCACGCGCCGACCGTCGATAGGCGTGATCAAGTGATATGGAATGCCGTGAAGCAGGTATTCTTGAGATTCTGGGAACCGCAATCGAGGCAGGCATTCTGTGGCTTCCTCCCGAGAGATCCAAGGACTAAGGGCATTCACTCTACGCGTGATTCCTTAGAAGAGCCTCACATTCGTTATACCGTCGACCGCCACCCTGCGCATATTACTGATAATCCCATTGCACGAAACAGAACGAATCAACCGTCAATCGAGGGTCTCCAAGAAAGAGGGCGGACCGCAACCATTCTTCCTGATCCTTGCTGAGGAGGTCTTTGGATTTGGGAGTGGTCCGTTTGCACTGAACGAACGCCAGTTGCGGTGGACGCCACGCAAAGACGTCCCAACATCCCTTGTACCTTCGAGGCTTATTGAAACCGGCAATGCGAGCCAGGGTCTGGCGAGGTTCACTGTCTTCAATCGGACGGGTTTTCTGTTCCGAGCGCGGGACCCCCTCCCAGTGAGTGAGGTACTTCCAGACCTCTTTGCCAGCGCTGTAAGTACTAACCCAGCGACCATCCCAACCGTCGTTCCGAAGCAGCCGTAGGACGGCTAGCTCCGCAAACAGATGCTCGCCATTCAGTTCAATCATGGCTGCCGATTTTCTGCCAAAGTCGTCCACGAACGGCTCACCACGCCACTTGGGGAAACGCAGGAACACGGCCGGAACGTCAGCTACGGCGCGTCCGGCAGGGAATCTAACTGGAACTTCTAACTCGACCCGGAGCTCGCGCTCGAGATATGGACGGAATGCCGAAGTCCATGCTGGGACAAGATCACTAGAGATGCTCATGTGAATAGATCTGCTGACGATATCATCGCTCTAACACCCAGCGGAAAAGTGCAGGCCCCGCCAGCGCGCACGCGCTTGGGAATACTATACGGGTTCTCACCAGCATCCAGTAGACGCTCCGACCCGCCGGTCAGCTTCACCCGTCCCGTTAGACGGCCCGCGAGCGGAGCACAGTGAAGCACGAGCCAGGGCAAGACGACGATCACACGCCGCGGGACGCAACGTGTCACCGTGGCTCAGCCGCCACTCGGCGCAATGCGCCGTGAATGAATCACTATGTCGCGGTGCGGATGAACATGAATCCAACTGTGGAGAACTCGCCGGGCGACCTGCCGACGAACCGGTACTTCACCGTGAAGCTTTCGAGTAATTTCTCGCGCGGAATATCCAATGGCATGGACGTCGGGCCGAGGAGCTGTCCATTTACAACCCAGAAGAATTGAGATACGTGCCGGACCTTGTCGGCGTGCTCGACTAAATGAAAGTTGGCAGGGACCCGGATCGTATGGGTGCGGCCATCCCGGTCTGAAGTAACGCGCAGGGTACGGGAGTCCCGGTCGTAGCCTTCGAAGATCCGACGAGGAAATGCGATCGTGTCAACCGGTGAGAAGTTTGGTTCCGTGTAAAGCGTGGCTCGATTCGCGAGTTCCCGTTTGTACGATCCAAACGAGGCCGCAAGCAAGACGGCCGCCACGGGCACGAGTGCGCGCGCGAGAAACGACATCTGACCCCTCCAGAGATGCAGAAGAATTGCCGATCCGAGGACGCACGGAATGCTTCACCCATCTGTCATACGGCGGGCGGTAAGGGCTGCTAGCCCTGCGTCGCACGATATTCACGCCGACCCTTCTCGTAGCCACGAGTCCAGAACATCCACACCACGACAAACCAAAACG
This sequence comes from Gemmatimonadota bacterium, assembly GCA_040902615.1. Classification (GTDB taxonomy): domain Bacteria; phylum Gemmatimonadota; class Gemmatimonadetes; order Longimicrobiales; family RSA9; genus JBBDWZ01. The sequence goes on along the minus strand of JBBDWZ010000228.1, from coordinate 4,221 downwards.
GCGTGTACCAAACAAAACGCCAAGCAAACTCCCGCCAGGATAGTGCGTGCAAGTCCGGGAAATTGGCGGATGCAAAAACTGGCCACAGAAACGCATCCGCAAACATTAGCCAGGCTGCTGTCACCGCGGCGCATAACATTGCTTGGCGCGCCGAATACGAACGCCGAGCGCGTCGGTGAGCCGCGGGAAGAACCGGAGACGAATCGTTCATTGGCCGAGGTCCGGATCCAGGCTAGACAGCAACGCGCAAGTACATATGGTGGTCAGACTACTTCCGGAGTCCAACTTGCGCGGTGCCCGTTGTGCGTTCACGTGTGATTACCTAGTGCAAGGCGCCGACAGATCACGAAGAAGCAACTAGCTATTACAGCGAAGAATAGCATTGCAGCCACGCTCTACGGCGATCGAGCCAGATGGAGAATTCGCAAATCCGCCACGCCGAATGAGTAAGCAAATCCGATGTTCAGAACAGCGAACCATTTCCCCACCGAGAGTCACGGTTGTGGTCGAGCTCGGGCTGCCAGCGAACTCACGTCGCTGCTCGCGCGTAGCGAAGTGCCTTGGACCTAATGAGTTCCCGCGCCGCGGAACGAGAATGCGGCCGAGGATCAGCCTGATGCCGATTACGACGACGGATATGGGCAATCAATAACGACATATTGGACCTTCAGGCGGCAACGCACAAAGTCTAAGCTGCAGGCCACACAGCCGCTAGATGCTTGGAGCCGCTAGTAGTCCTCACTTTTCCAGCGGCTTCGCGTGCGGAAGCAAGATACAAGCTGGTGCCACGCAGCCACTGCTGAAGCGACCCGCCCGACAGCTTCACCCGATGTTAGGCCGCACAACGTGAGGTCCCAGGGTTATGCCGAGACTCAAATGTTCGGCTGAGATCGAACACAATCTTTATGGAAATAGCGGTCGGGCTCAACTCAGGTCTTACAACAATGTCCACGCATTAGTCCTGCTCGCGCATTCGCAGCCGACGCCGCCATTCGTCACAGGGGATCAGAGCATCGCGTCGGGGGAACTTGGGAAGGCGCTTCAGGTCATAGGGCTGGCCGAATCGGAAGAGTTCGGCAACGTCTACGAAGCACGATAATGGAACGCTCGGAAGCAACTTCAGCTCGTAACCCTCAATTAGTCCCTGCTGCGCCGGGACCATGCCCATCACATTAATGGCGTCGAATACACGAGAGAAGCGAAGCGGACCCGCATCCCATGGATCTACTCCTAAGTCAAACATGATGTTCGCGACGGATTCTCTGGCGCCAGGATCGTTGCCGGCGATGAGTAGAGTGGGCCGTGTGCCCAGGAGCAACGGGTCCAGGAAGAAGACGATGCTTGGTAGGTTGATCCTAACAACTCGCAGCTTGGGATGTTTGGACTGGATACGCTCGGCACGTGTGCTGTCGGACACGAGTTCGAGGTAGCCATCCGGCGCCAGACGCTTCTTTCCGCCGCTCACATCGATGATGATCTTACCGTCCAACTCACCGAGGTTGCTCGCTACTTCCTCGACCACCTCACCAGGGGCAGCGAGAACGATAATTTGCGCCTGCGCGGCTGCCTCACGTTGACCGACGGCCGAGGCTTTAGAACCTGTGCGCCCCACCAGTGCTCGCACAGAATCGCGGGCCGGGTCGCGACTACCGTAGATCACCGGATATCCGCGCGCACCCATGGCCGGGCCAAGCGCTCCCGCGAGAGTGCCCGTGCCGATGATTGCTATGGCTGGCTTGTCTTGGGCGACAGCACCTTCGCAAAAGACTGCCGTAACGAGGATGGGGAGTAGACCTAACCCTGATTTCATCAGAATCTCCGAGTCACGCGCGGCGTCGCGACATTTCTTCATCGCGACGGCATGGTGGTGGTTCATGTCCCGCCGGTGTCCTCTGCCCTCGCCATAGCCGTTGAACTAGCGGTGAAGGCTAGTTAGGGCCGTTGCCGCCTGACGCGTTGCGCTTCAGCTGCGCGCCCATCCAGGCGCGGTTACGTCAGTGACTGCTGCACATCTCACAGCGCGTTTCCGCCAGTCAAGTCTGCGTGACAGCTGCAAGCGCTCATTATGAAGCGCCTCCGTTTGCCGACCTCCGAGGCGCGGCTGCAGCACGAAGCTGACACGCTTCATTCAGGCCAAGCTGGGCCTGTGGCCGGAAGGCGCCGATTCCAACTCAGCTTCACGCTCCGGCCGGCTGGTGCGTGCAGTCGAGTGTATTCGAGGATGGCATGATCTCAACCCCTCACGATTCATCGACGCCACGAAGCCGATAACGAACCAACCACGGCACATCGAACTCGTCACGTACGGCCGCCCATGCGCGCTCGCCACTGCTCCAGTGGATCATTACGCCTCGGGGAAGCGACAGCCCGCCTAAGAGGCGCCCATCCGGCCCGAGTAGGACCCACCGCTGTTGCTCTGCGCCTTCATCATGCAACCTCAGCCATAATACGTCGTCTGCGCCGATCCGACCCTGCGCGATGGGCGGTTGGTACGCTGGCAGACTCATGGCCCCGCGAATTGCGGCGGCAATCGTTCCAGAATCCGCCGCCTGGTTACGCAGGTGCGGGCGTACAGCCTGTGCGACGATACTATCCATGACTTCAGCTGGGAACGTCAACGGCCGATAGCGGATCCCCCGCTGGTAGACCGTGTCACCTGCAGCCGTCATGCGCGTAACGGTAAATGCCGCACGATTCCGAACCGCCGCGACAGGTCGGTCAATGACGTAGGTGTCCTCCTGCCCATCGATGTAGAGCGGGGCTGCCGATGGCCCTGACGGTAGGTTCACGTCCCGGTTGCCAACCCTGATTCGGGACCAAAACAGACCCCAACGCTCAAGGCGGAGCGTATCGGTGATTTGGCCCCTCCGATCCAGCACAACCTGCGGGACCCAGAACGAGTCGCTGCGTGGTTCTGGCGGCATGATCGTGCGTACGATATTGGTGGCGAACCCGTCCCCTCTGAATCGCACTGGCGCGGCCATCACACTGACGCCTGGGATGGGCTGCAACCAAAGTGGTGGCATGAGCAGAGTTTCGAGCAACTCTCCCGTTCGCGTAAAGAACGTGACGCGCCCCAGGTTCAGGTCGCCAACGGCCAGCGTGTCGTGTCGAAGCCCGATCAAAGTGGCGTTTCTGAACTCGCCCGGTCCGTCTCCCTGACGACCGATTGTCCGCAGGCGGCGGCCTTGTTCGTCATAGACCCGGATCTGGCGATCCTGGCTCTCCAGGACGTACATCACGCCACCAGCGTCCACCACGATCCCGCCGATATGCGAGAATCCAAGATCGGGATCGTCCACGCTACCAATGCGCAATTCCTGCTCTGCCACGAACTCTGGGGTTTTCGCTACATCAGCTTCGCTTTGTTGTCGCTCGCTCGACCCACAAGCCACGAGGAGCAACACAGACACGAATCCGCGGCCCCGAGACGTTCTCTTCACGGCTACTCCATGTGTACGGTTTTGATCGCGTGCTCCTACAGCACGACCACTTCGGGACATGCCGGTTCACTCACCCCGTCGCTGTCGTTCCGGGTTCGCTGGAACCGTCACGTCGGCAAACGCATCACGTTAGCACCATTGAACTCGCAACGGATCACCAATGCCTTCACTCTCGGTCTACGACCTTGAAAATATCTCCGCGATTGCGGCAGGCTACCATGGTTATCGTCCACTGAGCTACGACACGTGGCTTGAAATACGTGACCCAGTGCGATACGCCGAGCTTCGGCCCTGCCTTGAGCTGCAGGAACTCGCCAACTTTCTGGCGGCTCGACCGGAGTTCATTGATTACTGGCTTCGGTATTCCACCGATGGTGGAAATGCCGGCGGCTGGTACTTTACTGAGAAAGATGGTTTGTTCGTTGTGGGTCGGATCAACCCGCCGCGTGAAGACGCCTTTTCGGATCGGCCGTTGGCCGCAGCACACTACATCGTCCGGGCATTGGATGCGGTCAATTCCCCCCAGGTCGACGATCCACACAGCGAGTTCAACAGCGGCTAACATCGCATGAGCGCGTCGGGCGCTTCGCGCCCTCCGTCCTTCGGAAAACTCGGCTCACCTTACGTCGCACTTGCGCGCTCCAGTCGGCTCAGTAGGGTTTCGGCAATGCTTCTACGTTAGCCGCCATAGGCCCTACGGCAGCAGGATTCCGCAAACAGCACAGGCGGAATAAATTGCGGTGACAAAGCGCGGCAGGTCTGAGCCGGTCAACAAACC
>JBBDWZ010000227.1:6525-15815 GCA_040902615.1 Gemmatimonadota bacterium | reverse complement strand
GTGGCCTGTTTCTTCTACGTCGCAGCCGCCGTGGTCCGCCTCGCGCGCTTCAATGTCGAGCAGGCGGGTCACGCCAAAGCCGTCTTCCACGGGTTGCCTTCGCCATCCGCCGGCATCGCGCTGGCCAGCTTCTTTCCATTCAGCCAGACCGATTTCTTTCGGCTGTACCTCTCGGATTGGAAATGGCCCTCGATCATGATCGGCGTCATGGTCGTGCTCGGTTTTCTCATGATCAGCCACGTGCCGTATGCGGTGGTGCCCAAGTTTGGCTTCCGCAACGTGCGCGGCATCGTCAACTTCGTGTTCCTGGTGACCATGACCGTGCTCGCCATCACGATACCACGGCTCTTTTTCTTCCTTGGTTCGATGTCGTATGTCGCGTACGGCCTGCTGAAGGTTCTCTTCCTCGGTTTCTTCGAGAAACTGCCGGAACACGACCCGTTGCTCGATGAAGATCCCGATGAAGCGGGCGCGGAGCTCCGGGTCATAGACTACGGTGAAATCACACCACATCGCCGGTTCCGCATCCCCGGGTACCGCCGTCGCCGCCGGGGTGATCGCAGACGTCCCAACCGGCCGGACTCACCACCGGACCAGAAACCGAAAGAGGCGCCTTGACCGAATTCCTGGCTGAAGTGCGCGTCACACCGCGCGCCGGGCTGCTCGATCCGGAAGGCAAAGCCGTGCAGAGCGCGCTCCATTCGCTCGACTTTCCGCAGGTCGAGGAAGTCCGCATGGGCAGATTGATCCGCGTGCGTCTGCGTGCCGGCTCGGTCGAAGCTGCACACGCACTGCTCGACGAAATGTGCAGGAAACTGCTGGCCAACCCGGTCACCGAAGATTACGAAATCGCTCTCGAGCAAACGGTTTGAAATGCGCGTTGCGATCGTGACGTTCCCCGGCTCCAACTGCGACTACGACTGTTACAAGGCGTTGACCGACGTGATCGGTGTCGAGGCTTACTTCGTCTGGCACCGTGAGCTCGAGCTGAACCAGCCCGATGCCGTGATCCTCCCCGGCGGGTTCTCCTATGGCGATTACCTGCGCGCCGGCGCCATCGCCCGCTTCAGCCCGATCATGCCCCAAGTCATCGACTTCGCGAACGCAGGCGGGCCTGTGCTCGGCATCTGCAACGGTTTCCAGATCCTGTGCGAGTCGCACCTGCTCCCGGGCGCGCTGGTACGCAATGCATCGCTGAAGTTCATCTCGCATCCGGTGTACGTACGCTGTGAGAACAACGAGACTTGTTTCACCAATGCGTACGATGAGCAGCAAGTGCTGATGTATCACGTTGCGCACGGCATGGGGAATTACGTGGCGGATGCGGACACGATCGCTGCGCTGGAGCGCGAGCGGCGCGTCGTTTTTCGATACGTCACGCGCGAGGGCGAGGCTACTGAAGCAGCCAACCCGAACGGCGCGACCAACAACATTGCCGGCATCATCAACCAACGCGGGAATGTCCTTGGACTCATGCCGCACCCCGAACGAGCTGTGGAAGTACTGTTGGGCGGCACCGACGGTATCGGCGTCTTCGAGTCGCTCCGGCGGTTTCTCGAAGATGGCGTGGCTGTCCGATAATGGATCAGGGATCAGGGATCACGGATCAGGGACTGCGGATCGCGGATCGCGGATCGGGGATCGCGGTTGCCAGGCATGAACCGCCGATTACGCCTGAGCTGGTTGCCGAGCACGGGCTCTCGGTCGAGGAGTACGATCGCATTCTCGGTATCCTGGGGCGTGCACCCACCTTCACCGAGCTTGGCGTGTTCAGCGCATTGTGGTCAGAGCATTGTGGTTACAAGAATTCGAAGCCGCTCCTGCGTACGCTGCCGACCAAGGCACCCTGGGTGCTGCAGGGCCCGGGTGAAAACGCGGGCGTGATCGAGCTGGGCGATGGCTACGCAGTCGCGTTCAAGATCGAATCACACAACCATCCGTCAGCGATCGAGCCGTATCAGGGCGCGGCCACCGGTGTGGGCGGCATCCTGCGCGATGTCTTTACCATGGGCGCGCGCCCGATCGCCGTGCTCGATTCACTGCGCTTTGGATCGTTGAAAGCGCCGCGCGTGCGCTACCTGTTTGGTGGTGTGGTCAAAGGCGTCGGTGATTACGGCAACTGCGTCGGCATTCCGAACCTGGGCGGCGAGGTGTACTTCGACGAGGCATACGAGGGGAATCCGCTGGTCAATGCCATGGCGATCGGCTTGATGAAGACCGAGGACCTGATGCGGGCCAATGCAGAGGGTCCCGGCAATCCGATTCTGGCCGTGGGCGCACGCACCGGTCGCGATGGCATTCACGGCGCCACCTTCGCCAGTGTCGAGCTCTCCGAGGAGAGTGAAGCACGCCGCCCGCAGGTGCAGGTCGGCGATCCCTTCACGGAAAAGCTGCTGCTCGAAGCATCCCTCGAGCTGATCAAGAGCGGACACATCGTGGGCATCCAGGACATGGGTGCCGCCGGCCTCGCGTCATCGTCTACCGAAATGGCGGCGCGTGCGGGCACTGGTGTCGACATCGATGTGCGGCTGGTGCCCGTGCGTGAGCAAGGCATGACGCCGTATGAGATCCTGCTGTCCGAATCGCAGGAACGCATGCTGGTAGTGGCCAAGGCCGGCCATGAAGACGATGTCATCGCGATTCTGCAGAAATGGGAGCTGGAGGCTGCGGTCATTGGTGTCGTGACCGATGACGGGTTGTACCGCGTGCGTGATGGTGGCGAGGTGGTCTGTGAGGTTCCCGGTGAGCCGCTGGTGACCGGCTGCCCCACCTACGTGCGTGAGGCCCGTGAATCCGAGGACATTGCGAGGCTGCGCGCGTGGATGCCCGGTGAGCGCGAGTATCAGCCGGCGGCTGCGCACCCGCTCAAAACGCTGCTGCGCCTGCTGGCCTCGCCGAACATCGGCTCACGCAAATGGATCTACCGGCAGTATGACACTACGGTGCGCACCAACACTGTGGTTGCTCCCGGTGGCGATGCCGGGGTGCTGCGCGTGCGCGGAACCCGCAAGGGGATCGCCGCCAAAGTCGATTGCAATGGCCGGTTCTGTTACCTGAATCCCAGGCGCGGTGCCATGATCGCCGTGGCGGAGGCCGCGCGTAACATCGCCTGTGTAGGCGCACGTCCGCGCGCCATCACCAACAATCTGAACTTCGGCAATCCATTGAAGCCCGAGGTCTACTACCAGTTGCGCGAGTGTGTGGCCGGTATGGGCGAGGCCTGCCGCGCATTCGACACACCGGTGACCGGAGGCAATGTATCGCTCTACAACGAGAATCCGCGCGGTGCGATCTATCCGACGCCAGTAGTCGGCATGATCGGTATTCTGGATGATGTCGACCGGCACGTGCGTGCGAGTTTCCAATCTCAGGGCGATGTCATTCTATTGCTTGGTACTAATCGCGATGAGCTGGGCGGATCCGAATACCTCAAGGTCGCTTTCGGCATGGTGGCGGGCGATGCACCGAGCGTGGACCTGAATGCCGAGCGCGCGCTGCAGGAAGCGCTGGTGAGTCTGGCCGAAGGTGGCCTGATTCGAAGCGCTCATGACTGCTCCGAAGGCGGATTGGCCGTTTGCCTGGCCGAAAGCGCAATGACCAGTGACGATCACTGGTTTGGCGTCAACGTAGAGTTGCATGATGAGCTGCCGACCGCGGCGTTGCTGTTTGGTGAATCGCAGGGCCGCGTCGTCATCTCCTGCGATCCGGCTGACGTCATGCAGGTGTGCACAGTCGCAGAGAGCAATGGCGTGCCCTGCCGTCGGATCGGCACGGTTAGCGAGGTCAATGGCACCTTCGTGTTGCGCACGCCTGAAGTATCGGTGAAAACACCTGTGAAGGACCTTGCGGAAGTGTACTACGACGCGATTCCACGGCTCATGCACGCGGGAACGGATCGGGGGTAGCAGCAGTCATGTGTGGTATTGTCGGAGTAACCGGTAGCGATCGCGCGGCGGAGCTGACCTTCCTCGGGCTGTACGCGTTGCAGCATCGGGGACAGGAGGCGGCGGGCATTTCCGCCGTGAAAGATGGCCGCGCCACCGTGCACAAAGCGTTTGGCGCAGTCTCCGATGGTTTCGACGACCAGCAGCTGCACGCGCTCTCCGGTCGGGTCGCACTCGGCCACACGCGATATTCGACGGCGGGTGGTGCGGGTTTGGCCAATGCACAGCCAATCGTGGTGCGTTATCACCAGGGCGACCTCTGCCTGGCGCACAACGGCAATCTGACCAACGCACAAATGCTGCGTGACGAACTGGTCGCCGAGGGCGCGCTGTTCCAATCGACCGTGGACTCGGAAGTCATCGTGCACCTGATCGCACGCTCACGGCTGCCCACCGTCGATGAGCAGGTCTGCGATGCGCTATCGCGGCTGACCGGCGCATTCTCGGTAATCATGACAGTGGGCGAGACCATGTATGCGGCGCGCGATCCGCACGGCTTCCGCCCGCTCGTGCTCGGTCGCAAGAAGAATGGCTGGATCCTGGCCAGTGAAACCTGCGCGCTGGACCTGATCGGTGGTGAACTGGAATGTGCGCTCGAGCCCGGCGAAATCCTCAAGATCGAGGACGGTGTGGTCTCGCACCTGCCCGCTCTCGAGGCCGCCGACCAGCCCGCGCCCTGCATCTTCGAGCTGATCTACTTTGCGCGCCCGGATTCACGCGTGTGGGGTGCCAGTGTCGATCGCGCGCGGCGCGCGTTCGGTCGCCAGCTCGCGCGCGAGCAACCGGCCAAGGCCGACTGCGTGTTCAGCGTGCCGGATTCATCCAACTCGGCCGCACTCGGCTATAGTGAAGAGAGCGGCATTCCGTTCGAGCTGGGCCTGATCCGCAACCATTACGTCGGCCGCACCTTCATCCATCCCACACAGGCCGGCCGCGACTTCCGCGTCCGTATCAAGTACAACACCGTGCGTGAAGTCATCGAAGGCAGGAGCGTCGTAGTGGTCGATGATTCTCTCGTGCGTGGCACTACCAGCCGCGGCCTGATCCGGCTGATCCGCGAGGCCGGCGCAACGGAGGTGCATTTCCGGGTGGCGAGTCCGCCCGTGATTTCGCCCTGCTACTACGGCATCGACATGCCGACCCGCGATGAGCTGATCGGCGCGCGCAAAACCGTCGATGAGATCCGGCAGCATCTGAACGTCGATACGCTGGGTTACCTGTCGCTGGATGGAATGCATGCCGCGGTCGAAGCGCACGGGCCGTTCTGTGACGCCTGCTTCAGCGGGAAGTATCCGGCACCACTGGTGGATTTGCAGATGGGCCGGCCGGTTGAATCGCATTGCTGACATCGTGCAAGACAAAGCCGATTCACCCGAACTGAAGGCGTGGGTAGCCACCTGGCACGCGGCGGGCGATGCCCTGGCCCAGGTGCGGCGTGATGAGCTGCGCCAGCTGAACACGGCTCAGGCGCTCGAGCAGCTGGCTGACGCGTTCGAGCATGCCCTCCGTATCGCTCCCATTCTCCGCACATCCGGCCTGATCGATCAGCAACGCTGGTTCCGGCGCCTGTCATCGTGATCCAACTCTTTCGTGAAGCGCAGAGCCTGCAGGAAAAGCTGGCCGGCAGGAACTGGCGATTCTGTTTCAATTCGCGGGATTGTGGTGCAGCACTGGGGCGAACCGCGAGTCACCCGTGACCTCGACATCTCGATCTTTACGGGGTTCGGTGCACAAGACCCTTTCGTCGATGATCTACTTGCGGAATTCTCGCCGAGAATTGAGAATGCGCGCGCGTTCGCGCTGAAACATCGCGTCCTTCTGCTGTCCACCGAGACTGGTGTTCCGATCGACGTTGCCCTGGCTGCTCTGCCGTTCGAGTCGGAAATGATCGACCGCGCGAGTTTTGGCGTCCGGCAGTGAAGGATCGATGGTCGTCCGTTTGTTCGATCAATGCGAGCCCTCAGATGGCATTAACCAAAGGTAGCTCCGTATTGCCTCGTTGTTGCGATGTTTTTCACGTATCCAGGTAAGCGCGAATCGCGGGATCGCCACTGCACGGTCAGACTCTGGACGGGCCATGGTCGGTCCGGCTAGAGTGTTCTCGGGCTTGGCCGACCTGTGGCATTTGGGCTTCGGTTGCGGTAAACCCCAGTACGACGAAGGTAATCCATGCGACTCCAGGACCCCATTCGCGTTGGCCGGGCTGCGCTGTTGCTCGGCGCAACCTTGTACGCGGCAGTTCTGCCCTCGTCACCGGCTGCACAGACAACAATTAGAGACAGTGCGGGCATTCGCATTGTCCAGAACCCCTCGCGTGCGCGCGCGCGGGTCGTTTTCCAGCTGGGCGCAACGCCTTCGTATCAGGTGGGAGGACCGGAGGAGCCCACCGACAACGAGTTTACGCCCAACCAGGGCTATCTGCGCGGCGTGCGCTTGTCTGACAACGGCTTTGTTGCCATCGATGTGGTGCGCGTCCATTTCTTTGATGCAGCCGGTAAACGGGTCCGAATTACAGGGCGTGATGGCGCGGGACCCGAAGAGTTTCGCTACCTGACGTCGATCTGTCGCACGCGCGGCGACACTGTTGTGGTCAGCGACTCGCGTAACGACCGGATCGGCGTTCTCGACCGGAACGGCACGATCGTGCGAAGCTTCAGGCAGAATGAGCTGGGGAGTCCGCCCTTCGAGGGCTGTTTCGATGACGGTACCGTCGTTCTCGAGCGGGCTCTCTCTACCGCTCCTGGTGCGAGCAGAAAACTGCGTCTCACTCGCGTTCGGCTGGATGGCTCGGTAGTCAATTCAATTGGCGATTTTACGTTCCCACCGTTCGACTTTACGCAGAACGCAGGTACGGTAGCCGTTGGACAGCAGCGGCTCTACGTCGGCGATGGTCTGACCAGTGAGATCCGGGTCTACAATCCGGCCGGCAAATTGACGAGCATCATCCGGAGCGATGATCCGCCCGTGCGCATCACCGCGGCCGAAGCCGACGCACGTATGCGCGCAACGATTCCGAACAACACACCTGCTGCCCAGGTTGAAGAGCGCATGCAGCGAATGCGCAGCCGCCCGCGCGCGACGAACTGGCCGGCGTATCAACGTGCGCAAGTCGATGCGCGGGGCAGACTATGGGTTCAGGACTACCCGATGAAACTCCCATCGCCGAACGCCTGGACCGCCTTTGATGCTGAAGGCCGGCTGATCGGGCGGCTGGTCATTCCGCCGCCTGCGTCAGGAGCGCGTCGGTTGGAGATCATTGCGTTCGGAATGGACCAGATTCTCGTGCGTCGGCGCGATGACGATGGCTTCGCTTACCTCACCGTCTTGCCAATCCAAACGATTCGGCGCTGAGCAACGGACCTGACATAACCCATGAACAACACTACGTCCTGACCCGGGACACACGTCCGTCCGCCGCAACCGTCCCCGGAAGCTCAATGCCGCTGGCCAATTCGATCAACTCATCGCAGAGCCGCGCGCGCTCCAGCTTGAGTCGGAGCAGAGAACGTGCACGACGACCGCGAGTGAACCGAACGCGAATTGCCCGCCAGGTTCCGAGTGCAAGCCTGGAATAGACGAGCAGCAGCACGGCTCCGAATATCGACAGAACAACCATCAACAGCGGGGCAAAGACTCGGGAATCAGGCAGCCTGGAAAACCAGGGGTGCGTTCTCACCGTTTCGGTGGTGGCCAGCCAGGCCCAAAGCGCCCAGGTGGCCGGGAACAGGATGACGCCGCCGATCAGCTTCAGTGACGCAGCGTCCTTGTCTTCACGGCCAAACAGCCTGGCCAGCAGACCGACGAGCGCTGCGGTCGGCAGGTTCACAATGGCGCCGATCAGCAGCAACGGCGGCAAGAGCAGAACAACCGAAACCAGCTGCACCATGAGAATCACCCAGAACAACGGCTTGAGGGGCGGCGGCTGGTCGAGCTCATGATCCTTGATGCGCAGGCCTCTCAGATCGCGGTCGTATCGCTCGATGCGTTTCTTCAGGGCTGCAACTTCCGCAGGTCGCGTCCGCATGCGCTCATTGTATGCAACCCACATTCGGGTGAATCCGGTCACGCGCTCATCCATGCTCGGACCGCCAGGATTGGCGCCAGCCCGGCTGGCTCGCTCCGCACGAACCAGCTTGCGGCCCCGGTGCAGTATTCGATGCAGCTGCCAGCTTTCGGTCTCCAGAATGACGACCTTGAGCTCACGCTCGATGCGATCGGTGAGCGTGCGCGCCAGCTCACGCACCACTTCCGGGTCTGCCGAGGGCGCCGGTGTGACGTCCAGGTCAGGCTCGAGCACAATGGACGGGTGAAACACGACAAGCACGGCCGAGCGAAAAAGTCGTTTGTGATCGTAGTGCAATCCGACTGGAATGATGACCGGCGTCGATTGTTGCTGCGTCGTACTGGCGCGAGCGCGATAGTAAAGGCGGGCCGCGCCGGTTTTGACTTCCACCAGGTACGGCTGGTCGTGGGAAACGCCTTCCGGGAAAAGTGCGGCAAATGAGCCCTGTGCAATCGCTCCGGCCAAGGCGGCCAGACTCTCGTCGTTACGGTCGCGCTGTTCAGCCACGGAGAGTCGCGACTTGTCCATGCGCCGGTGAATCGGCACCGTCCCCAGAGCACGCGCGAAGCGGCCGAGAATCGGATAGCGAAACAAGGTATGTCGCGCGCCGAAAACGACGTGATACGGAAAGCAGCTCAGCATCAGCGCCGGATCGATCAGACCGTTCGGATGCGCGGCGACCAGAAGGCCGCCACGATCCGCTGGAATGTTCTCGAGTCCGACTACTTCAACGCGGCGGAAGAACACACCGACCACCCGTGCCAGACACCACCGGAGTCGTCGATAGGTCTCGGGTATTGGCCGCGTCATTGGCTCTCGTTTTGAAGTTGGGGCTACGGTCCCCTGCGCAAAACTGTGGAAGAGACCCGAGGAGCGCAAAACCGTCAATGGGATTTGCGATCGTTGCGAAGTCACGTCCCGCATGCCCGCCCGCTCCTGATCCCCACGCCCACTCCTGCTCACCGACACTGCGGCACCGGACTGCGGCACCTGACTGCGGCACCTGACTGCGGCACGGGACTGCGGCACGTAAAAGCGCCAGATTACGACCTAGACGTACCTAGACGTAAAACCGATTCATTTACGGCGACGCCGCAGTTGGTCTTGCACGATCCCGCTGCTCTACTGCCGACTGTCAGTGCTGTAGTTTCGTGACGCAGTCAGGTGCCGCAGTCTCGTGCCGCAGTCAGGTGCCGCAGTCCCGTGCCGCAGTCTCGTGCCGCAGTCCCGTGCCGCAGTCCCGTGCCGCAGTCCCGTGCCGCAGTCCCGTGCCGCAGTCCCGT
>JBBDWZ010000227.1:0-6285 GCA_040902615.1 Gemmatimonadota bacterium | reverse complement strand
AGTCTCGTGCCGCAGTCCCGTGCCGCAGTCCCGTGCCGCAGTCCCGTGCCGCAGTGTCCGGTGAGCGGGAGCGGGGTTTCGGGCGCGGGAGTCCCGCAATTTGAATTTGAATTTATTTGAATTCGAAATTGAATTTGAATTCGTCGTTCGCGTGTGCTGACGTTGACGCAGTGTCACACACGCGTGCCGCTGCGATCCCTCTATTGGCTCTTGCGGGCTCGCCAATTCGCAGCGGGTCCCCGGTGCCGGACCGGAATGGGGAATAGGGAATGCGGAACAGGAAAGGAGACAATCCCTGATCCGTATTCCCAATTCCCTATTCCCCGATTCCGGATTCCCGATCAGCCAGCAACCGGTTTTTAAACTCTACGTCATCACGGTCAGCACCCACGCACCCTGATCCGCATTCCCGCGCTGCAGGAACAAACCCGTCGTGGGCATCGCCTCAACTGCTCGTAACCGGCTTGTCCGATGCAGAGCCGGGCCCGTACACCTCGTAGAGCGCCCCCGTAAAAAAACGCCCGAACTTCGCCATGGTCTTGACCTGGTCGACCATGCCGCTGGCGCCAAGGACCTTCATGGTACCGAGCTGCTTTCGGAAATCGTTGACGTGGATCTTGATGATGCCCTTCGCGGCGACTGGCCCGCCCTCATTATCGTGATGGATCGTAACGAACAGCGTAGTCGTGTCGGCCCAGATGTCCGGCCCCGCATCATCGTGGATGGTCTTGAAGCCTTCGAAGTGGAAGCGGCGTCCATCGTCGGCCACGATCGGCATCTGATAGACCATCTTGCGTGTGCGCGGCGTGTCGGTATCACGCACCAGCAAATGGAAACGCCCAGCCTCGACCCGCAGCGGCGTCGGTGAGAGTGCCGGAGCAGTTACGGTTCCGGTGAGCACGGCCTCGTGGGCGGGATCGGCGATCAACCGGTCGAGATTGGGCGCGGTCACCGTGACCGTGAACTCGATGATCGATCGGTCGCGCTCGCCTTGCCTGAAGGCAGTCTCGTAATCAGCCGTAGTGGTGGTGGACCCGAACCCGCGCATCGTTTCGGTAAACGCGATGCCGGGGCCATCGGTGTTCTGGGGCAGGTCGGTGCTTGGCATATGACCTCGGTAGTCGGTGAATCAGGTCCTGGCCAACGTTCCGGCGGCTTTCGCCAGCTCGGCCAGTGCAAGCCTGTATCCCAGCTCGGCCTTCACCAGATCGAGCGCGCCCTCCATGCGGTCGGCCGTCGCCTCGCGCTCCGCAGCGGCCATGGCAAAGCCGGCCGCAGTCTGATTGATGCGAAGGCGTGCTGCCTCCGTACGCAAGGCAGCGCCCTCGCGCGCCAGCTCGACGATTTCCTTTGCCCGCAGCGCCTTGCGGTACGCGCCTTCGACCTCACCACGCACGCGGCCTTCGACCATCGTCAGGTTGTACTCAGCCTGCGCAAACTGTGCACGCCTGGATTGGATGGTGCTCCGGCGCGCACCAAAATCCAGAATCGTCCATTTGCCCTGGAGGCCAAAGCCCAGTGTGTTCTTGGGGAAGAACGGCACTGAATTCTGGTAGAAGTGCAAGCCCTGCACGCCGATTTCCGGGATATAGTCCGCGCGCGCAGCGTTGACGCCGTGAGTTGCCTTGGTAACCAGTGCCCGCGCTTCCAACACATCCGGATTGTTCTCGAGCGCGGTCCGCACATAATCCTCGATCTGGCCCAGACGCGTGTCGGCAGGTGCGGCCGGCATGACCAGTTTGACCGGCGTGCGTGGCGGCAATCCCAGCGCATCGGTGAGTGCATAGGTCAAATCGTCGACCTCGCCCTGACGCTCCAGCACTTCCTGCCGCGCCTGCAGCCACTTCACGCGCGCTTCCCTTTCCGCGACTTCGATGGCGGTGCCGGATTGGACTGCGGTTTTCTGATACGCGACCCGCTGTTCGGTTGCCGTAACGCGAACGCGCGCAACCTCGAGGCTCTGCTCCGCAATCAGCACACCCGCGTAAGCGCGCATCACTCCGAACGCGACGTCCTGTTCGGCCTTGGCCAGGTTGGCCCGGGCCGCAACCTCATCCGCGCGCGCGACTCTCACGCCTTCCCTGATCTTGAAGAAGTGCGTGATCGGCTGGGACAGCGTAGTGTAGGTGAAGAAGAAAGCTTGTCCGCCCTGAGAAACGTTGAGGTCGGCAGGAGGAAACGCGCCGCCCAGCTCGGGCAGGTTGCCGAGTGATCCTCGGGGCAGCATGATGCCGCCCGTGTTGGTACTGCCCATATAGTTGGCCTGCGTCGCCAGTCGCGGCAGGAAGTTGCTGAACACGAACGAGCTGGTCTGGCGCATCTGCTCGACTTTCTGACGGACTGCCTTGAGCGGCCGGTTGCCTTCCTTTGCAGTGGCAATCGCCTGCTCCAGCGTAAGCGTGCGCGGCGCCTCCTGCCCAACCGCCGGAGCGGCAAACGCCAACCCGATGAGAAGGCCTGGGATCAGTAGCCTGGTCATGACCGGTTTCCTTGCTGCAATTGGATTGGTTGTGATGGCGCTGCGAGCTTCTTGGTGACCGATCTGCTCATACCGCACGGGCGCCTCAACTTCCTAGATGTGATGAGTACACAGGCGTCGCGCAAGTCCTTGCCAGCGGCGCCCGCAGATTCAGGCACCGCTGCAGCGCGACCGACTGTGTAACTCGTTGCGTGTATCCGTTTACTGCAAGACGGCGACGGGCTTGCTGGCGGCGGTTCCTGCTACCGCACGCAGGTGCGCCAGAATGTGTGGGAAAACGTCGCGCACCGCATTCTTGCCAATCATGAAATCGGTATCGCCATAGTCCGGGATGATCTGGTGCCGATAGAACTCAGCACCGTTCGCCTCGGCGAGGACCCGGGCAGTTTCCACTGTGCTTTCCGGCAGGAAGCAACCGTTGTCGCCACCATGCAGGAAGGTGATCGGAACCGCGAGTCGATTCAGATTGCGCAGGTACGATTCCGCGCGGTCCGCGCGCACGGCGTGGCCGGCTCGCACCATCTTCGACAAATGTTCGAACACGTGCAGATTCACGACGCCGAACAGTTCGTGCAGCGCCTCGTGCGTGGCCACGTTCAACTGGTCATGCTCGTAGGCATGGCCATACATGAACGTGATGCGTCTGCACACGGGGCTCGCGCAGCGTTCTTCCGCCTCGACCGGAATCAGGCGAAGGCTGGCGTCGAACAAGCGGCTGCGCCAGCCATGGCCGGTCGCCGCGGACAGTGAATCGCCGCCCAGTGCGCGCAGCATGCCGGGCAGGTGCAGTCCTGCCTTCTGACGCGCCACCGGCGGAACGGCGACGTGCAAACCAGCCTGGCAGCAGACGGCGGAACGCACGCCCTCGAGCCCATTGACCATGGCCATGAGCAGACTCAGCGAGCCGAATCCCAGCGCGACTACGTCCACCTGAGGCATTCCCGTCAATTCGCGAATCCTGGCCAATGCGGCAGGATAGTCGTGATCGACGACGTGATCGGCGGTGAAGTGCCCGTCCGATGCCGGCAGATCGATGGTTGCACGGTGGTCGAATACCCAGACGTCGTGACCCGCTTCGTGCAGGTACTCGACCAGGTTGGTGTTCACGGTATCGAGGGAGAACATCGTGCCGGACATGCCCAGCCCAGGCACCAGCATCACCGGCAGGCCCGCGCCTCCGCCGTACTGGACGAGCTTGAGTGCGACGCCGTCCGTGGTATGAAAGACGTGCACCGCGGGTGCTTCAACCCGCAACTCACGTCGAATGCGCGGCTGCGCATCCGGATCCAGCACGGTGCGCCGCGAGAGGATGCCACCATACGTGTCATACAGTGATCCGGCGAAGAAGCGGCCGAATTCGGCCGCGGCGCCGAGACGACGCGCGAGGCTGCCCGCGCCGGTCACCTTGAAGGTCCGCATTTGCTTGGCAAAATCGCGCGGATGAATCGTGAGCTTGCCCCGGCCAAGCACGGGTGCCTGCTCGTTTTCACCGTCGTAGAGTGTGACGAACAGCGTAGTCGTATCCGACCACAGATCAATGCCGCCGTCATCATGGATGCGCTTGAAACCGTGCAGGAAATAATGACGGCCGTCCGGTGCCAGAAGCGGCATCCGGTAACTCATGCGGCGGGAGCGGATCTCATCCGCATCGGTGGTCAGCAGCTCGAACTCGCCCCGGGTCACACTCATCGGCTCCGGGCAGATCGCTGGAATCCAGACCGTGCCGTGCATGTGCGCACTGTGATCCGGACTCTTCAACATCGCACTCAGGTCGCTGCAGGTGACCGTCATGGTGAACTCGAGCCGCGAGTCGCGCGCCTTGCCGAGCTCAGCCGCATCCTGGTAATCGAGTTGCGGATTTGCCGCGAAAAAACCACGCATGGTTTCGGTGAACGTGACACCGAGATGACGCTGCTCGACCGGCTTGGGCTTGGGCCGCTCTTCGTACTGTATCTGAACACCCCGCTCTTCGGCCATGATTGCGGCCGTGCGTTCGGCCAGCGTTGAAATGGTGAGGAACGGATTCACACCGAGTGAGCGCGGAATGACCGAACCGTCGCAGACGTAGAGTCCTTCGTGCACCGCGCCGCCGGAACGCCCGGCAAAGACCTGTCCGCGGTGGTCGACCACGCCGAGCTCCGCGGTCTCGCCCATGCCGCAGCCGCCCAGCGGATGCACCGTGACCAGGCTGTCGCCGGCAATGCGCGACCACATCGGGTTCTTGATGTAGGTCCCTCCTACGCCCGCCGTCGCCCGGGTCAGCTCCTGATAGACCCGCTCGAACACATTCTGCCTGCCTACGCCTGGCCATGAAATGCGCGCGCGATCGTCCACCAGGTGGATGTGGCCCTGGGAATCGTCGTGAGCCATGACCAGGAAGGTTTGTGTATTGCCGATCGAGCCGGTACTGCCACCGGGGATGAGCGCCTGGAGCTCGCGCAGCTTTTCCTGCGCGAAATCGCCGTAGCCGACGTCGGTATCGTGACCAACCATACGCGCGGCCAGAAACATCGAGGTCGCCAGGATCGGCCCGAGGGTCGACGGGATGGCGCCTTCCTCGATCACCATGCCGTCATACAACGGACGGCCTTCACGCAGGTCGATCACACCGGTGATGCACGGGCCCGGGCCGGTGTGGCCACGCACGCTGCCAACACCCACACCATGGATGGGCAGGTCGGCATTGTAGGCGAAGCCGAGCACATCGCCATTTCCGGTAAAGCCGTGACCGAGTCGATCCGAGACCTGCAATCCGCTGTCACGCGAACGAAGCAGGATCTCCGTACTGCCCAGGCTGCCCGCGGCCAGAATCACCGAATCAGCAACCACAAACAGGCCGGCAGCACCAAAGCTCTTGTGACCCGGCTCCAGCAGATCGAAGCGGACCAACCAGTGATTCCCTCTTTTTTCGACTCTGCTCACTCGCGTGCGCGTAAAAATCTCCGCACCGTGGTTGCGCGCATCCGGCAGGTAGTTCATCACCAGCGTATTCTTCGCCCCGGTATTGCAGCCACCGACGCAGTTACCGCAGTCGTTACAGCCCGCCTGCTCGATCCCGACGTGATTGATCCGGTCCTCGAAGTTCACCACGATCGGAAGGCGGTAGGAGCGCTGTCCCATGAATTGCGCCGATTTCTCTAGAGCGCGCAGCTTGTACGGCGCTTCACGAGTTTCCGGATAGGGCATCGGACGCAGCATGTCGCGGGCGTGTTGCAGGCCATCCTGAATGCGGGTCTCGAGATCCGCGCGGATGGCTTCCGGCCAGATGGGATCGAGCCACGCGCGTGGATCGGGCTCGATCGCGACGTTGGCGTTGATCAGCGACGTGCCGCCCAGCCCGCAGCCGGACAGTACGCTGATGTCGGGGTTGATGCGGAAATCAAAAAGGCCGGTTGGCGAACCCATCTTGCGCGCAGGCAGATCGACCTGAAACTCGCGCAGACTTTCAGCCGGGCTTTCGGGAAAATCACCCGGCTGAAACTCTTCGCCGCGCTCAAGCACACAGACGCGCAATCCCGCGCGCGCCAGACGACTGGCTGTGACTGCACCACCATAGCCGGAGCCGACGATGACGACGTCGTATTCCGGCGCCATCCGATCGATCGGCGTCGCAAGGTATTTCATGTGATTCTTCCTTACTGCGAGACTGCAAAAACGTTGGTTGGCTCGCGCATGGCCGTGTCGGCCGTGAAAAGCGCCGGCGATTCCGGCTCACTGACGGTCTTCTGGGGGAACGGATCTCCGTTCTTCAGCATTTCCTCAACAGTACCAAACCAGATCTCACCGCGGTTGATCGCAACGCACCA
>JBBDWZ010000226.1:0-15883 GCA_040902615.1 Gemmatimonadota bacterium | reverse complement strand
CAAGGGATCGCTGACGATGCCCGTGGGGCCCTTTTCGATGCGGTTGCCGGCGGCAGTGAAAATGCGCGGCTCTCCTTCGCCCTGGTATACGGGACATCATGCGCGGTGACCGCCAGCTGGTAGCCATTGCCGGATGCGGTCAGCTCGCTGGCGACCACGTAGACCACGCGCAGACTGTTCCACTGCTGGTAATCCACCTCGCCGGTCGCGAGCGCTTCCGGTGTGCGTCCCATCTCGAAGCGATCGCTGAAATCGAGGTCCCGCTCGAGGATCGCGGTGATCTGCTGACTCACGCCCGCCTGATCGGGAGTCGCGGACACCGGCCGGACGGCAAGGAGCGGCCGCTGGCCAACCCGATAGACCGATTCCAGACGTACGCCGACCGGCACCCTCGTGGTGTCCTGTGCGGCTGCGGCTGACCCGCTTAACACCGCCAAACCTGCTATCAGTAGTTTCCGCATCGTTCTCTCAACGAGGTGGTACGAACTTGAACAGGATTCCCAGGCTGTCTCTCGGATATTCTTTGGGCAGTTCGCCCAGGAGACCACGCTTGGCCGCCTGCTCCACTGCTTCCACCGCCTTGATGTCGAACAGCGTGTTACCGGATCTCTTGAGTATTCGCAGGCCACTCACGCTGCCGTCCCGCCGGATGTAGAAACCGACTTCGGTCTCGAGGTTCCCCTCACCCAGCGGCCTGAAATAGCGGTCGACCTGGCGAATGACGTTCTCGAGGTAGCCCGGGAATGGAAACTCCTCGCCCTCCATCAAAACGTTGAGACCATCACCGCCCGGCGAATTCGGCTTCGGGTTTTTGCCTGTGGTCGGGGCTGGCTTCTTCGGTGTTGCCGGCTTGGTCTCCGGAGCCGGTGTCGGCCGTACGACCGGTGCTTTCTTGTTGGGCGTCACCTCCGGCGGCTTGGGCTGCCTCGCGATGGCGGGCTTGGGCGGCACGGGCACCGGCTCCCCGGCCACCTGCGGCGGAGGCGAGGCCATTGAGATGCGGAAGGTTTGAAAGCGCGCCATCGGCTCTTCCTTGCGCGACGTGATCGCGGCGATCGGGACCGCGGCAACCAGGGCGCCGTGCAGAACGATCGAGCTGATGAGCGCAGCCCGGCCGGGCCGTTGTTTCTGACCGCGCAACAGCGTCTTCGCGAGCGGGGTGGGCGGTGTCGGATCAGTCATCGAGCATCTTCGGGATCGACCATGAGAGTGACTTCCCCCAGGTTGAGCGACTTCAGACGGCCCAGCACTTCCACCACTCTGCCGTAGACCGTCCGCTCGTCGCCTCGTACATAGATCTCACGTTTGCCGCGCATATAGCCGGGCAAGGTTCGCTCCAGTTCCTGCATTGACGCCATCTTCACATCGCCAAGGAACAGACTGCCCTCCCGATCCACCGTTACCACCACTCCCTGCTCGGCCGTAACTGGCGCGGCATCGGTCTTGGGCAGCTGGAGCTCAATACCGCTCTGCATCATGGGCGCGGCGATCATGAAGATGATGAGCAGCACGAACGCGAGGTCGACCAGATTGATCAGGTTGATGTCCGCGTTGGGTGCGAGTCGTTCGCGGCGGCTCCGTCGGCGTGTCAGCATGGTTAGAGCTTCCCTTCCCGCGCGAGTGTGCCGACGAATTCACTGGCAAACCCTTCCAGCTCGCCGGTGAAACCGTTGAGTCGTACAACGAAATAGTTGTATGCGATCGCCGCCGGAATCGCGGCCACCAGTCCGAATGCGGTGGCAATCAGTGCCTCGGCAATACCGGGAGCCACCTGCGAGATGTTGCTCCCCCCCGAGTTCTGGAGGCCCAGGAACGAATTCATTACACCAATCACCGTGCCGAGGAGCCCGAGCAGCGGTGATACGACCGCAACGACCGAGAGCCAGACCATTCCGGCGGCCAGTACATCTCGCTCCTCATCCTGGACTTTTTCGAGAATCAGCCAGAGCGCGTGCAGCTGCGTGTCGGAGAGACCGCTGGTGGGGACGGGGTTCTCGCGCAGCGCGCCCGGGCGCAGCTCGCTGAAGAAGTTGATGCCCTGGCGAAAGAGCCGGCTGTGCGGCGAGTCCGGCAGCCGCATGACGGCGCGATTGATGTCCTCGAGTCGCTGCGTTCGTTCGATGGCCTGGCCAAACCGCAGACTCTCGCGCCGCAATTTCCGGAACTGGCCCAGTTTCCAGAAAATAATGATCCAGCTGGCCAATGAGAAAATCGCAATGATAGTCAGCACGCCCCAGGTGATGGGCGAGCCCTCGAGGATGAGGTCGACCGGACCTCTCTGCATCGTTCCGATTTGTGCCAGGATCACCGGCCTTGCTCCTTTGACGCAATGTAGTCGTACGTGGTTTTCAAACCCTTCTCGATGCTCTGACGCGGTTCCCAGCCCAGGCTCCTGAGCCGGGCAGCCGAGAGGCAGGAGTAGCGCAGCTCCCCGCGGCGCTCGGGTCCGTGTACACAGGGAATCTCGCGGCCAGATTGTTTGATCATGATCTCGGCGATCTGATTGACCGACGTCTCGATGCCGGTGCCGACGTTGAACGCACGCTCATCGAGCGTAGTCGCCGGCGCAATGGTCGCATCGCTCAGGATGAGATTGGCCCGCACCACGTCCTCTACGAACACGTAATCGCGAGTCTGATTGCCATCGCCGTACACGGTGATCGGCTTGCCGGCCAGTATCCGGTTGCTGAAAATCGCAACCACGCCAGCCTCGCCGTGCGGATCCTGGCGCGGTCCGTACACATTCGAGTAGCGCAGCGCGACGTAATCCAGACCGTGAATGCGGTGATAGTAGAAGAGGTAGTACTCGGCGGTCAGCTTGCTCACGCCGTACGGTGAAAGCGGCTGCTTGGGTGCCGTCTCCGTGGTCGGTCGAGCTTCCGGCTCGCCATACACGACGCCCCCGGAAGAAACGAAAATGAACCGACGCGTGTTGGTGCGCTGCGCATTTTGCACGACATTCAGAAAGCCCATGATGTTGATGCCGGCATCGCGTTGCGGATCCATGACCGAAACGCGTACGTCGATCTGGGCGGCGTGATGGTTGACCAGGTCGAAGCCGCCGACTTTGTCGAACAGTTCGGTCACTTTGGTGCTATCGACCGATGCCTGGATGAATTCCGCAGTGTCGGGAATGTTTTCGGGTTTGCCGGTCGACAAATCGTCCAGGACCCACACCCGATCTCCGCGATTCAGGTATGCGTGTGCGACGTGGCCGCCAATGAATCCTGCGCCTCCAGTCACCAACACGTTCTTAGGCATTGGTTTCGTCACCGTTGGGACTTTCGAGTTCGAAGAGGAAGCGGGCGACCTCGACAATTTCGGCGTTGCGGCCGGTCGCGGCGGCCTCGCGCAGACGAATGGTCGGCTGGTGCAGCAATTTGGCCAGCAGCTGGCGAGTCAGAGCATCGACGGCCGCGCGGTCCTCCTCGCGCAGATGCGGCAGCGCACGCAGCGCACGTGCGGTCTCCTGCGCACGCATCTGCTCCGCTCGCTCGCGCAGCTCCCGAATCACGGGCACCACCTCGAGAGCGCGGTACCAATTCCAATACTCACCGGCGCCATCCCGAATGATGGCTTCCGCGAACGGCAGCTCCGCGCGTCGCTTTTCGAGGGTGCCTTCGATCACCTGGTGCAGATCATCGAGGTTGTAGAGAAAGACATTGCGCAGCTGGCCGACCTCGGGTTCGACGTCGCGCGGCAAAGCCAGGTCGACAATGAGCAGCGGCTGGGCCGGGCCCTTGGGCAATATCCGCTCGATCATGCTCTGCGTAATCACGGCGTGTGGCGCCGCCGTCGCTGTGACGATGATGTCGGCGGACGGTAACAAGGCGGCCAGCTCATCAACGGAAACGGCAGCGCCATTCAAGGCGCGGCTGGCCAGCTCGCGGGCACGTCCGGCCGTGCGGCTGACGATCGAGGTGCGCACGCCTTGCGCACTCAGACATTCGACCGCGAGTTCGCTCATCTCGCCGGTGCCTAGCACGATGGCGTGACGTCCGCGCAGCGGACCAAAGATTTTGCCGGCCAGCTCCACCGCGGCGGATGGGATGGAGGCGGCGCCGTCGCCGAGGTGCGTCTCGGCTCGTACCCGCCCGCCGACTGCGAGGGCGCTCTCGAACAGTCGCGAAAGGATGGGACCAATCACTTTGTGCTCGCGCTGGAGCTCGAGTGCGGACAGGTACGCGGAGCGAACCTGTCCCTGGATCTGCGATTCACCGAGCATCATTGAATCGAGACTGGAGACCACGCGGAACAGGTGCTCGACCGCCGCGCGCTCATAGCGCACGTAGGTGAAACTGGTGAGCTGGGCCGGATCGATGCCGGGCGGCTGAGGCAATAGCGCGACCAGCGCGTTGTGTTCCAGCACGTGGTCAGTAACCAGGTACTGCTCGGTGCGGTTGCAGGTGGACAGCAGCACGACCTCACGCAGTCCACTCAGCTCGCGTACTGCGGCTACCGAGTACCGGCCGGCCTGCACTTCCGCAGCGAAGCGTTCTCGCACTTCCAGCGGTGCCGTGTGATGACTGAGTCCGATCAGAGTGAGTGGCATGCCGGCTACAGGAAAACCTGGCCGTTGGCCATGGAAACCCGGAGCGCGACGTAGGCCAGCACGACCACGATGAAACCGGCGACACTGGCCGCGGCGGCGAAGCGTTCGCCGCCGCGCCGGCGTGAAAACAGCGCGGCCACGAACACGAGCCAGGTCACCACACCCCAGATGACCTGCGGGTTCTGCGCAGCGAGTGAGTTCTGGAAGCGAACGGTCCAGGCCCAGCCCAGTGCCAGCGCGAAGGTCAGGGCGGGCAAACCTGTGAGCAGCACACGCTGTCTGACCTTGTCCAGCGTTTCGAGCGGCGGCAGAAAGCGGAATGTGCGGCCGAATTTCTTGACCTTGAGCGCGCGAAACTGCAGCAGGTACAGCAGACCGGCGGCGAAGGCTACGGCGAGACAGGCATAACCGACGAAGGCCAGAACGACGTGAGCAGCGAACCACACGCCGCGAAATGGGCTGCTCGCGCCCGATGGCGCGATGCCCAGGGTAATCGCCGTTGCCAGCAGAAGCGCGATGATCGGGATGAGTACCAGGGCGAGCGGCCGGATCTCGCGCAGCAATGCCGCGGCCAGGAGTGAAGCACCGATCAGGAACGCCAGGCTGGAGCAGGACGCCGCCAATCCCACCAATGGCAGTTCGCCGAAGTCCATCACATAAAGCGCGATGCCGATGCCGTGCGCGACGACGGCAAGCGTGATCAGGCCGACCGCGCCGCGCAAGACCGTGGAGCGTCCGGCGGCCAGGGAGCCAGCCACCAGCCCGCCGGCTGCCAGGTACGACGCCAAACTCAATCCGTGCAAGAACGCAATCGCGTTCATGTAAACATACCAACCAATCGTTTCTTCGTGATGTTCTCCAGCTCAAAAGATACGGGCGCCTTGCGGCGCCCGTCGAATGCTGAAGACCGGAAATCACGCGCCGCACAGATTACGGCATGCGTGCGATGACGCGTACCGGCAACCCGGTCCGCAGCACCGGGTTTTGCAAATGGATGACACGCACGGTCGCGCTTTGACCGGTTACGCGCATGACCAGCAGTCGGGCGACGTCTTGCGGCGGCAGTTGCTCAACGCGATCCGCCTCGGGCCGGCGCGCTGGCACCCAGCTGGCCAGTTCATCGCCAACCTTGATTCCGGACGCGGAGCCCAGGCTGACAAAGCTGACGTCCTGTGTGCCATAGACCGGCTGGGGCACCAGAAAATCGATGATCTCACCTTGTGGCCCATTGCTCACCGACACCGGCATCGTAGTCAGGTTGGCCGGAAATGAATCCATCGGGATTACCAGATCGCCCGTAGTCAGGCCACCAAACTGGTGGGTCACCATTCCCATCATGGTGTTCGACGCGAGGCTGTCGATCCGGATGACACCCACGGGCTCGATCACGCGACCGTAACCGGGGATTTTCCGGCCCAGCGACACCACCAGCATCAGGTCACCTGCCCGGGCTCGAGCCGTTCCCGCGTACGCGATATGCAGCCGGTCGAACGGGTGGAACATCACGGACAGCTTGTCCTTGTCGTTGCGCGGCTCGGCCGATTTGAATACCCAGCCCGCAACGTTCAGGGTTGCAGAATCCGCCAGCCACGGCGCCGCGTGGTATTCCCTCGGCTGTACCCGATAGAGCACGGGAGGGGCGCCGCCGATCAGGGTCGATTCCGACGAAGTATCCTCGGGCATGTAGAAGCGGGTGCGCCGCAGATCGCCCCCTGTGACTACCGCCGTCGTCGGTGGCTGCACTTCCGGTGTGGGCCGCATTTCCCCCGGAAGCGGCGGTATCACCAGGCGCTCCGCCGGATATATCCGATGAGGGTTCTCCACCACCTGGCGGTTCGCCTCGTAAATCATTGGCCAGAGAAACGGGTTGTTCAGGTAGGCGCGGGCCAGGTCCCAGAGCGTGTCACCACGCTTGACCACGTGTTCACGTTGCTGGGCTTGCTGGGGCTGCTGCGCGAGTAGAGGCGCGGTGCCAAGAACCACAAGGGCGGCAGCCGCAATGATGCGTCCCCGCGTTCCATCGGAAGATGAGCGCTTCACGAGCGTACTCTCCAGAAAATGGACGGGCTAAGAATCCGGGAGCGGATTGAGGGGAGGCACGCCCATAATAGCGCGCAAGTGTTGTAATGTCAAACATATGAGTGTGAAAATTCCTTGGCCCAGTAGGTAATGATCTGGTCGGCCCCAGCACGCCGAATCGCCGTTAATGCCTCTCGCATGGCGCGATCCGCGTCCAACCAGCCGAGCTGGCCTGCAGCCATAATGGCAGCGTACTCCCCTGAAACGTGGTAGGCCGTGACCGGGTAGCCGGTCTCCTGTTTGACCCGCCAGATCACGTCGAGGTAGGCCAGAGCCGGCTTTACCATGATCATGTCGGCGCCTTCCTCGATATCGAGCCAGACCTCACGGAGTGCTTCATCGCTGTTGGCGGGGTCCATCTGGTAGCCCCTGCGATCCCCGAATTGCGGTGTGCTTTGCGCGGCCTCGCGGAAAGGGCCGTAAAACGCGGACGCGTATTTGGCGGCATAGGAAAGGATCGGCGTGTCGCTGAAGCCCTCGCTGTCGAGCAACCGGCGGATGGCAGCCACCCGGCCATCCATCATGTCGCTCGGCGCAACGATGTCGGCGCCGGCCTGCGCATGTGTGAGTGCCTGGCGTGCGAGCAGCTCCAGTGTTTCGTCGTTCTGGACCATGCCATCGCGGATGACACCGCAATGACCATGGGACGTGTATTCGCAAAGACAAACGTCGGTGATTACGGGCAACTCAGGTGTTGCATCCTTCACTGCGCGTACGGCGTTCTGCACGATGCCATTGGCATCGTAGCCACTCGTGCCCGACTCGTCTTTCGATTCGGGAAGGCCGAAAAGCAGAATTGCGCCGATACCCAATCGGTGCGCCTCCGCTGCTTCTTTCACCACCTCATCGATCGAGATTTGAAAAACGCCCGGCATGGAGCTCACCGGTCGGCGCTCGCCAGTGCCGGGGCGCACGAAGAGTGGCAGGACCAGATCCGATGGCAGGACTTCGGTCTCACGCACCAGGCGGCGGAGGTGTTCGGTGCGGCGGAGCCGCCGGCCGCGGTATTCAGGAAATGCAGGCATTAGGTTTTCGCTTTCGCATTCGGGATCTAACCGGGCCCCACCTGGTGGCGCATGACCAACGCATCCTCGACCGGTTCCAGATAGTAATTGCGCCGCCGTCCGACCTGGGTGAAGCCGTGGCGTTCATACAGTTGCTGCGCGGCAGTATTCGAGACGCGGACCTCGAGGAAGACTTCACGCACGCCACGCCGACTCGCCGCCCCGAGCACGGTCTTCACGAGTCTCTCACCGATGCCGCGACCACGCCAGTCCGGTGCTACCGATACGTTCCCGAGCTCGCCTTGATCGAGCACTGACCAGAAGACCGAGTAGCCAACCACGTCCTGTTCGAACTCCGCAACGTAAAGATCGGCATCGGACCGGCGGAGCAGTCCGCGAAAGGTTGCTTCGCTCCAGGGCATGGTAAAGCATTGCAGCTCGATCTCCATCACGCGCGGCACATCGGCGAGCTGCATGGGGCGGATCGATACGGCGTCGATCATCCGCGCACACCGCGCTCGGCACCGGAAGCGCGCAGGTAATCAGGCTCCCAGTGGTGCAGATCTGCGATCCTTCCGTATTCCGTATGGGTATGCGCCAGCCAGAGCAGTGCGCTGGCCCGCGGAATACCGACATGCGCAGGCAGCACGGCATAACCGCGCTGCTGGATCATCGCTTCATGTTTTCGGGCGCCCTCACCGATATAGACCGGGTTGGCCGCAGCCAGCTCGGACAGTACCGACTCGATCGGTGCAACGCGCGGTTTCATTACGACATCGATCGTGCCGTCGAGGTCGTAACAGGCGGCATAGACTTCCGCTCGTCGTGCATCGAAGAGAGCACAGACGGGACGGTCGCGAATGCCGCTGCCGGCCGCCAGCGCGAGCAATCCCGAATAGCCGAAAACTTCGATTTCAAGAGTGGCCGCGAGGCCTTTTGCGGTGGCCGCTGCGATGCGAAGCCCGGTGAACGAGCCGGGACCCGAGCCAATCACGACGCGGTGGATCTGGTGGCATTGTCCATCGGCGATGCCCAGCGCGTACTCGATGGCCGGAAGCAACTGCTCGGAATGACGCGTGCCCGTGCCAAGTACGACTTCAGCCAGCACGTCGTCAGCGACGCCGACCGCAATGCTGCCGACCAGCGTGGACGTCTCGATGCCGAGCGTCAGGTCCATCATTCCGGTTCGGGAAGATCCGGCGCCGAGCCGATGCGCTCCGCGCGCACCGAGCGCAGATCCGGGCGTTGGTCAACCGGCGAAATCGTGATGTCCCAGCGATCGACAGGCAGCAGTGATTCGGCTTGCTCGGGCCATTCGATGAGCACCAGCTGGTCCGCGTCGCCGAGCTCGCTCCAGCCAAGCTCCCACACTTCGGCCGGCGATTCGAGCCGGAACAGGTCGAAATGCAGAACAGCCGCACGCGGTGTCTCGTAGCGGAACAGCAGATTGAAGGTGGGTGACGGCAGAGGAGTTTGTACGCCCGCAGCGCGCGCGATGGCACGGGCCAGGACCGATTTGCCGGCACCGAGCTCGCCCCTCAATGCGAGCAGCAGAGGCAAGGTCGCGGCTGCGCCAATACGTGTGCCCCAGGCCTCGAGATCCGCCTGGCTCAGGACGTAGGGCCCGAGCTGGTTGCCGGTGTGCCCAGCCGAGTCTTCACTTCGAGCAACTCGTCTCTGAGCAGAGCCGCCCGCTCGAAATCCAGCTTGGCCGCGGCTTCGCGCATCTGCTGCTCCAGGATCTTCGCCCATTCCTCGAGATTGACTTCGTCCGCATAGGTGGCCCGCCGCTCGGCGATCTTGCGAGTTGCCGCTGCCTCGCGCGCGTCGGCCACGCGTGTGGTCAGCATCAGCTCTTCGATCGACTTCTGGATCGTCTTCGGCACGATGCCATGCTCTATGTTGTGCTGGCGCTGAATCTCCCGGCGGCGATCGGTTTCGGCCAGGCAGCGCTTCATGGAGCCGGTCATCGTTTCGGCGTACATGATAGCCTTGGCGTTCACATTGCGCGCGGCCCGGCCAATCGTCTGAATCAGTGACCGCTCATCGCGCAGGAAGCCTTCCTTGTCCGCGTCGAGGATCGCAACCAGCGACACCTCGGGCAAGTCCAACCCCTCGCGCAGCAGGTTGATGCCGACCAGCACATCGAAGCGGCCCAGGCGCAGGTCGCGGATGATCTCGATGCGTTCAATTGCGTCGATATCGGAATGCATGTAGCGCACGCGCACGCCGACCTGCAACAGGTAATCGGTGAGATCCTCGGCCATGCGCTTGGTCAAAGTCGTGACCAGCACGCGCTCCTGGCGCTTTTCCCGATCCCGGATCTCGGCGAGCAGATCATCGACCTGCCCTTTGACTGGCCGCACGATCACTTCCGGGTCGACCAGTCCGGTCGGCCGGATCAGCTGTTCGACCACGATGCCGCCGGATTTGGTCAGCTCATACTCGCCGGGTGTAGCCGATACGAACAATGCCCTGGGCACCAGCTCTTCCCACTCGTTGAACTGAAGCGGTCGGTTATCCAGTGCGCTGGGCAACCGGAACCCGTGCTCGACCAGCGTGGTCTTGCGCGCACGATCGCCATTGTACATGCCGCGCACCTGCGGCACGGATGCGTGCGACTCGTCCACGATGACCAGGAAATCTTCCGGGAAATAATCGAACAGGCAGGCTGGACGCTCGCCTTCGGCACGGCCGGTCAGGTGCCGTGAGTAGTTCTCGACGCCCGGACAGGTGCCGATCTCGAGCAGCATCTCGATGTCGAAGTTGGTGCGCTGCTCGAGTCGTTGCGCTTCCAGCAGCTTGTTCGCTTTGCGAAGCTCGAGCAGTCGTTCATCCAGCTCGACCCGGATCAGGCTCACTGCCCGTTCCACGGTCGAGCGCGACGTGACGAAATGCTTGGCCGGATAAATCGCAGCGCGGTCCAGGCGAATGATGGTCTCGCCGGTCAGCGGGTTGAACCGGCTGATCCGCTCGATGTCGTCGCCGAACAGCTCCACCCGGATCGCCTGTTCCTCGTACGCCGGGTAGATCTCGACCGTATCGCCGCGCACGCGGAAGGTGCCGCGCACGAACTCAATATCGTTGCGAACATACTGCACCCGGACCAGCGCCTGCAGGATGTCACGACGCGGAATCTTCTGGCCGACTTCCAGCATCAGCATGAGCTCGCGATACTCGCGGGGATTGCCCAAACCATAGATGCACGAGATCGACGCTACGATGATCACGTCATTGCGCTCCATCAACGATGAGGTCGAGCGCAGCCGCAGCCGCTCGATGTCCTCGTTGATCGAGGAATCTTTCTCGATGTAGGTGTCAGTCGAAGGGACGTAGGCTTCCGGCTGGTAATAGTCGTAGTACGAGATGAAGTACTCGACCGCGTTACTCGGGAAGAACCCCTTGAGCTCTCCGTACAGCTGTGCGGCCAGCGTCTTGTTGTGGCTCATTACCAGCGCCGGCTTGCCATAGCTTGCGATCATCGCCGCCATGGTCACGGTTTTCCCGGAGCCAGTGACACCCAGCAGCGTCTGGTAGCGCTCGTTGCGTGCGAGCCCCTCGTTGAGCTCGGCGATCGCTCGTGGCTGGTCGCCCGCGAATTGGAATGGAAGCTCGAGTTTGAAGGTCGGCATGGTGGGAATATAACTCTGGCGACGCCTCCGGCTTACTTGGGCCACCGGATTTGCCGGTGGCAAAGTTTGACCGGAGATTCCGCGGCGAATGGCCTCCGATTCGAAAGCTAACCTTGGTGGGGGCAGCCTTACTGGTTTTTCGAACGTTCTATTCGATATCGCGCAACATAGGGTTCCTCGAATTCCCCAGTAATAGCACCCAGGGCGGCGGAATCCGAAACAGATAGCAGGCGAACACTTGACGGCAGGATTAAAGACGCGATGGTTGTGCCGCTACGGTCCATGACCAGCCATCGGCGAGTCTCCGCAGCGGAGTTGGGTGTTCCAATCCAGACCGTGCCGGACGTGGTCACCAAGACCTGAGACGCGGCTGGAAAATGCACCGGGATTCGTATTTCACGAGCTACAATCTCCTGAGCTTCACGCCGACTAAGGCCACGCTTCATGAAAGACTTCGTCCAATGCTCCGTCAGGCTGTCCCGTACGGTCGATGGCAGGCGTTGAAGCTCAACGCGTACCTGCTTTCGAATAACTTCCTTTCCAGCGCCGTCAAATACGCCGATCTCAAGAACGCCCACCTTCTCAGTGCCACGATCGCGATGCATGATGACAAGAAACGCCGCATCGCTCGAGATTGCCCAAAGGCTCTCGGACGTGAACGGCTGAGTAAAAAAGGTCACCCCTCCGGTCCGCTGAATCATTCCGCTTTTACGCTCCCAGCGCAGAGAATCAACCGTCTGTTCAACCGTACCATCACGGTCAATCAGCATGACGGGAATACGGGTCGTAAGGTTACGCGCGGAAAGTGCGGCCGGAACCGATGGCACAGCGAGAAACAAACCTCCCTTCATTGGAGCAACTGCCGGCGCGGGGCGAAAATCCGAATTAAACGGGTGGGACACAACTAGCCAGGTGCCCATCACCTCCCCACTTTGCGCAAACGCAGTCAGCCGTTGCTGGCCGAAATCGCTCACATAAACCGTGTCGTTTCTGGCTACTATCGTACTAATACTTTGAAACTCGCCAGGACCTCCGCCTCTTCGACCGAGCACGTGCTGTGGTCTTCCTTCCGAATCGAAAACGCGTACCATCGCTTCCTGGGGCTGCGCAATCAGCACGGCTCCTTTTTGATCAACTATTGCCGCACTTACGCGCGTCAGAGCTTGTCCCCTTTCGTCGATGGATCCTATTCGACGCACTTCGACCAAACGCCAGTTGGCTTGCGGAAGCGTCCAGCCAATTGCCAGAGTAAGCAGCAATCCAAGTATCCTGGGGCTGGGGGTGTGAGCCATTCAGATCCTTAAATTGTTTGACTGCACTCTGATAAGCTCTGCTTCAAGCGACGTGAATCGAATACTGACTCGATCGCCCGAGCATGACGGTGCCCATGTTGTGACTCCCTCGCGCGGATGGTCCGCCAAGGTTTGCAGGGGATCGATGCTTGCTGCGGAGTGGTATTCAACAAGCTCAGCAAGCCCTGACATGTCGACGCCTACGGACATCGACAAGAGGTCATCTTCGTGATGTACACAGTCGAATTCACCGCCCATGTCGCACTCATTGCAGTCCGGCGTTTCGCACTCCGTCGCGCAGGAAAGTGGTTGGCCTGGGATGCAGCCGAGGAGGCAGATGAAGCAACCGTTCTCGGAATCGATATCACACCCTTCGCAGCTTGCAACGGCTTGTTGGCTCGGCGTCAATAAGGCCGCAGCGAGCGCGACAACAACCATCATTGAACATCGTGTTGCCTGGGTCATTGGATTCTCCCCTTTCTTGCTGATGCCACGCGCCCCCAGCGCCATTGAAATAGAACAAGTTCACGTTTCTCGAGTTGACGAGTCCCGACAATTGTCTTGCCCCCATCGATTACGGATAAAAATGCCAAGTCGCCAGGCAGGAGACGTGACCGCATTAGCTTGCCCCGGGAACTATAGACACGTAGATGGCTGACCACGTTTTCGGCGTCGAAAAGCGAATGAACGAGTACGGTGTCGATAGGAACCAGACCGGTTGCCCGCAAAGATGTGGCCTGGCCGATATACATTTTGGATGTTAGTTCTGCCTCTATGTCGGGCACGAACCAAACATCGCGGGAAGTTCCGGTGCGACCATAGACCTCGAAAGGATAGCCTCGCAGGTAGGAAAGAAAGCCGCCCCCCAAAACCGGCTGAAGGACGATTTCTGCTCCGCTACGGGGGACGAAACGTTCGCTTAATACTTCTAATTCATCAGTTTGCTTCCAGAGATGGATCGCTGTACGTCCAAGTGAATCCCTTGAGGAGATGACCCACCCACCCAAAGCCGGGATCGCGCGCTCAACTACATTTTGAATCCTTAAACTCTTAATTGAGATGAGACGCGTCCCAACAAAACGGAGCAAGCGCGCGGGATCGCGATCAAAAACGACAAGTGTATCGTGTGCTACTGACACCCCAACCGGCGCATTCACAGTTGGCAGTCTGAGTGTTCGCACGCTGTCTCGACGCAGAAGCAGTAAGAATGGCGTCTCGGTGGACCAGGCCAACACTGAATCACCGTAACGAATCGCTCCGTCAGGCCGATAGCTTTGAGGCAGCGTGTACGTGGCGGTTATGGAGACGTCCAGCGACGGACCTGACTGAGAGAAGCCGTCGGATATTGCTGATGATATCAGCACTACAAACAACGCGAAGAAGCGTTTATCGTGGATGGTCATTTTCGAACCTCAGTATTGCTTTGCGACTTGTTCAACGAAGTGTGTGAACCATTGAGTTCGCAAGTGAATTATTTGCGAACGACCGAGTCAGTTTAGACTCATCCTGCAGGTCTGGCCCGCTGCAAAAGGCTGAGCAGGATGCCGCGGTCAGCGCCGCCGTACTCACGCGTCGCTCGAGGCTGGTCACCACCCTTCAAGCTTCCAGGTGTTCGTTCTACGTGCCGCCGTTACATGCCGCCTTTCGCCGCCCAGGGCGGGCTGCCGAACCACCGGCGAGAGTCGGCAAGTAACTACGGCACGGAATCACGGCACGGAACTGCGGCACATGACTGCAACAACGGCGCGTGTTCTGAGAGTCACAGTTGGCCGGCCGTCACCCCTTGCACCAGCGGGATGACCTCCGCGGCGAAGCGTTCCATTTCCTCGTGCTGCGGGCTGAACTGCAGCAGCAGCAGATCGACGCCAGCGTCTTCGAACTCGCGGATGCGATCGGCAACCTGCTCGGCTGTGCCGACCAGGCCGGAGCGCAGACCGCGGTTGGAGACCGAATAATCCTCGAGACTCACCTTCTGCTCGAGTTGTGTGTTGTTGATCCAGTCCTGGTAGTTGGCAAAGCCTTTGGCGTTCTGGCGTACGTCGGTGATGCGGGCGAGCTCAGCCTGGGCCTCGGCTTCGGTCGAACGAACAATCACGTAGCCGGCGGCGCCGAACGACATCGGCGGCAGCTCCAACGCGCTCCTGCGCTCGCGCATGTCGGTGACCTTGCGGCCAATGACTTCGGGTGGATCACCGTGGGTGAGCCAGGCATCGCAGCGCTCGGCGATGAGTGCCTTGGCGGCGAGGGACTCACCGCCGGCGTAGAGTGTTGGGCGCGGATGTGACAGCGGCTTGGGCTCGAGCAGTGCATCCTGCACGGAGTAGTACTTCCCTTCGAAGGAGAATACGGGCTCGCGCCACATGCCATCGACTACGGCCAGCCATTCGGCGGTGCGGGCGTAGCGATCGTCGTGCTGATCGAAGGCGACGCCATACTGGCGCGCTTCGGTTGCCCACCACGATGAGACCACGTTGAGCGAGAGTCGCCCGCCACTGATGTGATCGATGTTGGCGGCCTGCTTGGCCAGCAGCGCAGGCGGGTGAAAGGTGGGCCGCACCGCGACCATGAGCTCGAGCCGCTCGGTGACGGCAGCCAGCGCGGCGGCAGTGCTCCAGGCATCCAGCGAAGGTGCGTCCATGCCCTTGATGTCGTTGAGATTGAGCTCGGCGATGAGGGTCAGGTCGAAGCCGATCTCCTCACTGCGGCGTGCCAGCCGGCTGACATAGTCCCAGTTGGCCTGCATGCCCTCGTCGTCGACGTTGCGCAGCCAGCCTCCAAAGACCGGCAGCCAATATCCAAATCGCATCAGGCTACCTCCTGCACGAGTTGACGTGGTGTTGCATCAGCACGCGCTGCTTCCTGCGCCAGGAAATCGACCAGGCGAACAAAGGGATCGAAGCCGATGATGCGCAGCGGCTCGGCCACGAAATTGGACAATGCGTTGATGTCATAGAAATAGAGCCGGCCATCCCGTGCATCGATCGTGTACTCGACGCCGCCGATCTCGATGCCGGCTGCATGCATGATGCGTTCGACCTGGGCAATGATGTCGCCGGGTGGTGTATAGCCTTCGACCCGAAGTCCGTTCTTCGGTGCATCGACCGGGCAGGCTGCACGCTCGAGCTCGACGCCATCCGCGCTCTGGCAGACATCGGCCGGGCAGAGGTTGAATTCCTGGCCGGATGAGTAAATCCGGATCGCATAGAGATACCGGCGTCCGAGAACCTCGACTCGTGTGATCCGCCCGGATTCGGCCGGAATGAACTCCTGCACCAATGCCGTGTGATCGATCCCGAGATCGAGCGTGGGTATCGACTCGGCCAG
>JBBDWZ010000225.1:0-15939 GCA_040902615.1 Gemmatimonadota bacterium | reverse complement strand
CGGATCAGCGATCTCGCGCGCGCCGCCCGACCCTGGCTGCTCGCCAGCCTGGCTGTGATGCTCGCGACCGGACTGCTG
Organism: Gemmatimonadota bacterium; assembly: GCA_040902615.1. Classification (GTDB taxonomy): domain Bacteria; phylum Gemmatimonadota; class Gemmatimonadetes; order Longimicrobiales; family RSA9; genus JBBDWZ01. The sequence continues at coordinate 15,861 of JBBDWZ010000225.1, read as the reverse complement.
CTCTTCCTGTCAGAGTCCGTGAAATGCTACTACAACACCGCCTTCAGAGTGAAGATGGCCACGCTGCCCATCGCGCTGCTCTACACCTTCGCAGTACGCGCGCGAGCCGTGCGCGCGGTATCCTTTGACACGTCAGCCAGGAGCCGACTGCTCGGCGGCGTTTCAATAGCCTTATGGTTTATCGTGGCGGCAGCTGGGCGCTGGATTGGATTTTCTTGACGATGGAAAGTTGGATTCGGTGGGCAGTGGCGGTGGCGGCAGCGGCAACAACCGCCACCGGCCCTCCACTCCGCCACCGCTAACCGCCAACGCAGCACATTGGATGCAGATTTGATGGTGCTGTTAGCAGCGCCCTGCCGCGGCTTCGCGTGGCCGTACGGCGTCTGCGTCGTAGGGTGCGCCGGTGCCGGATGAACCGAGAAAGATCTTGGTGCCGTCGGAGAACGTTACGTCGCGACCGTTTGCGCGCTTGAGCGAGTGATCTTTGGCCTGGTAGCCATCGACGATGATCACGGTGCCGGGCACCAGGCAGTCGCGCCGGAGGCCGCGACGCAGCAGCACGTTGGGAGTGCCACCCTCGACCGCCCAGACTTCGGTCTTTCCATCCTTCATGACTTGGATGTGAATCCAGGTATGCGGGTTCACCCATTCCAGCTTCACGATCTTGCCCTGCAGCTTCACGGGTGCCTCACGGTCGAACTCGGCGCCAAATGCGTGGTGCGCGACCACTGGCGCGGCAGTCGCAATCAACGCGAGCGCGCCCAGCAGTTTGATGGCAGTGTTGCGCTTCATGGGTTTACCTCGGCGGTTGCGGCGCACGTTTCTCCTGCGCGCGCGCGCCACTCAGAATGTTGGAGAGTGCGTAGTTACCTTCGTGACAGGCGTATTCGTAAACCAGTGCATCCAGCTTCTTGAACGGCACTTCACCGCCCCACGGCTCGGTGAAAGTCTCGGGATCGTCGATGGTGAACTCGTAATTGATGGTCTTTTCATCCGGGCGTGTGAAGCGCTCGATCACCTTCAGGTTGGGTCCCGCGCCATAGAAGGTTGCAGCCTGTATCGGATTGATGTTCGTGGTTTCGACTACCAGTGTGTCACCCACCCACCGGCCGCGCGAATCTCCCATGTACGGCTTGATGTGCGCGGGCAAACGCGGTCCATCGCCGAGCCTGATGATGCGGATGTCGTGCACCATCTCGGTCATGATCATGACGTGATCGCGGGTCTGTACAATGGTGTAGTTGTTGTTGTAGAAGTAATTGGGCAGCATCGGCGGGCCGGCATTCGAGCCGAAGGACAGAATGCAGCGCTCGCCAAACGGGCGGTTCTCGGGATTGTCGAACTCACCAAATTTCTGTCGCTCGGCGCGCGTGGCCGCCACACGCTGACGTCCTTGCGCTGTGAGCGCCGGTACGCGGCCGCTCGCCGGGCGAGTAATCAGCGAGCGGCGCGGCTCGCCGTTGAAGATCGCAATCTCATCGCCAGCGTCGATGTAGAACGCGTTGTAACCACCGGTCCCGCCGGCGGCCGCGTCACGGCGCGCATCGCCTGAGAACGTGCCGCCAACGGGCGGCGGTCCCCGATTCGGATCACTGGGCCGGCTCAGCGACTCGAAGAGCGCGCGTCTTCGACCCTCTACATCGGCGACCTCCTGCGCAGTGAGCACAGGCGGCCGACCCGCCGGCCGATCGATCGGTGTGATCGTCGCGTTCGACCAGTTTCCCTGCAGATCCGGCTTGCCATCCGCTGTGCGTGGGATCGCGGATCGCGGATCGCGGATTGCGGATCGCGGATCACCCCTCTGCGCCACCGCATCGCTCGTAAGCGCACACGCGGCGAAAACCAAACTCAGACGAATCCCTTGTGCTCTCATATGAATCCTCTCACGATCCGCGATCCGCGATCCGCGATCCGCGATCCGCTATCGCCGTTTGCGCAGATGTCCATACATCAGCTCTTCGACAAACTCCACGCACTTGAACTGACCGAGCCGCGCGTTCGGGTCGATGTTGCGATACAGCGGCATGCGGATGGTCCAGGGACGCGTGAATGTTTCCGGGTCTTCCATGGTGGCTTCGTACTGAATATGGTCCGGCCCGATCAGCCGAAATCGTTCCGTGACCTTGAGCGATGCGCTGTGGAAGTTGCCCGCGCGATCGAACCAGGTTTCGCCATTGAAGCCATTAGTCTGCACGACGAACACATCACCTTCCCAGCGCGCGACGGATTGACCCATCCAGCCGTCGACCTGCGGGGGTCCGGGATCCTTCAGGTAGATGTTGCGCATGCCGCTGGCGTATTCGTACGTGATGAAGAAGTGGCTATCACTCTGGAAAATCTGAAATGGGAACGGTATGTAGGTAGCGCGTGGGATGCCGGGCAGATAGCACTTGATCTCGGGATCGCGCTCGAGCCACTTCGCGCGGTTCTCATCGCGCCTGGTTCGAGCCTCAGGCTTGTACGGGATCTCGCCGCCGACCACCACGCCATAACCCGACGGCACGGAGCCGACTGCCCCGAGAGCGACGACTTCTTTCGCGGGTACCGGAATGACCGGACCGGACTGCATCGCCAGCGCGGCACGTGCGGCATGCGGCTCGATGTCCCAGTGCGCGTTGCCGAGGGCTTGCCAGATTCCGTTGAGATCAGGCTTTCCCGAAGCCAGTCGCGGGATCTGACCCGTGCGCGCCTGCTGCGCAGCCGCGGGCAGCGGCAAGAGCAAAACGCCGAGCAGGATCGACCTTATTTTGCGCGACCGTATCCTGAGTCTGATCGGAGTGGACATCGCCGTCCGTGTCTGTATCATCGAAATAGGCCCCGACTCCAAATGTGTCGACCGGTGCCGGGCGTAGCAATCTATTACGGCGAGCGCACCGGCGCGCGGATGGCGTGGCCGGGACGCGCCTCCGTGACCTTGCCGCCATCCACAACGACCTGTCCCCCAACAATCACATACGGAATTCCGCTGGCCGGAATCGTCGCGTCCTCATACGTCGATTGGTCGATCACCGTGTTTGGATCGAAGATCGTGAGATCGGCATCTGCCCCGACCTGCACGCGTCCCTTCGCTGCCATTGAAGGGACGCGCGCCTCGAGTCTTTGCGCCGGTGCCAGCGTCATCTTGCGAATCGCATCCAGCAGCGAAAGCGCTTTCTCCTCGCGCACGTATTTGCCGAGCACCTTCGAGTAGGTGCCTGACGTGCGCGGATGGCCACGGCCGTCCGCGATGAAGCCATCGCTTGCGATCATGGTGAGCGGACTGAGGATCGCGGCACGGGTCTGTTCTTCGGTGCGGCCGTGAATGATCACGGTACCGCCCCGGTTGCGCGCCTCTTCGAAAGTCTTGCGAGTCAAGCGCTCGCCGGTGGAAACCAGCTGATGCAGCCCAAAGCGCGCATCCGGCCAGCTCTTCCACCCGTCGAAAAGCGCCGACTGAATCTCGGTCATGCCCGCGGAATATGGATACGCCTCGGTCGTTACGTCCTGGCCGCGATCACGTGCGGCCTGGATCCGGGTGAGGAAATTCACCAGGCCAGTATCTCCACTCGAATTCACGTGAACGATGTGGAGCTTCGCACCCGCTGCGGCCGCGGCCGCAATGGTGGAGTCCAGCCCGGCAACCTCGTTCCTCATGTGAATGTGCGCAGTGGCACCACCCTCGGCCGCAACCCGGAACATGCGTTCGATCTCGGCCATCGATGCGCCCGGCGTGTACGCGCTACCGAAGCCAACCGCCACCGCGCCTTCGGAAAGCCCTTTGCGGAGGATGGCTTCCATTTCCTCGATCTGTGAATCGGACGCAGCGCCGCTTCCACCGATCCCCGACGGCAAAAGACCGGTGCCGGGATCACCCAGCGATTTCATGCGTGCCGGGATGTGGCCGGCGCTGACACCATAGTTCACGATCTGACCACGGTCGCGCGCTGCATACCAGTCTGCAACGTCGGCGGTGCCGATCTCCAGCTCGAACGCGGAAGTGACACCGTCTCTTACCATCAACGCATACGATTCTTCCTGTTGCCCGTGTTCGTGCAGGTCGATGAAACCGGGGACCACTACCAGTCCGGAAGCATCGATCACGCGTGTACCGTCGAGTCGTCCCGCGGACATCACCTCGATGCGGCCGCCGCGAATACCGACATTGCGAATTTCGTCGACTCCGGACTCCGGATCCATCACCCGGCCATTCGCGACCACGACGTCGTACGTGGGGGATCCGCCACAACCGGTAAGCAGCGACGCGGCCAACAGGGTCAGACCTGTGATGCGTTTCATGTGGTTACGTGGTTAGAGGTATGGCACATTTCGAGTCTTTCCCTTCGCTTCCTCTGATGTTTGTCACCGGCGCGGCGGGCCAAACGCGAGCAACAGATTCCCTGGCATCTGTCCGAAAGATCCGTAGCCGCTGTTCACGAACAGCAGGCCACCCGCCACGACCGGTCCCGGACCATCGATGGCACCACCGCGGCCCGGCACTCCGTTCACGGTAGGAAACTCTTTCGCGGTATCGAAGTCCCAGAGCACGCGGCCGTCCGCCGTTGCATACGCGCGCATGTGTCCATCGAGCCCGCCTGCGAAGACTACGCCCGGCATGACCGTGGGCGCCGCAGAGTTTGCCGCGAAGCAATTCTGCCGGCCCGAGCAGGTGTCAGCGGGCGCCGGCGCCGACCACACGACTCTGCCGTTCATCAGATCGAGGGCGTAGAGCCCGGGAGAGAGTGCACGTTCGGGATTCACGTCCACGATCACCGCTGCCCGATCGGCGTTAGCCGCGTACACCAGGCGTCCATCGGTAGCCATGCCCCAGTGAATGCCACCCAACGCGCTGCCTTTGCCCACGCGCGTAGACCAGAGCACGGCGCCCTTCGCATCGGGATCGAGCGCCCAGACCACGCCCGACTTTTGACCTGCAACCAGGATGTCCTTGCCGTCCGGCCGTACCACCAGGATCGGCGCCATGCCGAAGTCCAGGTCGGGTCCGGGCGGAGCGGGGCAATTCTCGCGATTGCGCGGTGTCGTGCACGCCATAGTGAACGCGTCATCCGCTGTGCCCTGAAACGACCACGACAGTTTTCCGGTTGCGAGCTCAATGGCGAGGATGGCATCGCTCGTTTTTGCCGCCGGGCGCGTGTAGCTCTCGCCGGTCCCGACGTAGACGAGTCCGCGCCGAACATCGATGGTTGGGCTCGACCAGACCGGCGCACCGGATGGGGCCATTATGGGTGTACCCGCCGCATTGCGACCGACTTCACGCGCATCGTCCGGGATGACGCGGTGATACCACAGTACAGCACCGGTCGTGCTGTTGAGTGCAGCCACCGCGCCGGACGCGGTGCAGCAGGCGTAGGCCGGACTCTGCGCGGTCACGACTTCCATGGTCGAGATCGGCACGATGAGTTTCCCATCATGCAGGGCCGGACTGCCCGTGGTATTCGATTCCGGATGCCGGCCGACGCGAGTCTTCCAGAGCAGGTTGCCCGTAGCGACATCGAGTGCATAAGCGCTGGTCCTGAAGTCGACGAAGTATGCGACTGTACGGCCCGTTCGATCCGCCTCTACCAGGATCGATCCGCGCACACCTGAATCCGCTTCGAACGCCCACCGCACACATCCGGTTGCCGCTTCGAGTGCCAGGACTTCACCAAATGGACCGCCGACCAGGATGACATCCCCAGCGATAGTCGGCTTCGTGCGAGTCTGAACCGCATCGGGAAACGCGAACGCCCAGCGCAGCTGCAGTTTGGGAATATCGGCGGCAGTGAGTCCCGCGCGTTCGGCAGTCTGAAATCCGGTGCCCTGCAGATTGCCGCCGAAGCCCTGCGACGCAATTGCACTCACATTGAGCGGCGCGGGTCCGAGCGTGGCGCAGAATGCGCCCTCGGGCAGCAGGGTTCGCGAGAAGGCACGACCGGTCAGCGCCTCGGCGATGCTGATGCGTTGCTCGCGTGTGAGCTTTTCGCCCTCGGCTTTCATGGTGCCGGCCTCGAGCGCGGCCAGGATGGCTCGCGGTGACAAGCCGCTCAGCGAGAAGCGGCTAGGCGTGCGGCCGCTCTGCGCTTCGCTATGGCAGCTCGCGCACGAGGCCGCGAAGATGCGGGCGCCCTCAGCTCGCTGAGCGACTTGAGCCACTAAACGCTCGGGCGCGAGCGTGGCCAGGCAGCTGACGCTCAGTGCGGCAATCATCGCTCGCAACGACATACAGTTCTCCTCTGGCGAGTTTTGCTAACGGCGGCGTTGAATAGAATGCACGCGCACGGTTTCGACATCGAACTCATCGAGCGCAACACCGATCACTGCATCGGAGGTGATGCGCAGCGGCTCGAAGTCACTCGGCATGTCGACTTCGCCTACCTTCACTCCGGCCGGCGAGAGAATCGTCCAGCGCCCGCCCGGCCCACCACCAGGTAGCATCAGCCCTCCGAGCGCCATCGAGTGTTTGAGCGGTTCGTAGGGACGCACCCAGATGAAGCCCAGATCGTCGACGATGAAGCACGAGAATGCGGGCAACCTCTCACGGACTGGCGCGGCTTCCCACCTGATACGCGTGTTTACGGCCTGGTTTGCAGGTGCTTTGGCAACCGCCGCATCGATGACCGTGCGCAACGCTTCCCGCGGCGAGATCGCCGGGCCCGGCTGCCATGTAATCGTCCGCTGCACGGTGCCGTTCGATTGCATGACCCGAATCGAGGGCGTTTGATTGTCGGCGATGTAGAGGAGCCCGCGTTGCACACCGACGACGGGGCGAGGAGAGAACGGCTCCGGACCCGACATGACCGGAGACTGGTACCGGGCAAAACCCAGAGTCCGCGCGATCTCGCCCCGATCGCTGCCGTCGCGCGCGAAGTGATGCAGCACGACGCTGTCACGGCGGCCCCTCCCACCCGAGGCAACACCGCCGGCCATCCAGCCCTCGCCCATGGCCGCGCCTGTCAATGACAAATCGCGCACGGTTCCGCGCAAGGTGACGACTTCAACGCGCCCGTTCGGCAGGAATCGGGTGATCCGCCGGAGTTGATGATCGAAGGCCTCGATGGTATCGCCACGCGGCCACGCCGCGGAGAGCCTCGTGAATTCGCCCGGTCCAGCGCCGCGCCGTCCCAGGCTATTCACAAACCGGCCAGCGGCCGTGAATACGCGGATCGTGTTGGCGCTGCTGAGCGGCACCACCAGCCGGCCATCGGGCATCAGAAACGGTGTCACCACCCGGTCGAATTCCTGGACGGAATCGCCTTCTGCACCTACGGTGAGGCGTGCCGATGGCAGGATCGCGCTGGGGATGGATTGCGCGGCTGCGTTTTGCGCGTGCGGGAACGCGAAGCCCCCAAGCAGCACGCACTTCGCGAGAAACGAACCGGTCCTGGTGTTCACGTCGCACCTCGCAGGATTTCGGGTGCCACTGGATAGTGTTTTTGGGAATGCCTGGATCGCCGTACAGAAAAGCCTACACGACGACGCCTCCCGCCGCTACCGCCATGCGAGTTGCATGACTCGAGGGAAGATGGTCAGTTCTGACAGCATGAGCGCCAGAATTGTCGTTCCCGACGACTATCCGCCCGTATTCTCCGGTTCGGCCGCCGAGTCACGACTGCGCGGACTGGGTGAAGTCACGGTCCACACGGAACGTGGCGCGGATCAGGAGCCCGAGCTGATCCGTCGCGTGGCCGACGCCGAAGTGGTCCTCAACATCCGGGCGCATGCCCGCTACTTCGCGCGCGTACTCGATGCGTGCCCGAAATTGCGTTTGATCTCTATCTGGGGCACGGGCACGGATCACGTTGATCTGGCCGCCTGCCAGGCGCGCGGCGTCACCGTCGTGACTACAACCGGCGTCAACGCGAACGCAGTCGCCGAGCACGCGCTGGCGTTGCTGCTCTCACTGATGCGGCGGATCCCGGCGCTGGATCACGACCTGCGCGCGGGCGGCTGGGCGCGTGAACCCGTGGTCCAGCTGGAGGGAAAAACAGTCGGTATCATCGGGCTCGGTGCGATCGGCAGCCGCGTCGCGACGCTACTGGCGCCGTTCGGTGTGCTGCTCCTCGCCACGTCGTCGCGTCCCGACGATGGACGCGCAGCTGCAGTCGGCGCCAGGTATGTGCCCATAGAGGTGATGTTGCGCGAATCGGATGTCGTGAGCCTGCACCTGCGAGTCACGCCCGAGACGCAGGGTTACGTCAGCCGTGAGCGGCTCGCACTGATGAAGCCGACCGCGTTTCTGGTCAACACCGCGCGTGGTGCGCTGATCGACGCCGACGCTCTGGTTGACGCGCTGCGGCACGGACGCCTCGCCGGCGCGGCGCTCGATGTGTTTCAGCAAGAGCCGATTTCCGCTGCGGACCCGCTGCTCACGCTGCCCAATGTCGTGTTGACACCGCACATCGCGGGCATGACTCCCGAAGTCATCGAGGATGGTCTCGACCTCGCCGTCCGTAACATCGAGCAATTCCTGCTCACAACACCGGCGATCCATGCTCACAGCTGAACCGATTGCACAGCTCCTCGCGGAGCTCGGGTTCACCCACGCGATCACGGTGCCGGACAGCACGATTGGCCGCTGGGATGGCGCGATCGAGCGTGCGGGCGTTCGCGTCGTGCGCGTGTGCCGCGAGGGCGAGGCCTGGGCGATTGCGGGTGGGTTATACCTGGGCGGCGCCACGCCGCTGGTGCTGATTCAATGCACGGGCCTGTTCGAGTCGGGCGATGCACTGCGCAACATCGTGCACGACTGGAAGCTGCCGATCTACGCGGTGGTGGGATACCGCAGCTACCTCAACCAGGAAACGCTGCCGGGTGATACCTGCCTCGTGTTCACCGAACCAATTCTCGACGCCTGGAAGCTGGATTACCGGCTCATCACAAGCGGCGACCAGCTGGGCGAGATGCGCGATCATGCCATCGCGTGCCGGACTGCGGGTAAGCCCGGCGTGGCCCTCATCGCAGAGGGGCGCGCATGAGCGATCGCATGCCGCTCACCGAAGCCGTGGCCATCGTACGCGATGCACGCGGACCGATTGACATCGTGATCTCATCGATGGGCACGGCGCGCGAGTGGCTGGCGCTGGGACCGCTGCATCCGCTCGACTTCGTCTACGTGCCCTCCGCGATGGGGCATGCTGCATCGCTGGGGTTGGGTTTGGCGCTGGCGCAGCCTACGCGCCGCGTGATCGCACTGATGGGCGATGGCTCGCTGCTCATGAATCTGGGTTCACTCGCTACGATCGCGGCTGCGCGTCCGCAGAATCTGGTCGTGATCGTCTTCGACAATGGAGTTTATGAAGTCACCGGTGCGCAGCCTACGCCGGCCACGGTTGGCGTCGATCGGAGCCGCGTAGATTACGCCACAGTTGCGCGCGCGTGCGGGATCACATCCGTACAATCATTTGCCAATCACGGCGAATGGAAATCGGGGATCGTAGGCGCATTGGACGCGCGCGGCCCGACGGTAGTAGTACTCAGCGTTGCACCCGTGCCGGGCGCAGTGGGGCCCAAGTCTCCCGGCCCAACCAACCGGCGCAGTTCGGCGTTCATCGCGGCAGTGCGATCCAGTTGACCATGGTGACTATATATGACTGTATTATGACCATGAAAGAAAGAGCTGAAAAAACGGTGAGAGTCGCAGAGCTCAAGGCGCGATTGAGCGAGTACTTGCGAGCAGCCCGTCGGGGACACCCGGTGACCGTGTTTGATCGCGACACTCCGATCGCACGACTGGTTCCGTACGTGTCGGCGGGCGGCGCACTAATGGTCCGTGAGCCAATCCAGGCATTGCGTGATGTCAAGCTGCCGCCACCACTTGGCCGGAGCGTGGATAGTTTGACGGCGCTAATGGAGGAGCGGCTGCCGTCGCGATGATCGCGTACCTCGACGCGTCGGTGGTGTTGCGACTTGTATTGGGCGAGGCGAACCAGCTCGCGGAGTGGAAGCAGGTCAAGTCCGCAGTAGCGAGTGCGCTAACGGAGGTCGAGTGTCTGCGAACGCTCGATCAATTGTCGCGGCAGGGGTCGTTGTCCGCGGACGAAGTGGCAGAACGGCGCACCGCGGTTTACCGACTGCTCGAAGCGGTCGAAGTTGTGGAGGTCGGCCGGCCCGTGTGGCGTCGTGCTTCCGAGCCGTTCTCGACGCCGCTGGGCACGCTCGGTGCGATCTACCTGTCAACCGCCATCAGCTGGCGCGATGCGCGAAATAGGACTTGACCATGGCCACACACGATAGATCGCTGGCCATGGCGGCGCGTGCCATTGGACTCCACGTAATAGGTGTCTGAATGGAACAGATCGGTTTCATCGGCTTGGGCAACATGGGCGGGCCCATGGCCTCGAATCTGGTTCGGAAGGGATTCCCCCTCGTCGTTCACGACATCGATCGCGCCGCCGTGCGCGCGCTGGTTGAGATCGGGGCAACGGCTTCAGACAGTGCGGGCGCCATTGCCGCGAGTCGTGACGTCGTGTTTACGATGCTGCCTGACTCCGCGGTAGTCGATGACGTGATTGCGGGTGCTGATGGTGTTCTCGCACACGCGCGGCGCGGCAGTGTGATCGTCGACCTGAGCACGATCGATCCGCGTGTGACCGATCGGCTCGCAGCCGCGGCCGCCGCCAAGGGCATTGCTTTCGTCGATGCACCAGTGGGTCGGCTGGCAAGTCACGCGCAACGCGGTGAGTCGCTGTTCATGGTGGGCGCCGCCGATGACGTGTTTGCGCGTGTCAAGCCGCTGCTCGAGGCCATGGGCACGACCATTCACCATTGCGGTGCGGTTGGCACCGGCATGCGCACCAAGCTGGTCAACAACTACCTGGCCATCATCTCGTGCCAGCTCAATGCCGAGGCAATCGCTCTTTCGCAGCGGTTTGGCCTGTCGCTGGAAAAGACGCTCGACGTGATCCACGGCACGACTGCGACCAACGGCCAGCTCAAGCTGGCCTGGGCGACCAAGGTCTTCAAAGGCGACATTGCGCCCGGATTCACCATCGACCTGGCGCACAAGGATCTCTCACTGATCGTCGAAGCGGCCAACGCGTCGAAGGTGCCGGTGCCGATTGCAGCGGTGGCACGCGAGGCGTACAGTGCCGCGCGCAGCCAGGGCCATGGCAGCAAGGACTTCTCCGCCATGGTCGACATCCTGTGCGAGCTCGCGGGCATCGAGAAGCCGCGGATCCAATAAACGAGGACGCATGGCAACTACATTCCCGAACCTGATTGCCGGTCGAAGGGTCGAGTCGGCTGATTGGAATTCCGACATCAATCCGTCAAACCTACCCGATGTCATCGGTGAATTTGCGCGCGCAACATCGGCCGACCTGGATCACGCGATCGCATCCGCGCGGCAGGCGTTCACGAGCTGGTCGCGGACAACACCGCAGGAACGGTTCGACATCCTGGATCGCGCGGGCACCGAGATCCTGGCGCGCAAGGACGAGCTGGGCCGGCTGCTCTCACGCGAGCAAGGCAAGCCGCTGGCCGACGGGATCGGCGAGGCCGCACGCGCGGGCTACATCTTCAAGTACTTCGCCGGTGAAGCCGTCCGCATCGGCGGCGAGAAGCTGGATTCCGTGCGATCGGGCATTGAAGTCGAGATCACGCGCGAGCCTATCGGTGTCGTAGCGGCGATCACGCCCTGGAATTTCCCACTCGCAATTCCGGCCTGGAAGATTGCGCCCGCACTCGCGTTCGGTAACTGCGTGGTCTTCAAGCCCGCCGAGCTGGTACCCGCATCACCCTGGGCGCTGGCGGATATCGTGCAACGCGCCGGGCTGCCCACAGGCGTGCTCAACCTGGTCATGGGACCGGGTGCAAAGCTGGGTGCCGCGCTCGCATCGGCTCCCGGCATCGATGCTGTGAGCTTCACCGGCTCGCGTGAAGTAGGCCCGGGCGTTGCTGCCGCGGCCGTGCAGAACGGTGCGCGCGTACAGCTCGAGATGGGTGGCAAGAATCCGCTGGTCGTGCTCGACGATGCAGACCTCGCAACGGCCGTGTCGGTTGCGGTCAACGGCGCATTCTTCCAGGCCGGCCAGCGCTGCACTGCTTCCAGCCGCATCATCGTGACCGAAGGCATTCACAACCGATTCGTCGACGCACTGGTCGAGCGAATGAAGAAGCTGGTGGTGGATGATGCGCTCAAGCCCGGCACCGAGATCGGGCCCGTGGTCGACGATCGGCAGCTCCAGAAGAACCTCGAGTACGTCGACATCGGCCGAAAGGAAGGTGCGCGCCTGTTGTGGGGGGGTGAGCGCTTGAAACGGGACACGGACGGCTACTACATGGCGCCCGCAATCTTTACCGACACTGCACAGGAGATGCGCATCAACCAGGAGGAGATCTTCGGGCCGGTTGCCGCCGTCATCAAGGTGCGCAACTACGAAGAAGCGCTGGCTGTCGCCAATAACACGCCATTCGGTCTGTCGAGCGGCATCGTAACGACATCACTCAAGTATGCGAACCACTACAAGCGGAACGCGGAGAGCGGGTTAGTGATGGTCAACCTGCCTACGGCCGGACTGGACTACCACGTGCCGTTCGGCGGTCGCAAGCAATCGAGCTACGGCCCGCGAGAGCAGGGTGCATACGCGAGGGAGTTCTATACGATACTGAAGACGGCTTACGTCGCGTCGTGAGGTTTTAACGGATTAACGGACGAGAACGACTACGACCACGACTACGACGTCAGTGGTTGCGGTCAAGTCGATGACGACGGACGTACTCCACACGAAGGCTGTCCTGCCACCGCCCTAGCACATTGTCACGACCGATATCGTGAACTTCGAGGTCCGCTGGTAACTCCACCGTGCCTCGCACAACCCGCCTGAATCAACGACCATCCAGCGTGCCGCTTCCTTCCTGGTGGGGTGGTATACGATCTTGAAGACGGCGAATGTCGCGTCGTGAGGTCAACGAATTACCTGTTCTCGTCCTCATGGAGCGGCGCCGGGTGTACGCTTTGCGGCTAATTGCGGCCGATACCGTCGAACCGAAGTGATCGAGCTGCAGCAACAGAGGCGGGACCTGGCCGATGCAATCCTGGGCGAAAACGAGAGTGGATTAGCCGGGATCGGCCGTGCGGAACTCGAGTTGCTGTTGAGCTAACCCGTCCCATCGCGCCATTCCAGTGCGCCACGCCGGATCCTCATTTACTGGATTACGGCAATCGATTTCACGAGGTGACTGGCATGGCAGATGAAAAGTCCGCCCCTGCGATAGTCTGCGCTGGCGCGCTTAAAAACGGGCATTGCGTTGCGATCCTTGTTCCGGTTCGAGTTTCCGGCACCCGCACGGACAGTGGCTGATGTTGGGTCTCCCGCTGCCTCGCCTTCCGTCCAACTCCCGGCGGTCACGCCTTCGGAGCCGTACGACGCAGCCGCGAACCGTTTACTCGACGAGATCCGTCGGACCGTCCGAACCCGTGAGTATTCTCTGAAGACGGAGCGTTCGTATCTGAGCTGGGTTCGAAGGTTTCTGCGGTTTCACGCCGGATCGTTCGATCATCCCGAGCAGTTCGCTGCTGGCCACGCAACCTCGTTCCTCGAGCACCTCGCCTTGAACGAGCGCCTGGCCGCGCGCAGCCGCAACCAGGCGGCCGCCGCACTGAGTTTCATGTTCCGTGAGATCCTGGTCGTGACGAAATGAGCAGCATCGCTCGCGCCAAAGGGCCCCGCGACGAGCCTGTGGTGCTCTCGCACCGTGAAGTGCTGCGCGTGCTCGCACAATTGCGCGGCAAATTCTTTCTCATCGTGGTGCTGCTCTACTCCGCAGGATTGCGGCTTGAAGAGTGCCTGCGACTGCGAATCAAGGATATCGATTTCGAGCTGCGCCAGATCCTCATACGGGACGGGAAGGGGAACCAGGACCGATATGTGCCGTTGTCGAGACGAGCCGGGGAATTGCTGCGCGCGCAAATCGCTCAAACGGCGGAACTGCATCGCAAAGATCGAGCGCGCGATCATGGTTGGGCGCCGCTGCCGGCCGCGCTCCATCGCAAGGACCCGGGAGCCGGTCACGAGATCGGCTGGCAGTTCATCTTCCCGGCCAGCAGCATCAATCGGGATCCGGCGACAGGCCGAAACGGGCGCTGGTCGCTCCACGCTACGGCGGTTCAGCGTGTCGTGAAGGCTGCCGTTCGCAGCTCCGGCATCGCGAAGCGCGCGAGCTGCCAACACCTTTCGACATTTCTTTGCGACCGAGGCGCTGCGCGGCGGCTGCGACATCCGCACGCTACAGCAGGTGATGGGTCACAAGGACGTCCGCACAACCATGATCTACCTGCACGTCATCGAGCAGACCGGTTACAACATCCAGAGCCCACTGGACCGGCCGGATCCGGACGAAGAATACAGCGGCGATGCGCACGCCCGGCCGTTCGCTCCCGAGACACTGCAATGGGATCTTGCTGCCCGACAATGGCCGAAATCGCCGGGTGCCGAGGGTCGCGAGCGATCAACCCAGCACGCACCCGCGAAGCATCGGGGAGAGCAACCATCAGCGTCCACGCCCAGGCCTGAGTCTGGGCCGGAGCGCCGAGATATGTGAAACTGGGCAGCCCCCAAATCGGCCTTGCGTTCGTCGGTCGCTCCTTATGCAACCGGCCGTTGCTTCTACTTCGACCTCGGGATTAGCTCGCGCTCACCAACGCGACTTGCGCCGGGATTACCCTGCTCGACGCGCGCACCCCTCTCGGCGGACTTACGCTGCACGGACGCCCATCGGGAATTGTTGGATTAACCCTGCGCTGATCGGCTTCAATTGCCGGGCAAGCCGCGTCCGATCAGCGCCAGGCGCAGATTTGCGGTTTCTACGGCGGCCCCTTTCAAATCCAGTTTGGGACTGGTTCCCGAAGACGCCCTTCTGGAATTATCTTGCCGTATCACCCTGGTAGCGCCTACTTGACGTGCTGGTTCCCGCAACCCAAACGAAATGTGATTTGAGCCGGGAAGAGAAGCATAGAGAGGCGTTATGCAGCCGGAAATCTTAGTGGCTGCGTCTCATTATTAAACTCGGCGGCTTTTCGGCCGTTGATCTGGTCCGCGGTGCGGCCGCTAAACGGCTATTTACTAAATGAGAATCTCGCTATGTTACCCTGACCGACGTTCGGATAGGAGGTCCGATTGGTTCGTCAGTACATAGACGCCGCTATGCGTCACGCTAAGTACGAGACTCTAGCCGGAGACTCTACCGTTTACGGGGAGATCAATGGTTTCGAAGGCGTCTACGCGAATGCTGCTACGCTCGAAGCTTGTCGCGCCGAACTTGAAGAGGTACTGGAGGAGTGGGTTCTATTTAGAGTTTCGCGCAACCTCGAGCTACCTGCTGTAGATGGCGTAGAAATTCGAATCCGCAAAGTAGGCTGATGCCGCGGTTCGGACCGATCAGTCGCCGCGACTTGGTCCGTGTTCTACAACATCTTGGTTTCGACGGTCCCTATTCGGGTGGCAAGCACCAGTTCATGATTCGTGGTGAGCGAACGGTACGCGTTCCAATCCGCATACCGGCGACATAGGACGAGAACTATTGACGCGCATTCTCCGTCAGGCCGGTGTATCTCGAGACGAATGGGAAGCAGCGAACTGACGAGTCCTCCCCTGATGTACTCGTTCACCGCAAGAATAACGATTGCAGGCATTCTGGGTCGGCTGCATAACGAAAGTGTGAACCTGTCAGGCGGATCATTTCAACAGATGCTGCGTGGCGGGAACTCGTATACTGTTTTCAAACGCGTGGATGCTGGCAAAGTGAAGGCTGTGTCCACAGTGCTGCGTGAGAACTCGTATAGTGATTCCGAGCGTGGTGGTTTCTGGCGGGGCCTGCAGGTTACACTTGGGGCGTTCTATGAGAGCGATTGTCAAGGGTAATAGTTTTGCCCGCTGATTGCGCGGG
>JBBDWZ010000224.1:0-16002 GCA_040902615.1 Gemmatimonadota bacterium | reverse complement strand
CGAGCTGCGCCGCGCCGAGAACCTGGCCAAAACCCCTCCAGCCGAGCGGAAAGCGTTTTTCCTGTCCGAGCGCGGCGGGCGCATCACCACGCGACAGGTCCAGAACATCGTCAGCCGTGAACTGAAAAAGATCGCCGAGGATGCCGGGTTATCCGTGCACTCGCTCCGGCATTCCTTCGCTACCCACCTGCTCGATGCTGGCGCCGATCTGATGGCAGTCAAGGAACTGCTGGGACACGCATCGCTGTCCACCACGCGCATCTACACGCACACATCCAAAGAGCGACTGAAGAAGGTCTACGATCAAGCGCATCCGCGGGCATAATTGACCATCCTGACGTACCGGCATGT
This sequence comes from Gemmatimonadota bacterium, assembly GCA_040902615.1. GTDB lineage: Bacteria > Gemmatimonadota > Gemmatimonadetes > Longimicrobiales > RSA9 > JBBDWZ01. The sequence continues at coordinate 15,651 of JBBDWZ010000224.1, read as the reverse complement.
TGCGATGCGCAGTGAACGTTAGTGTGGCGTTTCGACGTGGCTCAATAGAGTTTTGCGCGCATATGTAATCCGCTTTTCAACGCTTTTCCGACTGGCTCCAAGCCGATGCGCGATTTCGCCAACCGAGAGGCCGTTTAGCCAATGCAAGGTCGCGATCTCCCTCGCACGAGGGGGAAGGAAATGGATCTCGGCAACCACTTGATCGAACAGAAGCTCCTGATCTATTCGCTCAGGTTGCCATGAGAAAGCTTCGTCAACACGCAAAGGCGAATGCGCGCTGCTCAACAAGGCTGTTCTTCGACGTTGTTGTCCGAGAGTTTTGAGAGGGTGGTTTCTCACTGCAGTACAAAGGTACGGCGCTGGCACAGTGATCAACGAAACGGGACGTGCAAGTAAAGAACAGATAACGTCGTGAACTACATCCTCCGCTGCATCACGATCGTGCAACACACCATAGGCAATAAGAACCAAATCAGCACGCGGAACCAGAATCGGGAAGGCATCGTCGTCGAAGGGTATTGGTTGTGATGGAATCCGCTGCACGGTTCTGCCCTCGTCAACATTGAACGATGGTTGACGCCACATATTGGCCCTGGATCACGACATTCCGCAAGGAAATGGATCGCACGGGGGGGGGAAGGGCCCTTCATGGGTTAATATATGTGTATGCTCCCTGAACACTGTCCATGAATAGTGTGATTAAAACTGGAATGACGACAAGGCGCAAGTCGTGAGTGACCGATCGCCTGATCACCGCAACGTTCGGAGTGGCGAGATGCGCACCTTTTGCGTTCGGCTGGACTCGTTCACCAGACGTGTTATGACTGCCCATCGAGTGCTCGGTCTGGCACTCTGCATTGCGGCGTTTGCGTCCAGCGAACTCCAGAGCCAGAGCGCGTCCTGCAAGGGTTGCGCGCTCCGACTGGAGGAGATCGTGGTGTTGGGAGACCGCGACGGGCCTGGGATTATCGAAGACGATCGTTCCATAATCGTAAAGCGATCCTCAGCGGGGTTGTATTTCGTCGCGAAGGGATTCGGTACGAATATCAAGGTATTCGATGCTTCGGGCAGGTATCTGCGGACCATTGGTCGAAGTGGCCAGGGCCCTGGTGAGTTCCACTCGATCGCCGCTCTTATGGTCACGCCTGGCGATAGCCTTTTGGTGGTTGATAACGGCAACCGTCGGCTGACTGTGTACTCGCCCGCCTTCGCACTGGTTCGCACGACGGTGCTCAATTTCGATCCTCCCAACAGCTTCGTCTATTTGGGGCCGGACGCAATTGTCACCGGTGGGATTCTGCGAACGCCAGACCGCATCGGTCTCCCGTTGCACCACGTCGGTAGCGACGGCAACATACGGCGTTCATTTGGTGGTGATGGAAAGTTCAATCCGGTACGCGCGCTGGACGGTTATCGTGTTCTCAGCGTAAGCGCCGATGGAAGCATCTGGATTGGTCGCGCGACGGAATACACGATCGAGAAATGGACACTTGCAGGTAAGCACGTGAAAACATTGAGACCGAAACGCGACTGGTTCGTTCAGCCGCCGCCGGTGCGCGACCCCAAGACAACATTCATACAGCCGCCGCCGTTACTCTCCGCTATTTCGGAGCATCCTCGCGGGTGGCTGATCGCGGCGATTCAAGTGCCTTCAAGGCAATGGCGGGATTTCGTCAAGCCCGGTTTGGATCATCAGATTGTGACGGACGCTGAGCGAATCCGTGATTCTCGCATAGAACTGTTGTCACCCGATACAGGGGAACTCATCTCGCATCTCATCGTTGCCCCGGATATTTACAACTTCCCTGCGCCTGATCTCGTGTCGTTCGCGCGAGAAGAATCTGACGGCACCCCGCGAGTGGTAATCGCTCGCGTAGTTGTGGACCCCAACACCCGGAGGTAAGCATGAAACTGCGTTATTTCACTATCCCATTAATCGCAGCGGCCGCGCTTCTCGGCGGTTCGTCGGCAAGGTCGCCTCAACCCGGTTTGACAAAAGATGTGGTCATGCGGCTCACCGAGGGGGGCGGGTGCAAGTACAAATGTCGACCATGTCAGGATCCCGGCGAGCACGATATTGTCACGGCGGTCGACACAACACACGAATCGTCACATCTGGAGACGTGCAATGAGGGAACGTGCGACCAGCACGAGGAATGCGAACCCAATTTCGCTTTTCAGTCGATCGAACAATTGAGAATTGCCGTCGAAGCATCAGCGGACCCGAACGAATTGAATGCCCTGTTGGGGCCGGTTGGCAAGACGGTCTACTACAATGACATTCGTCACAGCGTTCAGGTGCTCGGTTGCCACGGTAACGTGATCGCGAACATTCCAATTCGGGTAGAACAGAAGCGCTGGTTTGCGCGACACTCGTGAACCACGCAATCGACAATTCTGGACGTCATGTACCGACAGGAAGGCCGAGCAGGTCGTCGACTGCCCGCTTCATCGAGAAGCCGTTTACGCTGGACTGCCGAAGAAAGTCAGGGAGGTACTCGATGCCCCTGTTCACTAGTCGGATCACGCATCTCGCCGAAACACTGAGTCAGTCGTTCAGAGGAACGTCGGATTGGTGCCAATCCAACTTTACGCTCACCGGTTTTCGGTGGGCAACGTCCGCTGGCAGTTCTATGCCTTCATGCCATTAGTCGAGCATCGCCATGGTACGAGTGGCCGTATCAACGTCGCTCGAGAAGTTCCGGCGCGAGCTAGCGATTTCTTCCGGAACACGCGGTCATCACACTATAGGCTGGACTCGCACCGGCCGAATAGCTTCTCGCTTGGCGGGGGTTCGTTTGTTCAGCGGCCTCAGGTCGCGAGCCACGGCTGGACTCACCTGGGCAGCAAACAGGGATCCGGTCGTGGCACGGTCCAACGTTCCGGTAACCTGGCCACTCGGCGCGGCGCGATACACGTTTTGCGTTGCTCGGCAGCACCAAGGTACCTCACTCAGCCCATTCGACGATCACACGGTACGGGCTGATGCCGGCCGCGTGACCGCGATCCAGGAACAGCTGCACGGTTTTTCTACCGTCCGTACCGTAATCGAGCGTGCGTTGATTCACGTACATGCCCACGAACTCATCGGTCTGCGAATCATCGAGCACCAGACCGTACGCCTGTGCATGCGTTAACGCGGCCGTGCGGTGCTCCAGCCCGTTGGCATTTTTCCGCATTACAGGTTGTTCTGCGCCTAACGACAGTCGCAGCTCTGGGTGGGCGAAGGTAAATCGGCGGAAACACTGGACGCATTCTTCCGGCACTTGGCCGTAAAGGGGCACATTTGCTCGAGCTGGCCAGCGTCGATTTCTCGTCGGCTTATATGCTTTCGATCCGGGGGTGGGCGCCGCAAGCGCAGGTTGTGAACGATCGGTTTCACGTGGCCCGTCTAGCCAACGATGCCGTGGATGAGGTTCGCCGACAGCAGATGGCCAAGCTTCCGCCAGGGCAGCGCTCGCGGCTTAAGGGCAGCCGGTGGGCGCTGCTCAAACGTCCAACGCGATTGAGTCCGATCGAAGGACGGAAGCTCTCGTGGATTGCCCGCTTCAACGACCGATTTACCGCGCGCACTTGCTCAAGGAGAGTTTCCTGGACGTGTTTGAGTGCGACACCCGAGAGGAGGCTGGGCTGCGTATTGAGGATTGGCTCGGTTGGGCGGCCCGCTCGCGATTGAAACCGTTTCAGCGCCTCGCGCGAAAATTCAGACGCACCTCGAAGGCGTTCTCGCCTTTATCGACAGGCGGCTCACCAATGCGCGGCTTGAAGGCATGAACAACAAGATCAGGCTGCTCAGTCATCGGGCGTTCGGATTCCACACTGCCCAGCGCTGATCGCAATGATTTATCTTTGTTGCTCCGGGATTATGCTCCCGCAGCTACAGCTGATTAGGAGAGGCCAAAATGTTACCCAACGTGCAGCGCAGGTTTGGATTTCCGGGTCTCGTCGTGTTGGGCGCATTGGCTGGCGTCGTGGGAACACCAGCCGTGACTCCCGTCCAGCCAGAGACACTTCACGCGCCGGCTCAAATCACACCGATCAGCGCCGAATTGAATTGCTCAACGTGTATCTGGCCGCAATTACTGCGGGAGATCCCCATCGGGTCGGCCAACTCGCTCGTGAGCATCGCAGGTATGTGTTCGTGAATCTCGCACGGTCCAGACCCTCGACTGCAGGGGGGCCGTCCGCGGACATTTTCCGGTGGGCAAGTCGTTCGTATTGAAATCGCTCGCAGTAATCACCGCGCCGTCGGATTAGTTGGCTGAGGTTCGGGTGCAGTGTGGGCCGAGCATTCTGAACGTCCGCCATCGTTCGGTTAGTCGCAGTCTAATCAGCGGGCACGTGCAGGGCTTCGCTTTCAGAGTCTGCGACAGCAACCGGTTGGTTGCTGACCCGGACGTGTGTAATCAACGAAAAACCTTCGGCTCTATACGCCTGGAGGTTTTTCGTCCTGCCATCAACTGTTTGATCGAATCACGGAAATCAAACTGCGAGGCGGCGATCGAACTCATGCCTTCGCGCGCAGCTACGAGCTGCGGGGCGTGCCCAGTGCCGTTACTGCCCGAGTCCGAGCGTCTTACGTACGACATCCAGAGTAGCGGTGTCTCGCGCGATCGCCCAATCCAGAACCTGGTACGTAACCGTCTTATCGTGCGAGACCTCGAAGAAGAGGATGGCATGGACGGCGGGGAAGCGAGTTTTCAGATCTGTCAGTGCATCGCGATACCAGGCGACTCGGTCTCCACCAACTGCGAGTGTTCCGAACTCGGCGATCATCAGCGGCTTGTTGAATGAAGCCAGACGCGGATAACGCTGCCCGAAAATCTCATCGAACGACCACCACTTCGACCACTGCGCGACCGTACCGTAATTGAGCACTCCGGTTGCTACCCAATCCACAAAATCAGCACCGGGATAAAAAGCCTCGTACCCGGCATAAGCGACGTGAGGCGCCCAGACCCAGAGCACGTTGCTGGCGCCGGCGGCACGGAACCGCTGGTGCACGCGTTGCCACGCGGCAATGAAATCACCGGTGCTGTTGTTCTGCGGGCCCCATGGATATCGGTATGGATCGTTCATCTCGTGCGCAAAGCGCACCAGGATGGTGGATTTGAACGCGGCGGCATCCCGAGCCCAGGCATCGATGTAGAAGTCGTAATCCCCTTTTGCGATGGCAGCGAGGCCACCGCGATCGCGCGCATCGCGCAGAGGCAGCTCGGGATGGAGGCGATTCTCGAAGTCGACCAGCCAGGGCTCCCAGGTAATGACCGGAATGGACCCGAGCTCAGCGATGGCGCGGCTGAGCCGTCCAGGAAATCGTTGATCGGGACGGTCACCCCACGCCGTGTAGATCTGAATCAATGGAAGCGTGGTACCCAGCGCGGCCTCGAGCTGTAACACGCCCTGCAGCGAGGCAGGCAAAGAGTCGTGGTAGGCACCGAGCAGCAGCGTGTCGGGCTGGCGAAGCGCGTTCGGATCCTTGCGAAGCGGCTCGGCCCATTGCAGTCCCTTCGAGCGACCAGCGCCGCGTACGCTTCGCATCACCCGGTTTTCCGCCTGGCTAACGCCACTGCCGATCCCTTGCAGCGCACGACCGAGCGGACCCTCGGTTTCAGTTCCGAGCAGCACGAGACTGATCACGGCGCTGATACTGGCCACCGCCACCAGTACGCTCAACAGGATTCTATGTCTACGCTTCACGCTCGCCGCCAATACGGGTTATGTCTACATCGTTCCACGCGTTACCACTCGGTGGATGGGTTGCCTCCCACGCGCCGTAAAAAGCGCCGGCATGCATGAGTAACGCGAACGTGGCAAAGCCGACCATGCCCCAGACGGCTTCACTGCTCAGAACTACCTCCGCCTCCGGCGTCCGCCAAAGTCGCTGATAAATCGTCCAGGCAACGGTCAAAAGATACAGCGCCAGCAGCGTGAGCTGCGGCCAGGCCAGCCGCAGCACGCGCCCGCGATGCGCTTCCTTGGCCGTTGGAATGTATGGAATCTCCGCGCGCAGAATCCCCAGCACGGTACCGCTCAGGAAAACCGGCCAACACGCGACCTTGAGCAGCAGCGCGCGCCAGTGGGTGCCCGCTTCGCTCAAACGGTCGGCCAGCCAGCGCTGCGAGTACAGATAGACGGCGATGCCCAACAATGCGACCGGCCCGCCATGCGAAACGAATTCCGCGATGTTCATCGCCGCAGGCTGGACCCGGGTCCACAGAAATACGTAAGGAATTGCCAGGTACATCGCGGTAGTAACGCCAAACGCGTAATAGGTGCCGATGGTGAGGTAGGACAGACGCTGCCGCCAGTTCAGCGAACCAAACTGGTGGGGCACCTCGCTGAACAGAACCTCGTACACACCGCGCGACCATTTGAGCTGCTGCTTGTAGAACGAACCGAGATCCTCGGGCACCAGCCCGCGACTCACGACTTCCGGTACGTATATCGAGTGCCAGCCCGCCGCATGCAAACGGATCGATGTGACCAGGTCCTCGGCCAGGCCAATGCCGTGACCGCCGATCGATTCCAGCGCGGCACGACGGAACGTGCAGTTTGCGCCAATCGCAACCGCTGAATGGTGGCCGAACAGCCCCATCTGGGTTGGACCGTAAAAGGTGTAGGTCTGCTCGGCGGCGGCGCGCGCCGCAAACGACTGCGTTTGATTGTAGTACGCCTGAGCGACCTGCACGAAACCCGTCTTCGCATCCTGGAAATGCCCCAGTACGCGATCCAGCATTTCAGGAAACGGGATGTGATCGGGGTCGAGCACCAGGATGAAATCCTCCGTAGTCTCGCGCAGCGCTGCATTGATCTTGCCGGCCTTCGCTCCCGGCCGTCCTACCAACTCGAGCCAGACTGCGCCACAGCGTTCGGCAACTGCGCGAAAGCGCGGGTCGCGCGTGTCATCCAGGAGATACGTAGTGTGCGGGTAGCGCACGCGTGCGCACGCGGCGAGCGTCTTCTCGAACATCGCCAGCGGCTCACCCGGCGAGCTGGTCGTGAAAATCGCAACGCGCAGTCCGGCCGGCGCGGGCACAAATTCAGGTGCAGCAATGGCCAGCAGATTGATCCACCCCAGGACGACGCGGGAAACACCATACCACATCGCCAGAGACAGCAGCACGTACAAGGCTGTATTGGCAACGTGCGCCGGCCGAAACCACCAGTCGGCGAAACGTACGGTGAGTAATAGACCCGCCAACACCAGCACGGCCAGCATGACGCGGTCGGCGCGCCGCACGGGTGCCGCTCGCCGCCAGCGCCAGAGCTCGGGGTCGTTAACGCGCATCGGCTCCGGGACGCCAGGTCACGCTGATCCCGACACGGCCGATCCGGTAGAACGTTTTGCGTTCGTATTCCGCGTCGATGGACCACTGCAGCGCAGGGCTGACGTTGCGCGACCAGCCCGCGGCCACGGTCCACGGGTGATAGCGCCGCGGAAAGGTTGCACGCAGGATGCTCTGGCCCTGCCCGCCCAGCAGCACGGGCGCCTGCTCGCTCGCATAGATCGGCAACGCCGAGCGCGCGCGAAGCTGGCTCTTGCCCACGTTCACTACTGTGGCCACCAGCGCAGCGTGGGTCGTGACCGCGGTGGGTGTGTAGTACGGCGCATAGCGGCCTGCAATGGTGTCCGCGCGGGCAGGCGGGCCCGGTTGATCTGGAAGCCTCGGATCGCGCACCCATCGGGACTCGCGGCTGTCCTGCCAGGCCGCCGCATAACCTGCGCGCAGCCAGTCAGCTATCGGCGCGAGCAGCCAGGCATACGTACTGACCACGACGTTCGCATCATCGAACCAGTCGACCTGGATGCGCGCGGCACCGGCCCAGCGTGGTGCATTGGCGGCATCCAGCCCTGCATCGAGACTGCTCACCAGAATCAAGGAATCCAGACTTGCCAGTGTAGACTCGTACGGCGCACGGCTCGCAATTGCGTTGAGCTCAACGCCCTTCGACAACGGCAACGCGAGTAGTGCTGACCCGATCGGCCTCCATGCGCCCGCGGCGCCACTCGCGCCGCCGTTCAGCGCCATTCCAATCCTGGACGCGCGCCAGGATAGTCCTGCGGTCGCATCCACGCGCGTCTCGCGCAGCGTGCTCTCCGGGTTCGTGATCCATCGCTGATTGACCCAGGCTCGGGCGCTGACTTGATCGGACAACAATCGTATATGCTCGACCTGCAGCCCGACGTTCCGGCGTGGCTGATCATCATCGTCGACCCGCACAGCAACATTCACCCATGGCGCCATCGCTGCGCGCAGATCGCGCCGCAAGCTGCTTACATCGGAATTGGTGGATTCACTGACCGCTTCCAGCACACGCGCTGAACTGTGAAAGCGTCCGACCTGGTGGAGCATCCGCGCGTAATCGATGCGGAGATTGCTGTCCTCCGGCAGCAATGCCAGAGCACGCTCGTATTCCTGCACCGCGCCGCCTGCGTCTTGCTGCCAGTAAAGAAGCTGGCCCAGCATCCAGTGCGCGCCGCCGTCCCCTGGCTGCTGCTCCAGATATCGGCGCGTGAGCTCGACCGCCCGCGCAAATGCCCGGTCATCACGAGCGGCTCGGGCCTGTTGCAGCAGCTCCTCTCCGCTCTGGCCCGCAACAGCCCCCGCACACAGCCAGCACACCGCAAATACGCCCGGACCGGGCCAGAATTTGACCATCGCCTCCCGACTCAGTTTCCTTTTCATCCGGTCCGGAACGATTCCCGGCTCCGACGACACGCTCCTGCCGACGGCGCCTTCCGCACGTGGCGGGCCGGTTGGCTGCCCATCCGCGCTTGTGCCCCCGGATCACTCGTTTCGAGACCGCCATACTGGCAGTACCAACCCTGCGGGCCTACGTTACCGCCCCCCAAACACCCCGAGAGGATAATGTCCGGCACGGGATATAGAGGAACCACCATTGTCGCCGTACGGCACGGCGGGAAAGTCGCGCTGGGCGGAGACGGCCAGGTCACCCTGGGCGATACCGTAGTGAAATCCGGTGCTCAGAAAGTCCGGCGGCTCAAGGATGGAAAAATTCTAGCCGGTTTTGCCGGCTCGGTAGCGGACGCGTTCACGCTCTTCGAGAAGTTCGAGGAAAAGCTGGAGCGCTATCCGGGCAATCTCCCGCGAGCGTGCGTAGAGCTGGCCAAGGATTGGCGCACGGATCGGTATCTGCGCCGGTTGGAGGCGGCGCTGGGCGTTGCCGATCGCGCGCACATGTTCCTGATCAGTGGCGATGGCAACGTGATCGAGCCGGATGACGCGATCGTAGCGATAGGCAGCGGTTCCGGCTATGCGCTGGCGGCCGCGCGCGCGCTCAAGACCCACTCCCAATTGTCTGCGCCGGAAATCGTCCGTCAATCGCTGGAGATCGCCGCCGATATCTGCATCTACACCAACCGCGAGATCACCGTTTTAGAGCTCGACGCAGTTTTGGAGAACCGCTGACGTGTCGACTGTAGAAGTAACGCCGGACCCAGCCGAGGAGTCCCCTCAAATCGAGGACCTCACACCGCGCCAGATCGTAACCGAGCTGGACAAATACATCGTAGGCCAGCACAAAGCCAAGCGTGCGGTCGCGATTGCGTTACGCAATCGGTGGCGTCGTCAAAAGGTGGATGAAGATCTCCGCGAGGAGATCATGCCCAACAACATCATCCTGATCGGTCCGACCGGCGTTGGCAAAACCGAGATCGCGCGGCGGCTGGCACGGCTGGCCGGCGCGCCCTTCGTAAAGGTGGAAGCCTCTAAGTTTACCGAAGTCGGCTATGTCGGCCGTGATGTCGAGTCGATGGTGCGCGACCTGGTCGACTTTGCCGTCAACCTGGTGCGTGAAGAACGCGAGGCCGACGTCGAGGAAATGGCACAGCAGCGCGTGGAAGAGCGGCTGCTGGATTTGCTGTTGCCGCCTGCCCCGGAAGGTGAAGCGCCGAAGCCGGCTGAATCTCCGCGCATCCGTGCCTTCGTGGTTGGACCGGACGGTCCGGCTCAGGAGCGCGACCTGGATGACACCGAGTTGGGCGCGGGTGAACAGGAGCGCATCAAGGAGCGCCGTGAGCGCACCCGCGAGAAGCTGCGTACGCTGCTGCATGACGGGAAGCTCGAGGAGCGCATGGTCGATGTGGAGGTCCATCACAGCGCGTCCATCGAAAACATGATGATCCCGATGGGCGGCATGGAAGGCATGGACAACTTCACCGAGATGCTGCAGGAGATGATGCCGAAGCGGAAGAAGCGCCGCACGGTATCGGTGAGCGAAGCGCGCCGCATCCTGTTGCAGGATGAGCTGGACAAGCTGGTCGACATGGATGAAGTGGTGAACGAAGCGCTCGAGCGCACCGAGGACATGGGCATCATTTTCCTCGACGAGATCGACAAGATCGCGGGCGAGCGCGGTCCGGCCGGGCCCGATGTCAGCCGCGAGGGCGTACAGCGCGACCTGCTGCCGATTGTGGAAGGCAGTACCGTGCAGACCAAGTACGGCATCGTCCGGACCGATCACATTCTCTTCATCGCCGCCGGCGCGTTCCACGTATCCAAGCCCAGTGACCTGATTCCGGAATTGCAGGGGCGTTTCCCGATCCGTGTGGAATTGAGCCCGCTCACCGAAGCCGACTTTGTCCGCATCCTGGGCGAGCCGAAGAACGCGCTGCTGCGACAATACCAGGCCCTGATCAAATCCGAAGGCGTCGAACTCGAGTTCACCGATGACGGCACCCGCGAGATTGCGCGCATCGCCGCTGAAGCCAACAGCCGAATGGAGAACATCGGCGCGCGCCGCCTGCACACGGTCATGACCACGCTGCTGGATGAAGTGCTGTTCGATCTCCCAGAATCCGACATCAAGCACATCAGGATCGATGGACAGGTCGTGCGTGAGCGGCTGAAGGAGATCCTCGATGACGAGGATCTGAGGAGGTACATCCTGTGAGCAAGCGGGATTTTCTGGCAATTCCGGATTTTACGACCGACGAGCTGTACGCGCTGCTGCGGTTGGCCGCTGATATGAAGGCAAAACGTTATGGCAAAAGGCCGCTCGAAGGCAAAACCATTGGTCTCATCTTCGAAAAGAGCTCTACCCGCACGCGCGTCTCATTCGAGGTTGGAGCCTTTCAGCTGGGCGCCCACGCGCTGTTCCTCTCCTCGCGTGACATTCAACTCGGACGCGGTGAGCCGCTCAAGGACACTGCCCGGGTCCTTTCGCGCTACCTCGACGGCATCATGGTGCGCACGTTCGGCCACGATCGCGTCGAAGAGCTGGCTCGCTTCGCCACCATACCGGTAATCAACGGACTCACCGACCTGCTGCATCCCTGTCAGATCATGGCGGATCTTCAAACCGTCCAGGAAGAATTCGGCGAGGACCTCGAGCCGCGGAAGATCGCGTGGGTCGGTGATGGCAATAATATGGCGAACTCCTGGCTGAACGCTGCCTACCGCTTCGGCTTCGATCTGAGACTGGCCTGTCCGGATGGCTACCGCCCGGACAGCGCGACGCTCGAGCGCGCGAAGTCCAAGGCCAACATCCTGTTGACCAGTGATCCTCGCGAGGCCGCTGAGGGCGCCGAAGTCATCAACACCGATGTCTGGACCAGCATGGGGCAGGAAGCCGAAACCGAAGCGCGCATGAAAGCATTCAAAGGTTACTACGTAGACCAGGCTTTGATGTCGCGAGCCAGCAAGAACGCCATCTTCCTGCACTGCCTGCCTGCCCACCGCGGCGAGGAAGTGGCCGAAGAAGTTATCGAGGGCAAACAATCGCGGGTGTTCAACGAGGCCGAGAACCGACTGCATTTCCAGAAAGCCCTAATGGCCACATTGATGGAGTAGGATCATGGATCAGGGATCATGGATCAGGGATCTGGCCTGATGTCCCCCAGCCTTGATCCTTGATCCGTGATCCCAGAAACGTGGAAGAGAGAGAGATGTCTGAGCTGAAAAGAACGCCCCTTTACCAGCGGCACGTCGATGCCGGCGCGAAGCTGGTTCCCTTTGCCGGTTACGAGATGCCGGTGCAATATCGGACCGGGATACTGGCCGAGCACCGCGCTGTGCGCGAGCGGGCCGGATTGTTCGATGTATCGCACATGGGCGAGCTGCTGGTACGCGGCACGCGAGCGCTCGACTTCGTGCAATACGTAACCACCAATGACGTGTCGAAGCTCGAGCTGTTCCAGGCGCAGTACTCGGTGATCTGCACCGAACAGGGTACTGCACTGGACGATTGCATCGTGTACCGGTTTCCAGACGAGTACATGATCGTGGTCAATGCATCGAACGTCGACAAGGACCGCGAGTGGATCAAGCAGTTTGCCTCGAGGTTCGGCGTGGAGCTGATCGATCGTTCCGAGGCGATCGCTCTGCTGGCTCTGCAGGGACCCCGAGCCCAGGAAGTGCTGGCGCGCATCACCAGTGACGACCTGGAGTCGATCAAATACTACCATTGCGCGTATGGCAGTGTAGCCGGCCGGTCCGCCGTCATCAGTCGCACCGGATACACCGGTGAAGACGGCTTCGAGCTGTATCTCGAGGAAGCCGATTCGGTGGCGATCTGGGATGCCCTGCACGAAGCAGGCGCCCGGGAGACGCTCGGCCCCATCGGCCTGGGCGCGCGGGACTCACTTCGCCTCGAGATGGGCTACATCCTCTACGGCAACGACCTCTCGGAAAACGATACGCCGCTCGAAGCGGGACTGGGTTGGGTGACCAAGCTGGACAAGCCCGACTTCATTGGTAAGGCCGCGCTGGTCGAGCAGAAGAAAAATGGGGTCCGTCGCAAGCTGGCCGCGTTCAAGCTGAGCGAGCGCGGCTTTCCCCGGCATGGCTACGAGATCCGCTACAACGGCGAGGCCTCGGGAGAAGTCACCAGCGGTACGGTGAGTCCATTACTCGATGTTGGCATTGGCATGGGCTACATCGCCACAGAAGGCACCAAAGCCGGCACTCCATTGCAGATCATGGTGCGTGACAAGGCTACGCCGGCCGAGGTGGTGAAGACGCCGTTCTACACCAAAGGCTCAGTCAGGAAATGACGTGCAAATCCGCGTTGCGGTTTTGACCATTTCCGATGGTGTTGCGCATGGTAAGCGCGCCGATTCGAGCGGTGCAGCCATCGTAGCGTGGGTGGGTGCCAGCGGACATGTTCTGGTTGCGCATGAGTGCGTACCGGACCGCACCGACCGCATTGCGGCACGTCTCATCGAATGGACCGATGGCGGCGCGGTCGACCTGGTGCTGACGACCGGGGGGACCGGCTTTACCGACCGCGACGTTACGCCCGAGGCGACCCGCGCGGTCGTTACCAGGGACGCGCCCGGCCTGGCGGAGCTGCTCCGTTCCCGGGGCGCCGCTTCCACTAAATTCGCCTGGCTCTCGCGCGGCATCGCCGGCATCCGCGCGGGCACGCTGATCGTGAATCTGCCGGGCAGCGAGTCCGGCGTCCGGGATGGCCTCGCGACGCTCGATCCGCTGCTGGGGCATGCAGTGCAGCTGCTGCGTGGCCAAGACACCGACCAGCATGCAGGGCCGAGTGTCTGAGCGCGTCCTGATCACCACCGCCGATCTCGAGCCCGCCGTTCAGTTGCGTCGTGTGTTCGAAGACGAAGGCTTCGACATCGAGCTGCTGACTCCGGGCGAGCAGGTCGCGGACGTGCCGGACGCAGCACTGCTGGTACTGACCGGCGGGCTGCACGAGAAGCAGGCACGTCGCCTCGCTGCCGAAGCGCTCGAGCTCGGCCGTTTTCCGATTATCGCGCTGCTCGAGCCGCAGGAGAAAGATTCGCCGGACCTGCGCTGGCAGCTCGGCGTCAGTGAAGCCTTCCACAAGCCGATCGACCCCAAGGAAGTCGCCCAGGTCGGTGGCCGCCTCATCGAGCGCAGGCGCCTGCAGAAGATCACCGGCATCGTCGGCGATTCGCCGGCCATTCAGGAAGCACTCGAGCGCGTCATCCAGATTGCGCCGGTCAACTCGACCGTCCTGATCACCGGGGAAAGCGGCACCGGCAAGGAACGCATTGCGCGCGGACTGCACGCGCTCTCACCGCGCAAACATCGGCCGTTCATCGCCGCCAATGTCGCGGCCCTGCCGGAAACCCTGCTCGAATCCGAGCTGTTCGGGCATGAGAAAGGCGCGTTCACCGGAGCGGTCGGCCAGCGCAAAGGTTTTTTCGAGCTCGCCAACAAGGGCTCGTTGCTGCTGGATGAAATCGGCGAGATGCCGCCAGCCACGCAATCCAAGCTGCTGCGTGTGCTCGAGGAGCGCGAGTTCATGCGCGTGGGTGGCGAGACGCCGATCAGCGTCGACGTGCGTGTCATTGCCGCCACCAATCAAAACCTGCGCTATCTGGTCGAGGCCGGCCGCTTCCGCCGCGATTTGTACTACCGGCTGAACGTGCTGCACATCGACCTGCCGCCGCTGCGCGAACGCCGCGAGGACATCCCGCTGCTGGTGGAGGCGTTCAGTCGCAATGCCAGTCGTGAGCACGATCGCCCGCCCGTCGCCATCTCGCCCGAGGCCATGACCATCCTCATGGAATACGACTGGCCCGGCAACGTGCGTGAGCTCAAGAACCTGGTCGAGTCGATGGTCGTGCTGTCGCCCGGCCGCGTGATTCTGCCACAGGATATTCCGCCTGAGATCCGTGACAAGAATTATCGAGCCCGTCTGCTGCCCGTGCCCATTGCCGTCAACGAAGCCGGCAACAACGTCGCGCCCGCTCCCGAGCTAGAGTTCATCTTCCGGACCCTGTTGCAGCTGCGCATGGACGTCGATGAGCTGCGCCGCCGTTTCGAGGATTACAAGCGAGCCAACCCGGACCTGCCCACCACGACCTTCGCTCCGTCCTTCGCCATGCCATACTCTCATGCCGCCATCTCACCACGCGGTGTTGCAATCGAAGATGCGATCGTTCGCGAGAACGGGCCTTCCGCTCTCGATGATGAGCATTCGGTTGTGGTGTTCCGGCCAGGCACGACCATGCAGGAGCTGGAGAAGGAAGCCATCACGGCTGCTCTCAAGGAAGTCGCGGGCAATCGGCGCAGAGCCGCGGAAATGCTTGGAATGGGAGAGCGGACATTGTATAGGAAAATCAAAGAGTATGGCATACCGCTTTGATTGGTGCAGCGTTTCGGTGCCATGGACTCAACTATCCGCCCAACCTACTGTCCGCGAGCCCCCAGGCTTTTCGCCAATTACTCAACTGCTTGCCAACCTGCGACTCCGCGCGCGCGAGAATCTTCGCCGCTCGACTTGTGCTTGCGCAGTGAGTGCGCTTACGTCGACCGCGGTCCTCGTGATGGTCATCATCGGGGCGAGCTGTGAGTCGAGCGGCACGAAGACGCGGGTTCGATCCCCCGATGATACGCTGAACCTTTCCCCGGTGCCCATCGTGGGGAATGACGGACCGGGCTTTCCTGACGCGAGGTTGCTGTCTCTGCGTGAAGACCTTCGCTTGGGAACCAGTTTCGGACCGAGCGAACTCGAATTCCAGCAGGTTCGGGTCATTGCAACCGATCGCGCCGGCAACATCTACGTCGGGAATAACGGCTCCGGGCAGATCCGCGTTTTTGACCACGAAGGTCGCTTCCTCCGCTCAGTTGGACGAGTCGGAGATGGTCCGGGGGATTTCCGATCCTTCGCGTATCTGTTTTTCATCGGCGACACGCT
>JBBDWZ010000223.1:0-16022 GCA_040902615.1 Gemmatimonadota bacterium | reverse complement strand
ATATTCGTCACTGTGACCAGGTAACGCGCGCCGCCCCCAGCCGCAAAATCATTACAGCGCATCGCATCGTTGGTCAGCGTCAACACTTCGAAGCGAGCGAGGGTTCGACTCGTGCCGAGTTGAGCGGCAAACAGCGCTGCGGGCAGCGGCGCCGCCGTCGCCGTGACCGATTGACTCGCCTCGGTGCCCCCCGCCGTCCAGCGCGACGTGGCCCGACCGTCAACCGCCGTATTCGATGTCGCGGGCGTGACCGTTCCACCACCCGTCGCCGCCCAATCCACCCGGGCCTGACTGACCGCGTTGCCAAACGTGTCGGTCACGCGGACGATCAGGTCACGCGCGCCCGCGGCTCCGGGTATCGCGCAACCGACGTCGGTGATTTTTTCGAGGGTGGCGGCGGGGCCGGCCTGTGCCGTGGCCGTGAAGCTGGCCGAAAACGCGGCCGCAACCGCGCTGGCGCGCTGCTCTACTGCCGCCGTGGTGCCCATCGTCCAGGACGATTGCGCTTGGCCGGACGCATCAGTGGTATCGAGTGCGGGCGAAAGAATGCCGTTGCCGGCATCGATCCGGAAGGTCACGGCAATGCCAGGCACACCGCGTCCTTTAGCGTCCGTGACTTTGGCTACCAGCGGCTGTGGGAGTACAGCGCCAACCGTGCCGGTCTGGGCGCCGCCCGACGCTGCGGCGACTGCGGCCGCGGCGCCCGGTTTATCCGGGCCTGCCGAGTCCCCGCCACAGGCAAGCGTAAGACCCACGAATACAAGGCGCAAAAACGCGGCGCTGCGTGGCAGCATCAATGTTCCTCCGGAGAAACCCACTGAAGATAATACGGAGCGGGGTGGGGGCGGGGGCGGGGGCGGGCAGTGTGGTAAAACAACGCGCCCGCCACCGCCATCGCACCCGCCAACGCCCTCGCTAACCGCTCTCGCCCGGCCACGGTTCCCGCCGCCGTCCCGGCCTGCCGCCGACCCTCGCCGCAGCCCCGGGTCCAGCATAGCTACCCGCCGCTTGACCAGTTTTACCCGCGCAAGCGTTCAAGAGGATCGTGCCTCGACGTAACGACATAGGAAGTGTTCTCCTGCTTGGCTCCGGCCCGATCGTGATTGGCCAGGGGTGCGAGTTCGACTACTCCGGGACACAGGCGGTTCGAGCCCTCAGAGAAGAGGGTTTTCGGGTGATCCTGGTGAACAGTAATCCCGCTACGATCATGACTGATCCGGACCTGGCCGACCGTACCTACATCGAGCCGATCACGGCCGAATGGGTCGAGCGGATCATCGTCCGCGAACGTCCAGATACCCTGCTGCCCACCATGGGTGGCCAGACCGCTCTCAATGTCGCGCTCGAGCTTTTCGACAGCGGTGTCCTCGAGAAATACGGGGTCGAGTTGATCGGCGCGGATGCGCGCGCCATCCGAATGGCGGAAGACCGTGAGGAGTTCGCGGAAGCGATGTCGCGACTCGGCCTCGCAGTGGCGCACGGCGGCTTTGCCAAGAATTTCGATGAAGCCATGAAGATCATCGAGGATGTCGGCTACCCGGCCATCATTCGCCCTTCCTTCACGTTGGGTGGTACCGGCGGCGGCATTGCCTACAACCTGGATGAGTTCGAAGCCGCGGTGAAACGCGGCATCGATCAATCCCCCATCAATGAAGTGTTAATCGATCGGTCGGTCATCGGCTGGAAGGAATTCGAGCTCGAAGTCATGCGCGATTGTGCGGACAACGTCGTCATCGTCTGCTCGATCGAGAATTTCGACCCGATGGGCGTGCACACCGGCGATTCGATTACGGTTGCACCGGCCCAAACGCTTTCCGATGTCGAATATCAGAAGATGCGCGATGCCGCCATCGCCATCATCCGCGAAATTGGCGTCGAAGCCGGCGGCTGCAACATCCAGTTCGCGATTGATCCGAAGAACGGCGACATGCTGGTGGTCGAGATGAATCCGCGCGTTTCGCGTTCATCGGCGCTGGCATCGAAGGCGACCGGATTTCCGATCGCGCGTATTGGCGCCAAGCTCGCCGTGGGTTACCGGCTGGACGAGCTGCCCAATGACATCACCAAATCGACACCGGCGTCGTTCGAGCCAACACTCGATTACGTAGTCGTGAAAGTGCCGCGCTTCGCGTTCGAGAAATTTCCAACCGCTGACAAGACGCTGGGCGTCCAGATGAAGGCGGTCGGCGAAGTCATGGCGATCGGCCGCACCTTCAAGCAGGCCTGGCAGAAAGGCTTTCGTGGACTGGAGATCGATCGCAGCGGATGGGAGACCGCAAGTCGGCTGGTGGACGATGGACTGCCCGACGATTCGATCGATACACTGATAATCGAGCTGCGCCGGCCGACCGCGGAACGACCGTTCCAGATCAAGCGGGCAATGGAGGCGGGTCTTTCGGTCTCGCAGATCAACCAGCTCACGAACGTCGATCCGTGGTTCCTGCACCAGCTCGCAGAGTTGATAGAAGCAGAAGACAGCTACCGGAAGCTCGACCGGATCGACACCCAGAACCTTCGATATATGAAGCGGCTGGGCTTCAGCGATCGTCAGCTGGGCCGGCTCCGCGGCGTCACCGAGCAAACCGTGCGGCAGCTCCGCCATCAACTCGGCGTGCGGCCCACGTATCACATGGTCGATACCTGCGCCGGCGAATTTCCGGCGGCCACGCCCTACCTCTACTCATCGTACGAGGATGAGAGCGAGGCACCGCCCAGCGATCGCAAGAAAATTGTGATCCTCGGCAGCGGCCCCAATCGAATCGGCCAGGGCATCGAGTTCGACTACTGTTGTGTGCAGGCCGCACTCGCGCTACGCGATGATGGGTTCGAGACCATCATGGTGAACTCGAATCCGGAGACGGTGTCCACCGACTTCGACATCTCGGACAAGCTGTACTTCGAGCCGCTCACGCTCGAGGACGTGCTCGAGATCGTCGAGCGCGAGAAACCCATTGGCGTCATCGTGCAACTGGGCGGGCAGACCCCGCTCAAGCTGGCCAAGCCACTGGCCGAGCTGGGAGTGCCGATTCTCGGGACCAGCGTCGACGCCAATGACCGTGCCGAAGATCGCGACCGGTTTTCCGAGCTTTGCCGCAACATTGGCGCGAGTGTTCCGCCCAACGGCGTGGCGAACAGTGTCGAGCAGGCCATTCAGGTGGCCAACAAGGTGGGGTATCCGGTGCTGGTGCGGCCGTCCTACGTGCTGGGCGGCCGTGCCATGGAGATCGTCTACGATGAGGCGTCTCTGCTCAACTATTTCGAACGGGCAGTCCGCGCCTCGCCCGATCACCCCGTCCTGGTCGATCGATTCCTGGAAGACGCATTCGAAGCCGACGTCGATGCCCTCGCCGATGGCGAGAAGGTCGTCATCTCCGGCGTCATGCAGCACATCGAAGATGCCGGCGTGCACTCGGGCGATTCCGCCTGCGTTCTGCCGCCCTATTTGTTGAAGGATCACGAGGTTGAACAGATGCGCCAGCTCACCCGCCGATTCGCGATGGAGCTCGGCGTGATTGGGTTGATCAATGTTCAGTTTGCGATCCGCGACGGCGTGGTCTACGTGCTCGAGGTGAATCCGCGGGCATCACGCACCGTGCCGTTCGTGTCCAAAGCGACCGGCGTCGCCTTTGCCCGGCTGGCCGCGAGCGTGATGGGGGGGAAGCGCCTGGCTGACATCGATGTCGCGGATGAGCCGATGCCCGCCGGCGTGTCGGTCAAGGAAGCCGTCTTCCCGTTCAACAAATTCGATGTCGATATCATTCTCGGGCCCGAGATGCGGTCGACCGGTGAAGTGATGGGCATTGATGAGTCGTTCGGGATGGCCTTTGCCAAAGCCGAGCTCTCTGCCGGAAACTCATTGCCAACCGAGGGCACCGTTGTGGTCACCGTCAACGACCAGGACAAGCCCACGGTCACTCAGATCGCCCGGCGCTTCCATGAGCTCGGCTTTCGCGTGCTGGCTACCGGCGGCACCGCGCGCTATCTGCGTGCCCGCGGCGTGCCCGTCGATCTGGTGTTGAAGGTCGGGGAGGGACGGCCCAACCTGGTCGACTTCATCATCAGCGGCGATGTCCAGCTTCTGATCAACACGCCCTTGGGCAAGAAGTCCCAATTCGACGACTATGCAATGCGACGCGCCGCCATTGTTCACAAAATCCCGTACTGCACCACCATGTCCGCAGCCTCCGCCGCTTCCGATGCCGTGATCGCCCTGCGCTCACGCCGCCGCGAAGTCCGCAGCTTGCAGGAGCGGTATACGGAAGCAATTCGTTACGCCGAGGCGCAACGATAAGAGCGGTCCGGGCTGCCGGCGTTGAATCCAGACCGGAAACAACGCAGAACGGCCCACCAACCTTGCGCTCGGAAATGCCGTAAGTGTAGGTTCAGCCCGATCTTTCCGATCACATCCATTCAAACCCAAGCGAAAGCCGAGCGTGTCCGCCATTTGTTTCTGGCGTGCATGTTCTGACGGTTCAAACGTTCTTGAAATACCAGCGCTCCCATCAGCCCAGACAAACACCTTAGGAGGTGGCCATGCATCTCCATGCTCCGACCCGACTCTCGAAACTCATTTCGAGCTTGGTCGCGGCGTTCGTTTTCGCACTTCCGGTCGCTGCCCAGACCGGCAGCATTACCGGCACCGTCGTAGACAAGTCCGGCAAACAGCCGCTCAACGGCGTTCAGCTCTCGATTGAGGGGACGCAGATCGGTACGCTTTCCGACGCCCGCGGTCGTTACACCATCGCGCGCGTCCCGAATGGCCAGGTAGTCGTGCGCGCCACGTATATCGGGTACCGCTCGGAAACCCAAA
The DNA here is from genome assembly GCA_040902615.1 of Gemmatimonadota bacterium. GTDB lineage: Bacteria > Gemmatimonadota > Gemmatimonadetes > Longimicrobiales > RSA9 > JBBDWZ01. The sequence continues at coordinate 11,212 of JBBDWZ010000223.1, read as the reverse complement.
CGGTCAGCGTGTCCGGCACTACGGCCGTTACCGCGAACTTCGAGCTGGGTGTGAGCGCGGTCTCGCTGAATGAGATCGTGGTCACCGGCACCGCCGGTGCCGCCGAGAAGAGACAGCTCGGGGCGACGATTGCCACGGTGAGTGTGGCCAACATCCAGGAAAAGGTCGGCGGCATTACAGACGTCGGCTCGGTCCTGCAATCCCGCATTGCGGGTGTTCGGTCGATGGGCACAGTAGGCGGAGTGGGTGCCTCCAAGGACCTGCGCATTCGCGGTACTTCGAGCTTCTCGCTGGGTCAGCGTCCGCTGGTCTACATCGACGGCGTCAAGATCGATACTCGCCAGCGTGAGTGGAGCGGCATGGGTACGTCCTGCTGCTCCTACTCGGGCGGCGCCGGTACCGACCGTTTGGCCGACTTGAACCCGAATGACATCGAGCGGATCGAAGTCATCAAGGGCGCGGCAGCGGGCACGTTGTACGGCACCGAAGCGACCAATGGTGTGATCCAGATCTTCACCAAGAAGGGTCGCAGTGACAGTGCGCCGCGGTGGAGCGCGCAAGTGACCAGCGGCTTCCAGCGCTTTCGGGAAAACTTCCAGACCAAGGAATGGCCAAAGTTCACGGGGCCGGATGGTACGGTCGCGCTCGATGCCAACAAGTCGCTGATCGAGAATGGGCCGTACCTGGGCGCAGACGTGACCGTCCAGGGTGGAAGCAACACGATGACCTACTTCGTCTCGGGCGGATACGTAGATGAGAACGGGTCGATCTCGCCCAACTGGATGAAGCGCGGCAACCTGCGCATGAACATGCATTGGATCGCCACGCAGAAGTTGTCATTCGATGTGACCTCCGCTTACACACGCAATCGCATTTACGAGCTGCAGTCCGGCAACAACTGGACGTCGCTGCTGGGCAATGCGGTGCTGGGAGTCCCGTATAATGCGTGTGGCGGGAAAACCGCTTCGGGCGAGCAGGCACCTGCGTGCACTGGCACCGGCGGGCCCTACGGCGAGCCGTGGGTACCGATCTCGGCGATCAAGAGGATCGAGACCTTTGACGATGCCAATCGCTGGACCGGCGGTGTCACTGCCAACTACAGCCCGGGCGGCAATTTCAACAACAAGTTCCAGGTCGGTTTGGACGCGGTGGGCGAAGAAAAATCGTACCTGCGGCCGTTTGGCTATCCGTACACCTACGTACCGGCCGGCGAGAAGGACCTCGGCTACCGGAATTATCGTTCGGTGACCGCTGAGTATCTGGGAACGATTTCCTTCAATGACATTCTGCCCAACCTGAACACGAATGTTTCGTTTGGTGCCCAGGGTTTCCAGACGGTCGAGCGCTTCAACATGGCGATCGGCAAGGAATACTCGGCGCCTGGCGTCACCACAGTCAGCGGCGGCGCGATCCGGTCCGGCAGTGAACAATTCGAGGAGCGGGTTCAGCTGGGGTTCTTCGGTCAGAACCGCTTTTCGTTCCAGGACAAGATCTTCCTGACCACAGGCGTTCGCGTCGACGGCAACAGCGCGTTCGGTGACGACTACGGTTACCAGGTTTATCCGAATGCCCAGCTTTCCTACGATCTCGGTGGAGAGAGCTGGAAGCCGGCGTTCATCAGCGCGCTGCGTTTGCGTGGCGCGGTCGGGACCGCCGGTTTGGCGCCCGGCGCCTTCGACAAGTTCCTGACCTTCGAGCCGCTGACCACTGGCGATGACCAGCCGGGCGTGCACGTGGACGACCAGGGCAATCCGGACCTCGGCCCGGAACGGACTACGGAATACGAGGCCGGCTTCGAGGCCGGCTTCTGGAACGACCGGGTCGGGTTCGACTTCACGGTGTACCGCCGCAAGACCAAGGATGCGATCGTGCGGATTGGCCGTGCGCCTTCGCTTGCCTTTGGCGGCGCCCCGCGCGAGAACGTCGGCGGTGTCCTCGATCAGGGCTACGAACTGGCGCTGCGAGTCACACCCATCGAAGCCTCGCGCCTCCGTTGGAGCACCGACCTGCGCCTCGACGGCAACCACAACGAGATCACCGACCTTGGCACGGCCGAATGTGAGATCGGTCCGCGCTGCGCATCAGGGGATTCGGTCGTGATGAAACGCGGCAACCTGCGGGTCGGCCTGCCGGTCCTCACGCAATTCACCCGCATGCTGTGCACCGAGAGATATTCGCAGTACAACCCACGCGATCCACGAAACGGCGGCTGCAGCACCTGGCTCAACGGCGTGGAAAATGGCACGGTTGTGCGGAAGACAGCCTACAACCCGACAACACGTCAGTTCACGCGCACGGATACGACGGTGTACATCGGCAAGGCGTTGCCTGATTTCAACGTTTCGCTGGGGAACGAGCTCAGCTTCGGTGCGTTCCGGCTGTACGGCCTGGTGACACTCGAGAGCGGTGCATTCTTTGGCAACAGTGACCGTCCTTACCGTGCCAACAACCGCACCGGTCCGGAATACCTGGGGGCATTGGCGCCCGCGGGCAGCGCTGCGTGCGTCACCAGCTGGCCGACCGGCGCGCAGGGCCCGCGTTTCCCTGACGCCGCAAAACAGTGGTGCGATACAGTCCAGTCCGATTCGATCTATCAGATGTGGCGAGTCGTGAGCCCTCAGGATTCCCGCGACAACATCCGGATTCGCGAGGTCTCGATGGGTTACCAGGTCCCGGAATCGCTCTCGAGCAAACTGGGCATCAGCCGCACTCAGATCACGCTGGCCGCGCAGAATCTGCAGTGGTGGGATGACTGCAACTGTATGGACCCGAACATGAACTATCAGGGTGGCTCTGACTTCGGGGTCGCGTCCGGCTTCCTCGGACAGCCGCAGCCCAGAATGTTCAAACTCAGCGTTCGCACGACGTTCTAACGCTGTCTGGTGACTGTTGAGGATTAACCTGAATCGAGGCTCGAAACCTATGAGCTGGAAAAGAATAGCAGGAACGACATTCGCCTGCGGGGTCGGCGCATTGGCGCTGAGTGTTGCGGCCTGCAGCGACTTCCTGGAGGTAGAGGATCCAGGTCGCTATACCGACGAGGCCCTGAACTCGCCGCTGGCTCTGGTGGCTGTGGCCAACGGCGTGGAAAGCGATTTCTTTGGTGACATGGCCAACATCGCTTACCGGTTGGGCGAGATGAGCGATGAGTACATGCATACCGGCACCTGGAATCCGGATGACGCTGTGGACAAGGGCCTGACGCCCACGCTCACCAACAACGGTACCGGTCAGTTCCAGGGGAACTTTCTGGGCAGTCGAACCGAATCGCAAGCGGCGCAGGAGCGGTTCCTCAGGGTCATGGGCGATAGTGCAAACCGCAATGTGTTGATGGCTCGTGTTGTTTCCGTGGAAGCGTGGGCCAATCTGTGGCTGGGTATGTACAACTGCGAAAGCCCAAACGCGCCCAACGGACCGATTGTGTCGGATATCGAAATGTACAAGCTTGCGATTCCGCTGATGACCAAGGCTGCAACCATTGCCAAGGCAGCCGGCTCGCTGGACTACGAGCGGTTAGCGATTGCGGGGCGCGCGCGTGCAAACCTGCTCGCGGGCAATCTGGATGCTGCCCTCGCCGATGCCCAAACGATTCCGGACACTTATGTCTTTGCCGCCAAGTACTCGAATGCGGGTGCTGCACCGAGCAACACAATTGTGACACTCACGTATCGTGGCCGGCTCAAGGCGGCCGGCCTCGATAAGATTCATTGGTCAAAGGTCGATACCATTGCCGGCTTCATGCGCGACCCCTGGACCAATGCGCATGACAAGCGTCTCGCTTTCACGCATCCCCGGAATGAGCGTGGCGCGGATGGCTCGACCCAGCATTACAACGAAGAGAAATACACGGACCCGGCTGACGACGTGCCGGTGACGCACGGCATGGAAATGCGGTTGATCGAGGCCGAAGTGCATATGAAGAAAGGCAACCTCACTGCGGCCATGGAGCGTATCAATTACGTACGCGGTAAGGCTGGTCTTGCCGCGGTCACGGCAACCACGGCGGCTGACGTTCAAGAGAAACTGCTGTGGGAGCGTTTCGCCCAGTTGTACCTCGAAGGCCATCGCATGACCGACCTTCACCGCTTCAATCAGGTGAGGGCAGTACTGGGCCCGAATCGCCCCATGAAGTTCCCATTGACCAGCGCTGAGATCCAGCTCAACACCAATGTGAACGGCAGTCTCGAGGGGCGCTGCATGCCGGTGAGCTGACGCTCACAGCCGCGAGCAAAGAGCGAAGAGCGACGAGTAACAGATTACATTCGGCCCCGCGTCCGCCTGGACCACTGCAGAAGTGCGCTCGTTAGCGCGTGATTGCAGTAGCCTGACGGAACGCGGGGCCGCTGGACATCCGTCGCTCGTCGCTGATTCCATGGCGAGCCGGCCGGCCGACGCAAGCTTCGCCGATCCAAACCAACACAGGAGGAACGCCATGATCCATGCTTCGTGGCGCTGGGCTATCGGTGCCGTGGTATTCGGCATTGTACCGGCCTCGGCGCAGACGCCCGACTATCGCCGCGCCGAGCAGTTCCTGGGCTGGAACACGAACCTGATGGTGGCCGGTGACGTGGTGAATCCAGTATGGCTGGAAGACGGCAGCCGGTTCTGGTATCGCAACAAGACCAAAGCCGGTTCGGAATTCACGATGATCGATCCGGCGGCCAATACCAAGCGGCCGGTGTTCGACCACGCTCGGCTGGCGGCGGCGATGTCGATCGCGAAGGACACCGCGTATGAACCGCACAAGCTTCCGTTCACCACGTTCAATTTCACAACAGGCAGGCCCAACGTCATCGAGTTCAACGCATCCCGCCGTCGCTGGAGTTGTGATATCGCGGCCTACAACTGCACACACGCCGATACGCTGCGCAACCAAAACCGGTACGTCGGCTCGCCAGACTCGACCATGGAAGTGTTCACATCCAATCACAACTTGTGGTTGCGGCGCAAAGGCACTACGGACTCGACGCAATTGACCACAGATGGCGTCGAATTCTGGTCGTATGGTGCAACCAATCCGAGGCCGAGTCAGCTGCAGAACCTGAAGGTTGGCGCGTCACCGCCGCCGCCGCGCGCACAGGTACGCTGGTCGCCCGACTCGAAGAAGCTCGCGGTCTACCGTACGGACGAGCGCAAGGTCGAGCACATGCACTACATCTCGTATACGCCGCAGCGGCCACGCCATTTCTCACAGCCGTATGCCTTGCCGGGTGATTCGGTCGTACCGAAACCAAACATCCACATCATCGACATAGCCACCAAAAAGAACATTCCGCTCACGCTGACACCGGTTCCCAATCAATTGCAGCTGGGCGGCTCACCGCTCGACTCGATGTGGACGCGGGATTCGAAGCGGATCAACTTCAGCTACCTGACTCGCGCATCCAAAGCGCTATACCTGGTCGAAGCCGATGCGGAGACCGGGACGGTGCGAGTGATCGTCGGTGACTCGGCCAGGACCTGGGTGGAGACCAATCCGCAGGGGCGGCCAAGCTGGCTGGTCAGCGATGATGGCATGGATGCGATCTGGTGGTCCGAGCGCGACGGCTGGCCGCATATCTATCGGGTGGATGCGCGCACCGGCAAAATGAAAAACCAGATCACCTCGGGAGCCTGGGCTTCGGGTGATGTCCTGTTCGTTGACCAGCCGAAGAAGCTGGTCTACTTCACGGGCCGCGGCCGCGAAGATGGGTTCTGGTACAACGCGCGGCTGTATCGCGTGAATTTTGATGGCACTGGACTCACGCTGCTGACACCGGAAGATGCCAACCACAACATCCGGTTCTCACCGAGCGGCCGTTATGTGGTCGACACCTACTCGACGTTCGACCAGCCACCGGTCACGGTGCTGCGCAACGCGTTCGATGGCAGTGTAATTCGAAAGCTCGAGGAGTCCGATCTCTCGCGTCTCCTCGCCATCGGCTGGAAACCCGGACAGGTTTTCAGCGCCAAGGCGCGGGATGGCATCACCGACATCTACGGCGTCATGTGGCTGCCATCCAACTTCGATCCGACCAAAAAATATCCCGTGATCGAGAACATCTATCCCGGGCCGCAGGTCGGCTCTGTCGGGCAGTGGGCCTGGGGCAGTGGCAGCGAGAACAAATCGCTGGCCGAACTCGGTTTCGTCGTGATCCAGCTCGACCACCTGGGCACGCCGCTGCGCTCGAAGGCGTTCCATGACAACTACTACGGCAACTTCATCGACAACGGTCTGCCCGATCACATTGCTGCGCTAAAGCAGCTGGGTGCGCGCTATCCGTACCTGGACCTGGATCGCGTCGGCATTTACGGCCACTCGGGCGGCGGCTTCGCTTCGACCGATGCCATCCTGCGCTTCCCGGAGTTTTACAAGGTTGCCGTATCCGGAGCGGGCAACCACGACAATCGCAGCTACAACATCTACTGGGCGGAGAAGTACCAGGGCCTCATGAAGAGGGACACCTTGCGCAGCACCGACAACTTCGCAACCTCAGCCAACAAGGCGTACGCCAGGAACCTCCAGGGCAAGCTGCTGCTGATGCACGGCGACATGGACGACAACGTGCATCCGGCCATGACCATTCAGATGGTCGATGAGCTGATCAAGGCCAACCGGGATTTCGACTTGATCATCGCGCCGAATCGGAATCACGGTCTCAATGAGCCGTATTTCATCCGCCGGCGCTGGGATTACTTCGTCACACACCTGATGGGCGCGACTCCGCCGCGGCAATACCAGATTGCTCCCGCGCCAGGCAGTACCGGTGGCCCTGGTGGGCCGCGTGATCCTGAAAACTGTTCGCTTTACGATGAGGTGCTTGGGATCTGCATCTTCTGGTGACGCGCTCGCTGCGCTCGCGGTTGGTCGGCTGGACCCTGTTCGTTCTGCTCTTGTCACTCGGCTGTGCGAGGGCTGATGATGTGCCGGGAGCCGCGGCGGGTCGGCCTTGGCCGGGGTTGAGTGCGGCTGATTCGGGTGCGTTTGTTTTGGGTGCGGCTTTGTTCGATCGGGAGTTTACCGCGGCGCAGGGATTGGGACCGACGTTCAACGATCGGCGATGCAGCTCGTGTCATGACCTGCCGGTGCTGGGCGGGTTTGGCGCGGATCCCGTGCGCAAGGCCACACGATTCGAGGACGGCCGGTGTGACCTGTTGGTCGAAGACGGCGGGGACATGTTTCAGACCGGTGTGACACCCGCGTTGAGAGCACACGGCTTCGATGCCGAACCGATTTCACGCCGGGCAAACGCAATCGCATCGATCACGGCACCCGTGTTATACGGGCTGGGCGCCATCGAGGCGATACCGGATGAAGCGATTCTATCGCGCGCGGATCCGGACGATCGGGACCGGGACGGGATTTCCGGTCGTGCCGGTCAGGCTTTTGATGGACAGTTGGGCCGGTTTGGCCGAAAGGCGACGTTTGCCACGATCCGCAGCTTCGTGGAAGGTGCCCTTTCCGGTGAAATGGGTTTGACAACGCAGCGTTTCCCGCAGGAAGAGCGGATTGGCGGTCAGGCCCTGCCAGCCGGCGTCGATCCGGTAGCCGATCCGGAAGTGGACAGCGCGAGCGTGTTATTGCTCACCCGGTTCGTCACGTTGCTGGCCCGGGTGGCGGCGGACTCGGTCAGTCCCGCGTCGGCCGATACGATCAGCGAGGGCCGCCTCCTCTTCGAGCGGATCGGTTGCGCGAGTTGCCACGCGCCTCGCCTCGAGACCGGCCCGAACCCGGTCGCGGCGTTGAATCGCCGAAGCGTGCCGTTGTATTCGGACCTGTTGCTCCACGATCTCGGGCCTGAGCTGGCTTCGGTTTGCGCGCCCCATGCCGGGCCATCCGAGTGGCGCACCAGCCCCCTGATGGGACTGCACCTGCGCCATGAAATGCTGCACGACGGACGGGCGTCTCGGGTTGAGGCTGCGATCGGGCTCCACGGCGGGGAAGCCACAGGCAGCCGCCGGCGGTTCCAGGCCCTCCCGCCCGAACAGCAGGCCGCGCTGCTGCGGTTCCTGCGCACTCTGTGAGAAGTAGCGTACCCGGAGGTAGATTGGTCTCATGCGCAAACTCCTGATTGCTGCCACCCTGATGCTTCTGCCGTCCGTGGGCTCCGCCCAGCGGGTCTTCGGCCGCGTGATCGATGCGGGCTCGTCCAAGCCGGTGGTCAACGTCGAGGTGCGGCTGTCCAGCCGTGACGGCCCGCTTGCCCGGGCCGTTACCGACAGTGCCGGACGTTTCCTTTTGCGCACCAACGAAGCGGGGACCTACCAGATCAGCACCAATCACATCTCGTACGCACCTGTGACCGCCGGTATCGAACTGACCGCGGGTAACCAGGTCGAAGTCGTGTTGCGCGTCTCGGAAGCGGCGACCGAGCTGCCCGCTATCGAAGTCATTGCCCGCACTCGCGCGCCCGACGCATTCCTCGAGCGGAGCGGGTTCTACGAACGAAAAGCATCCGGTTTTGGCCTCTTTCGAACCCCCGAAGAAATCGAGCGGCGCAAACCATACGCGACCACGGACTTGTTTCAGGGTGTAAGCGGCGTTCGCGTCTTTTATGCCGGCATCCGCGGCAAGGACATTCGAATTTCGCGCGCAGAGGATCCAAATTGTCCGCCGCGTGTTTACGTCGATGGCGTCATCGTAAGGCCGGGTGGGCGTACCAGCCGCACCGATGATGCACCACTGGATGCGCTGCTTGGGCCGCATGACATCATCGGCCTCGAACTCTACCGCAGCCCCGCTGAAACACCGACCCAGTTCGGTGGCAATCAAGTAACCTGCGGCGTTGTCGTATTCTGGACTCGGCGAGGCTCGGCGCGCTGACCGCACTGGCCAGGCGGCCGCTCACAAAGCAGTCAGGAGCTACCCATGCGACTCCTGGTTCGTTGTCTTCTGGTTGGTATCACCTGCTTGCCGGCAGTGGCCGCTGCTCAATCGGTCAATGGCCGGGTGCTCGACACGTCCACGCGCCAGCCGGTGGTCGCCGTGGTGGTGCGCTTACTCGATAACGACAAGGTCGTGGTTGAGGCCATCTCCGACAGTCTCGGCCGCTTTACGGTGACGGCGCGTTCCAATGGGCGTTACCGCATTTCGGGTTCGCGCATTGGTTACGCGGACGCAGTCAGCGCGCTGGTCGAACTGCCCGCCGGCGAAACCTTGATCGCCGAGCTGCTGATGAGTTCCGAAGCCGTGAAAGCGGCTCCGCTCGTGCTGATCGTTCCGCGAGATCGCTATCTCGAATCCAAAGGATTCTACGAGCGCATGCAGTCCAACAGTGGCGACTTCATGACCAGTGAGCAGATTCGCCGCCGCAACGCATTCTCATTGGTCGACCTTCTGCGGGGCCTGCGCGGCGTCAAGATCCAGCGAGTCAACACGAGAAATGAGGTCTATTTCTCAGGCACGACCTGTTTGCCGCAGATTGTTCTCGACGGTACAACAGTTCGGTGGGGTGGCAAGCAGCTCGTAACCATCACGGCGCTGGATGATCTGGTGCCCACCGCGCATATCGATGCGATCGAGGCGTACCGCGGCGGGAGTGGCGTTCCAATCGCGTACCAGGGGCCGAATGCTTCGTGCGGCGTAATCCTGCTTTGGACCAGGCACAAATAGAACTTTCACAAATCGCGAGGTCGGGAATGAACCGGTTCATCGTTTCAGCGGTAGCGTTGGCTATAGTCACGTCCAGTGCAAACGCGCAGGTGGCGCAGGCCCCGGATCGCCCGTCCGGTGAAGGTGAAGGTCCCTTTCAGCGTTTGATCATCCGCGGCGCAACGCTGATCGATGGCACGGGTGCGCCGCCCCAGGGCCCGGTCGACATCGTGATCGAGAACAATCGCATTCGCGAAATCCGCGGCGTTGGCTCACCTGGTCTGCCGATCGACGCCCGCCGTCGCCCTCAGAACGCGACCAAGGAAATCGACGCGCACGGGATGTATGTGATGCCGGGCTTCGTCGATCTGCACGCGCACACTGGCGGAAGCGAACAGCTGCGTGGCCTCGGTGCCGATTACGTCTACAAGCTCTGGATGGGTCACGGTGTAACCACGATCCGCGATCCTGGATCGGGCAACGGCGTGGACTGGACTCTCACCTCACGTGAGCGCAGCGCCGCCAATAAGATCACGGCACCGCGCGTGTTCACATACATCCGGCCCGGCTCGGGCTGGGATGGCGGCGCTGTCGACTCACCGGAAAAAGCTCGCGCGTTTGTGCAATGGGCGGCCAAGAAGGGAGTCGACGGTTTCAAGCTCGGCTCGCACGATCCGCCGGTCATGGCGGCCTTGATCGACGAAGCCAAGAAGCACGGGCTCGGCACGCAGGCGCATCTGGCGCAGACCGGTGTGGCCCGCATGAACGTGCTCGATGCCGCGCGCCTCGGTCTCGGCTCGATGGAGCATTGGTACGGACTGCCCGAGTCGTTGTTCAGCGATCGCACGATCCAGGATTATCCGGTCGATTACAACTACAACGATGAGTACCACCGTTTCGGGCAGGCCGGCCGTCTTTGGAAGCAGGCCGCCGCACCGTACAGCGACAAGTGGAATAAGGTCATGGACGAGCTGCTGAAGCTCGGCTTCGTGCTCGATCCCACCATGACCATCTACGAGGCCAGCCGCGACGTGATGCGCGCCAAAAATGCCGATTGGCACGGCAAATACACTCTGCCATCACTCTGGCAGTTCTATCAGCCCAGCCGCGAGAGTCACGGCTCCTACTGGTTCGACTGGACGACCGCCGATGAAATCGAATGGAAGAACAACTATCGGCTGTGGATGACCTTCCTGAACGAGTACAAGAATCGCGGTGGCAAAGTCTGCACCGGCTCCGACTCTGGCTTCATCTACAAGCTGTATGGCTTCGATTACATACGAGAGCTCGAGCTGCTGCAGGAAGCCGGTTTCCATCCGCTCGAGGTGATCCGTGCGGCGACTCTGTGTGGCGCGGAAACGCTGATGCAGCCCAAGGGCAAGGCGCCTGAGTTCGGCACGCTGCGGCCGGGCATGCTGGCCGATCTGGTCATCGCGCCGGAAAACCCTCTGCACAACTTCAAGACTCTGTACGGTACAGGCTGGCAGAAGCTCGACCCGGAGGGAAAAGTCGTGACCGTGGGTGGCGTCAAATGGACCATCAAGGACGGTATCGTTTACGACGCGAAAAAGCTGCTGGAGGACGTGGCGCGCATGGTCGAAGAAGCCAAGAAGAAACAGGGCGTCACCACGACCAGTGACC
>JBBDWZ010000222.1:0-16029 GCA_040902615.1 Gemmatimonadota bacterium | reverse complement strand
CATTGCCTGGTCGCTTCTGGTCGTGCTCGTGCTCGTCCGTTAATCCGTTACCCTCAATGACTGAGCGCCCACAACACAACGTTGATGCCTACACCGTAGCCTTTTCCTGTAAACGAATAGAAGAAGTCTTCGTCTTCTGCTTCGCGTTCCCAGCCATCGGCGATGTCGGTGTTGTGGCTCATGAGCACCAGGATGCGGCCTTTCTGATCGAAGATGGCGCGGATGTGCGGGGTCGCACTTTCGTACGCGCGCTCGGAGGTGCCGCCGCCGCTGCGTCGCCAGAAGCTGATGGCAGGAATCTGCGGGATGACTGGGACCTGGTAGAAGACCGAAAACAGCCCATGGTCTAGTGGCAGATCGACAATACTGAATTCGGGCAGCACGCGCTGGATCTCACCGACCCAGTTGTCCCACGCGTAATCGCCCCAGAAATCGTCGACCCAGAGGAAACCGCCCTTCAACAGGTAATTACGGAGGTGCTGCACTTCCTCGATATCAAACGTGGCCGTGCCTACATCGGATGTGAACAGGAATGGGCATTGATACATCGCCGGCTCGGTTGCGCGTACTACTGTGAAGCCGGGCTCCTGCTCGCTCCAGCGATTGATCGGCGTGTAAGTGAGTTGTTGCAGCCGCACCATGAAGTTGCGATCGGCGTTGGGATAGTCGGTGCCCCAGCCCGAGCCGCCGGCTTCCCGCCTGCCACTGGTATAGCGCAGACGGCAAAAGGAGAACCCGGTCCGCTTCTCCGGAATTCCCGTGTACATCGGTTCGGTGTTGCGGCCAAAGCCACGCTGTTGGGCGGTCAGCGCGCCGGCGATCAGCACCAGCACACAACTCACCAGCAGCACGGCCTTTTGTGGACTCACTTTTGTGATCCTCGACAGCGTGAGGAACGAATGAACGGACGAGCACGACTACGACTACGACTACGACTACGAGCACGATTACGGGCTTCCATGCACGGTGGGCTTCCCGAGGTCGAGGTGGCTCTCATCGCAGTCGTAATCGTGGTTGTGGGCGTGCCTGGCCGCAATGCTGGTCTTCTTCCGTTTCCCGGAGACAGGCGATATGATCGCCGGGACCTGGTTGGACCAGCCATTTCCGTGCCGAGGGCAATCATCCCGCAGGAATGGTCCGTCTGGTCCGGCTCGACCCCGCCTTGGCGCGGCCGGCAGCATCCTCTTCGAGAATGGACTCAGTGAACTCGACGACCGAGGGGTTCATCCAGCAGTTGCGCGTGCGCAAAGTTTTTCAATGGACGATTGCGTACATGGCGGGTGCCTGGGTCGTGTTGCAAGGCATCGGGCTGCTCGGTGATTTCTTCGGCTGGTCTACCCTGGTCGGCCGCATGGCCACGGTCGTTCTTGGCATCCTCATCCTGGCCGCAATCGTGCTGGCCTGGTTTCACGGTGAAAAAGGCGCGCAGCGAGCGCGGGCCATCGAGCTACTAATGCTCGGTGCAATTCTGGTAACAGCGACCGGCGCGGCGATGATGGTGCGGCGCGGCGACGCCTCGTTCGTGGCGGGCGCCGGCGATCGCAAGATCATTGCGGTGCTGCCGTTCGAGAACCGCAGCACCAACCAGGAGAATGCGCACCTGGCAGGTGGTATCCACGATGAGCTGATCACACAGCTGGCCAAACTGGGCGATCTCAAAGTGATCAGCCGCACGTCCGTCCTCGCCTATGCGGGTCGCACCCAGAACCTGAAGCAGATCGGGCACGAGCTGGGTGCGGGTGTCATTGTCGAGGGCAGCGTGCAACGCATCGACAATCGCGTGCGCGTGCAAGCAACGCTGATCGACGCGAATACCGACGAGCATCTTTGGGTGGAAACCTACGATCGCGATCTTACCGATGTGTTTTCGATTCAGAGCGACATCGCGGTGCAGATCGCGAACGCCTTGCAGGCCAGGCTCACATCCGGCGAGCGGAAGCGGCTGGCCAGCCGGCCGACCGAAAACAGTGAAGCCTACGACTCCTATTTGCAGGCGATCGAATACCATCGGCGGCCGGGCCGCCTGGCCGAGAATCTGCACGCGGCCGAGCGATTGTACGGCCGCGCGATCGAGCTGGACCCGGATTTCGCGCTGGCGCATGCCGAGCTTTCGGAAGTGCATGGCCAGTTCTACTGGTTCCGCATCGATCGCAGCGAAATCCGTCGCGCACACATGCGCATTGGCGCCGAAACCGCGCTCAGGCTCGAGCCCGATCTGCCGCAGGGGCATCGCGCGATGGGATTGTTCTGGTATCGCGCCTATCGTGATTACGGCCAGGCGCTTGCCGAGCTCGATCTCGCCGTGCGCGGTCTGCCCGGCGATGCTGGTGTGCACAACACGATTGCCGCAATTCTGCGCCGGCGCGGCCGCTGGCCTGAATCGATCGAAACCTTCAAACGTGTAACCGTGCTCGACCCGCGCAACTCCGAAGCCTGGTACGAGCTGTGTTTAACCCTCCGATCCAGCTGGCGATACGATGAGGCCGCCGCTGCCTGCACGCGGGCGCGCTCACTCGCACCGGATGATTACAACATTGCGCATCGCATGGGTGAGATCGAGCTCGAGCGCACGGGCAAAACCGATGCATGGCAGGCGTTCTTTACTGACCCGCTGCTCAGCAGCACTACCGATTCCGATTTGCCGCACGACCGCTACCTGGTTGCACTCTACAATCGTGACTGGGCAGAGGCCGAGGCCGCAATTGCGGCGGCACCGGCCGGGTTCAACACACAGGCGATGTACATGCCCGCGCCGCTGGCAGCCGGGTGGGTTCATCAACTGCGCAGTGACAAGACCGCGGCTCGTGCAGCGTTCGAGCGCGCACGTGTTCTCGCGGACTCTGCTTCCAAAGCGCAGCCGGATGAGCCGATCTTCCACCTCGCTTTGGGTTTTGCCTACGCCGGTCTGGGACGCAACGACGATGCGGCAACCGAGGCCGCGGCCGCGATGGAGCTTCTGCCTATCGAAAAAGACGCACTCACCGGCGTCGATCACGCCACCACCGCAAGTCAGGTCATGGCGCAAGCCGGGCGTACCGATGATGCGATTGCCGTGCTCGAACGCATTACGGATCTACCGGCGGGCCCGACACCACTTTTACTGCGCCTCGACCCGCGTTGGGACCCGCTCCGCACCGATCCTCGCTTCCAGGCCCTGGCCGGGCGGCAGGCCCAATGACGACGCGACGTCTTCCACTTGCGTACATCCTCGCCGTCGTATTGGTGGCCGGCTGTGCGGGCTCGAACCGCGCCGACTCCAGCAACGCCGCTGATCTGGCCATCACCAATCTCACTGTCGTCGATGTCGAGAACGGCCGCATCATTCCCGAGCAGGTCGTACTGATCAAAGGCAATCGCATCACGGTCGTAGCCGATGCCGCGCGAGTGCGTTTTGCCATGCCTGCCCGTGTCATCGATGGTACCGGCAAGTACATGATGCCAGGCTTGTGGGACATGCATGCGCATTTGACGCTGAGCGGCCGGCCGACCACCATCGAGCTGCCGCTCTTTGTTGCCCACGGCGTCACCGGTGTGCGAGTGATGGGCGCCAATTGCCGGCGGCCGGCGCCCGGCCTGAGCGGGTGCCTGGAAGCGCATCGTGATTGGCAGCAGAAGATCGAACGCGGAGAGCTGATTGGCCCGCGGCTGGTCGCGCTGGCGAGTTGGCCGGTGAACGGATCGGCCGGCATTACCGATTCGATGCCGCCGTATTTCAAGGCAGTAACCACCGACGATGGGCGGCAGCTCGCCCGCTACTTCAAGCAGCGCGGTGTCGACTTCATCAAGATCTACAATGCCGTGCCGCGAGCCGGCTACCTTGGGCTGGCAGACGAAGCGCGCAAGCTGGACCTCCCGTTCGCCGGTCATGAGCCATCAACGCTCAGCGCGATCGAGCTGTCCAATGCGGGGCAGAAAAGCATCGAGCACTCACGCGCCTTTCTGATGAATTGCTTTCCAGGCGCCGATTCGATGCGGAAAGGGCTGCTGCGATTACCGCAGACCGTGCTGCGCCGCAGAATGGTCGATGAGTACGATGCGCGGACCTGCGCCGTCATGGACTTTTATCGCAAAGGCCTCGAGCTCACGAATGCCGCGTATCGCGCGGGCGTGCCCATCATGCTTGGCACCGATGCTGGAGACAGCTTCGTATTTCCCGGAGCCAGCGTGCACGATGAACTCGTGGAACTGGTGACGGCGGGCCTTTCTCCGGCCGAGGCATTGAAGGCCGCAACGCTCAGTGGCGCCGAGTACCTCGGTCGGACCGCGGACTTCGGAGCTGTCGAGCCGGGGCGTTTCGCCGATCTGCTTCTGCTCGATGCGAATCCACTGGCCGACATCCGCAATACCCGGCGTCTCCACATGGTCCTGCTCGGCGGCCGCGTCTTCGATCGCCAGGCACTCGACGCGCTGCTCGCGAGTGTCGAAGCCGAGGTCAAGCGCTGAGCATGCCGGTACACAAGGACTGGATCGGGTGAACTCGAAACTCATCGAAGCAGCGCGCAGCAGTTTTTCCGCAGGCCAATCACCTGAAGTCACCCATGGCTCGAACCGTGGCGGGCGCCGTTACTCGCGGGCTGATGGGTGCATTGCTTGGGCGTAGACGACGCTGAGCATCGAGAGAACCGGATGCACGAACCGAATCGTGGCCTTCAATGAACATCGAGCTTGGCATCATCGAGGGATTCTACGGCAGGCCGTGGACCTGGTCGGACCGCGCCGACACCATGACCTTCCTGGCGCAACACGGCTATCGATTCTACCTGTATGCACCCAAGGCCGACCCGCACCTGCGAAGGTTGTGGCGGGACCCTCACCCGATCGGCACCGCGCAACGTCTGGCGCGCCTGGCGCAGCAGTGCCGGGAGCAGGACGTTCGCTTCGGCATCGGCCTCTCACCCAGCAAGATCCACCTCGACTTCAATACCGAAGCGAAAGAAATCCTGGCGCGCAAGCTCGCGTTCTTCGACGAGCTCGGTGCTGAGGATGTCGCCCTGCTGTTCGATGACATGCGCGGTGATCTGCCCGACCTGGCCCAGCGCCAGGTCGAGATCGTGCATTGGGCTGCCGAACGCAGCAAAGCCAGCCGCTTCATCATGTGCCCATCGTATTACACGGACGATCCGGTACTCGAGCGCGTCTTCGGCCATCGCCCGCCCAATTACCTGGAGACACTCGGCGCGCGGCTCGATCCGGCTATTGAAATGTTCTGGACCGGTGAAGAGGTGGTATCGCGCCAGTACTCGGTCGGCCATCTCGAGCGTGTCAGTGAGCAGTTGCATCGCAAGCCATTCATCTGGGACAACTACCCGGTGAACGATGGTGAGCGCATGTCGCAGTATCTCTACGTTCGCGGATTCACCGGCCGTCCCGCCGCAATGCGCGATCTCATTACCGCGCACGGCGTCAATCCCGCATTGCAGCCCATGCTCACGCGCATTCCCGCGCTCACCCTCGTGAGCAGCTATCAGGAAGGCGATCGCTATGAATACGGCGTGGCCATGCGCAACGCCGCGCGTCTGGTGCTGGGCTCCGAACTAGGCCAACGACTCTACGAAGATGTATTGATGCTGCAGGACGTCGGACTGGACCGGCTGGTCGGTGAGAAGGAAGCCAAACTGCGCGAGCGTTATGGCAATATCGATCACCCCGCCGCGCGCGAGATCATCGCCTGGCTGTCGGGTGAGTACCGCATTACTGACGAGATTGTGCGCGAGCAGGCGGGGGAGTAACGGCGGACCGCCTCCAACATTTCCCGTTTGGGCGCGTTTTCCCATTCAGGGTGCCCCACCAACGCATTCAGCTGCCGTAGAGCCCTGGCAAACAGATCGTTGTGGCAATCTACCGTGAACATGGCGACAAATGGATAGCGAGATCGGCCGACCGCGCTCGTTGCGCCGCACCCGGCAAAGCCGTCAATAGTTGGAACGGCCAAACCGGGGAAGTGGGGAGGCGGTCCGCCGTCATTTGCGCAACGCAGCCAGCGGATCCAAGGCAGCGGCGCGACGGGCAGGCAGCCAACTGGCCAATGCAGCAACCAGCACGAGAAAGGCGACCACCGCGGTGTAGGTAAGCGCATCGGTGGGCTTCACCTGGAACAGCAGTGAAGTCATCACGCGCGAGAGCGCGAGCGCGCCCGCGAGTCCGGCTATGAGCCCGACCCCAACTACGGTCCCGCTTTGGCGCAGAACCATGCCGGCCACGTCACGCGGTGCCGCACCCAATGCCATGCGCACGCCGATTTCACTGGTACGCTGGCCGACCACGTAGCTAATCACGCCATAGATGCCGACGGCGCCGAGCAGCAGCGCCATGCCGCCCGCGATCAGCAGCAGCATCATGGTGAACGCCATCCGCGCAGTGGCATCGCTCACGATCATCTCCAATGATCGGATCCGGCCGAGCGCGACGTTTGGATTTACTTCGGCGGCAGCGGCGCCTACCGCGCGCGCCAGGCTCATCGGCGGGACTGTAGTCCGCACCGTGAACGCCATGTTGTGCAGGCCGGCTCCGGTATCGGACGACGGGTCGATCGGAGGGACGTATACAACGCCGTACGGCTTTTCGCCCAGATGCTCGACCGGCGCATCGCCGACGACACCGACCACGGTATACCAGTTTTCGACCGTTGGATCAAACATGAAGCCCAGCTGTTTGCCGATCGGGTCTTCGTTCGGGAAGTAGAGCTGTGCGGCGCGGCGTGAAAGTACGAGCGCCCCAGTTCGCTGCTGGTAGTCGGCGGCGACCTGCGTGCGACCCTGCAGGATCGGGATCTTCAAGGTTTCGATGAAGCCGGGAAACGTGCGCCGCAGTTGAACCAGCGGTGGCAGCTCACCCTGCTTGGGAGGTTTGCCGCGGATCTGCATTGGGTCGCCCCAGCAACTGCCCGACAGCGGCAGGCAGTTGGCGGCGCTGACACTCTCAACGCCGGGCAGCGCCTTGATCTTCGTGAATAACGCCTCGGTAAATCCAAGCGCCGCAAGCCGATTCGGATAATCATTGCCGGTCAATGCGACATCGAAGGTCAGGACGTTCTCGGCCGTGAATCCGGGATTCACCGCACGCATGCGCAGGAAACTCTTGACCATGAGGCCCGATGCGATGAGCAGCACCAGGGCCAACGCGACCTGGCCTGCCATCAATGCGTTGCGCGCGCGGAAGCGCGCCTTGCCCGCGGTCGCGCCCCGGCCACCATCGCGCAACGTACCAGCCAGCGCGCCGCTTCGTTTGAGCAGCGGTATCGCGCCAAAGACGACGCTGGTTGCGATCGCGAGCACAACGGTCCACAACACGGTGCTGCCGTCAACGGAAACTTCGTTCAGACGCGGCAGGTTTTCTGGTCCGAATTGTACCAGCAATCGCACTGCCGCAATTGTCAGTGCCAGGCCGATCGCGCCGCCTGCAATGGAAAGCAATACGCTCTCGGCCATGAAGTAGCGAATGATGCCAGCGCGTCCGGCACCCAGCGCGCGCCGCACTGCAACTTCGCGCTGACGCGCTTCCGACCGCACCAGGAACAGGTTGGCCACGTTTGCGCAGGCAATCAGCAGCACCAGCCCGACCATCGCGAGCAGAATCCAGAGTGTGCGTTTCATCGGTCCAATGACCTGGTCTTTGAGCAGACTGGGCAGGCCGGCGAGTTTGGCCGCGTCGAGGGCCTGCTGTGCGACCGGATCGCTCGGAAACGCGACCTTCAGCGTACCAATGAGCGCGTCCATTTCACGCTTCACATCGGCAAGCGTCGCCGTGCCATTGAGTCGCGCGACGCTCTGGTAATTGAAGCCGCCCACGGTTTGCAGTTGGGATTCGTTCAATCGCTCGGGTGTGTAGAGCTGAACCAATGGGTTTGGAAATGCGAAGCTTGCGGGCAGCACACCAATCACCTCGCGCGGGTTGCCGTCTAACCGGATGGACCGGCCCACCATGGTGGGGTCGCTGCCAAACCGGTTAGCCCATAACGCGTGGCTGATTACGACCACACGCGCCTGGTCCTGTGCTTCCTTCTCCGTATACCAGCGGCCCATTGCCGGGCGAGTGCGCAACGCCTCGCCGAGCGATGCCGTGCTGAACAGGCCGCTGATGCGGGCAGGATCACCTTCTCCCGTGAGCGTCCATTCATCGCGGCGATACATCGCCAGATCAGTGATGGTTTTGGCGCGTGCGCGATAGTAGCCGTACAGTCCAGGCGACATGCCGGGTGTTCCGGCCAGGTCGATACCCGGTGCTGCGTGGTCGACAAAGATCAGCCGGTTCGATTCGGGATACGGCAAAGGCTTGAGCACCACGCGATTCACCAGCGTGAAAATGCTGGCATTGGCCGCGAGCCCCAGAGCGAGGGTTAGTGTCGCAGCGATGGTGAACGCAGGGCTGCGCAGGAGGCGGCGCGCCGCGTGCCGGAATTCCTTGGTCGTGTTTGCATGCTGGCTGTACGGCCGGGCGCGGAATCGGGTTTCAAGGGCACTCGTACGTATGAGATGGCCACCGAAGCAGGAGATCGCACGAGCCGGATGATCAGGCTAATTCACCAGGTGTCTTCCCCGGGTTTGACGTTTGCCCGGCCGACGGACGGGCGTATCGTTGGCCGTCCCGCATCGAACGCACTACACACCACACGAGGCCCCCTCTCCTTCGATTCGCCAGCGCTGCTCACTGCGCAGCTGATCGATCAGACGCTTGACCTCGGTGGCGGCGCCGTCTTCGAGGTCGGCTTGATTGCCCGCAATGCGCGCGAGCAGCCCGCGTACATCGCCCAGCAGCTTCACGCGCGCCTCGATGCCGGCACGCAGTTGATCGAGTGCGGCCGGTTGCACCGCGTCTGCAGGCGCACTCAGTTTCGCCGCGATGTTCTCCAGGCGCATGGTCTCCAGTCCGAGCGCCGCCGCTTCCGAAACCAGCTCGACCACGGCTTGTCCCAGCGCGGCCCGCCGAAATGGCATCGACAATGACGCGTAGGTTTGCTCGGCGACTGCCACCAGGTCCAGCACCACACCCCGCGTGCGACCGGTCGGTAATTCAGAGAGTGCTCCGGCAAGCGCGCTTCTCACGGCTGCCGGTAGAGCCGGCTGCGTGCGTGTGAACCTGACCAGCGGCCTGCGAACCTGAAGCCACGCACCGGTCATCAACAGCAGTACCATGAGCGGCGTGGTCCAGAGCAGGAGTGCGGCGGCTTTCCAGCCGGCCAGCTCGCCCGCCATCACTGCGGCCGCAATCATGGTGATGAACGATGCGGGCAGCGCGCGCGGCCATTGCTGCACCGGCACGTTATGCGTCGGGATGCCGGCGGCTGCAAAGCTCCGCATTGCCGCCGAAACTATGGTCGATGGCACGATGGCCAGCGTCTGCGCGCCGCGCGCAGTCTGTTCGACGGCCTGAGCGGGTCCATCGAAACCGATCCATTCGCGCAAAGAGTGCTGCAACTCCGATTGCGCGCCGCGATCGAGCGCGGGCTGCACCATGATCAGTTGCAGATCGCGGCCGTGTGCTGCACAACCCGCGCAAACGCCCACCGAAAACAGGTCGCTGCCACCGCAGATCGCGCAGGTCAGCCCGCTCACCTGGCACCACGCCTGATGCTGCGCAAAGTCTCTTGCGCGTTTTGCGTCCAGCCGTCCTTCGAATTGTAATGCTGCAGAAATGCTTCGAGATTGCGCTCCGCCGCAGCCAGCTCGCCGGTGCGGAACTGCGCGATGCCTGCGTGATACAGAGCCATGTAGTGATTGGGGATGTAGCGGACCACCAGCTCCATGATCGGTCCCGCGGCTTCATCATCGCCGGCATCGGCAAC
Source organism: Gemmatimonadota bacterium (assembly GCA_040902615.1). Lineage (GTDB taxonomy): Bacteria > Gemmatimonadota > Gemmatimonadetes > Longimicrobiales > RSA9 > JBBDWZ01. The sequence goes on along the minus strand of JBBDWZ010000222.1, from coordinate 6,248 downwards.
CGGATGTCCCGCAGCGAACACGATGCTGGCGGCTTCCGCGCGTCTTTCCTCGGGCAGTCCGTCGATGTACTGCGTGGCACGCTCGATTTTGCCCGCCAGCGCATAACATGCGGCGGCTGATGCCTGACCCGTGAAGTTGTCCGGCACCGGATTGGATCGAATCGCAACCTCGACTTCAACCGGATTGCAATGCGGCCGAATGCGATCGTACCAGCTCACCGCTGGCGCGGGTGCCAAAGGTGCGGCGGGCACGGGTAACACAGGTGCGTAAGCTGGCTCGGGAGGCATCATCGCATCCGTCCGAGTCGCGCGATACGTGATCGCCAGGGCGAGCACGACGTAGGTCCAGCCAGCAGCGTAGAGCAGCTTCATAGGTCTGACCAAGGGAGACGCGGAGCTTTCGTCGATTTGCACACACTCTGGTAGCGAGGAGCTTGCCATACGTCGCGTGGGCTTGAATACGCGGTTGGACAGCCGGGTGTGCAACCTTGCGAGGGCGGATCGTCCTATACAATGTGTTGGTGGCAAACAGCTTATGCTCGCGCAATCCGGCGCTGTAGACTCGCGCGCGACCGAATCGGCTCGATGCTGCTGAATGGTTCAAAACGCGATTGGGTCGGTAAGGAGTATCGGATGCGTGAAGAAACTGCCGGGATCAGATGCTCAGTGCTTGTCTCGAGTGTGGCTTGGCTGATTTCGTTTGGCACTCCCGCCGCTGCCAAATGCTGAGCGGCAAGGCCGACTGCGGCCACGCGAACGGCGCAACCATTCGTGGCGTGATCAAGACGGCGGAGGCCGGCAATCCAATCAGCGGCTGGACTGCGGTCACCCGGCCGCTCGCTGAAATCCGGAACGCTCACCAGCGATCAAGAACTCCGTGAGGTTGCGTTCCGCGCCACGATTGCACTGGGCCGTCGATCGAGCAGTGAAGAATTCCCCGAGTGGCATGCCTGTCTCGAGGAAACCGACCCGCTGGTCATCGCCACAGTTCAATCGATTTATGCCAGGACGCTGCCCAGTGAGGCGTGCACCCGCCGGGTCGTTCCAGGCCTCATCAGCGAGGCTCGCGTCGTGGTTGCTGAGACCAGTGAGCCTGCGATGACCGTGCGCCTTCAAAGATCAATGTCGTGAGCGCGACGGCCCGCATGGTGGAGAGTTCCTATTCCGTTGCCGGCCACTGGGGTGCCTGGTTTGAGTGTAGCTTCGAGCTGCGCAGCGGCCGCTGGGAAGTGGCGGGCTGTATCATGACAATGCAAGCCTGACTTCGCTCAGCGCTCTTGGATTTTTCGGAGAACGCCACCGCACTGCAGCTACTTCGCTACCGATCCGCAATCCGCGATCCGCAATCCCCAATCCGCAATCCGCAATCCGCGATCCGCGATCCGCAATCCGCGCCTACTTCACCACCGCCAGGGCCATCCCATCGTAGCCTTTGACGCCCACGGTCTGAATGATCGTCGCAGACACTGCACTGTTTTCAGCCAGTGCGGCATTGAATCGCCGGACGCCGGTCACTCTTTCATCCGCACTATCGTCCGATAGCACTTCACCCTCGCGGACCACGTTGTCAGCGATGATCAGGGTACCCGGCCGCGAGAGACGCACTGCCCACTCGAAGTACTCGGTGTACGGCGGCTTGTCGGCATCGATGAAGATCAGATCGAACGGGTCGGGGTGTTCGGCTGACAGAGCCGGCAGGAGCTCGAGCGCTTTGCCGACGCGGATTTCGACGCGATCGACCAGGCCGGCGCGGACGATGTTCCTGCGCGCCACCTCGGCATGCCCGGCATCGACTTCCATCGTGATCAGCCGACCGTCAGGCGGAAGAGCGCGGGCCAGCCAGATCGTGCTGAAGCCGCCCAGCGTGCCGAGCTCCAGGATTCGTTTTGCCCGTGAGACCAGGGCCAGCAGATAGAGCAGCTTGCCCTGTGCGGGTGAAACACTGATCAGGGGCATCTCCGCATCGTGCAGGGATTGCTCCACGGCCCGCATGACATCGTCCTGCAGTCCGAGCAGGGAGTCGATGTAGCGGTCCACGGCTTCAAAGAGCTTGTCGTTTTCCATACTTTACGATCCAATGACGCCCTCGAACCCGCAACTGTGGCAGCCGTCAGCCGAATTCAACCGGGAATCCAACTTCGCGCGCTACCTGCAATGGCTGGAGCGCGAGCGCGGGTTGTATTTCAGCGGATACCACGACATGTGGGAGTGGTCGAGCACCGAAATCGAAGCCTTCTGGAGATCGCTCTGGGACTTCTTCGAGATCAAGGCATCGAGGCCGTACGACATTGTGCTCGCCGATCGGGGTATGCCCGGTGCGAAGTGGTTTCCTGGCGCACGGCTGAATTACACAGAGCACGTTTTCCGTAATCTGCGCGATGGTCCGGCCATCCTGTATGCATCGGAGCAGCAGCCGCTGGACATGATTTCATGGGGTGACTTGCAGAAGCAGGTTGCCGCCGTTGCTGCATCATTGCGGGCAATGGGTGTCTCACCGGGCGATCGGGTCGCGGCCTATCTGCCCAACATACCGCACGCCGTAATCGCGTTTCTGGCCTGCGCCAGTCTCGGTGCAATCTGGTCCAGCTGCTCGCCTGACTTCGGCACCCAAGGCGTAGTCGAGCGTTTTCAGCAGATCGAACCGCGCGTGCTGATCGCCGTGGCCGGCTACACGTACGGCGGCAAATTCATCGATCGGCGCGGCGAGATCGCTGCCATTCGCGACGCTTTGCCCACGCTCGAGCACACTGTCGTCATTCCGCACCTGCACGCGCAGTCGGATTTGCCGAAGACGATCGCCTGGGAAACACTGCTCGAAATAGACGCACCATTGCAATTCGAGCAGGTGCCCTTCGACCACCCGCTCTGGGTGCTCTACTCATCCGGTACGACCGGTCTGCCCAAAGCCATTGTTCAAGGACAGGGCGGAATCCTGCTCGAGCACCTGAAGGCGCTCGCGCTGCAGAACGACCTCAAGCCCGGCGATCGCTTCTTCTGGTTTACCACCACCGGATGGATGATGTGGAACCTGCTGGTGGGCGGCCTGCTCAGCGGCGGCACGCTGGTTCTGTACGACGGCAATCCGCTGTTTCCGGGCAACGATGTGCTGTGGCAACTCGCGCAGGACGCACGCATTACACGATTCGGCGCGAGTGCCGGCTTTTTTACCACGTGCATGAAGTCCGAGCTTCGACCGATCGACCGTTTCGACCTGAGCTCCGTGCGCATCATTGGCTCGACCGGATCACCGCTTCCGCCGGAAGCTTTCCGCTGGGTCTACGATTCGGTAAAACACGATGTCTGGCTCGCACCCACCAGCGGTGGAACCGATATCTGTACATCGTTGGTCGGCGCGTGTCCGTTCCTGCCGGTGTACGAAGGCGAAATGCAGGGACCGCAGCTCGGAGTCCGCGCGCACGCCTTCAATGACGAAGGGCGCATTGTGCTCGACCAGGTCGGCGAGCTGGTCATCACCGCGCCGATGCCGACCATGCCGCTCTACTTCTGGAATGATCCCACAGGAAATCGATATCGCGAAAGCTACTTTGCGGTTTATCCCGGTGTCTGGCGCCACGGCGACTGGGTGAACTTTCGCAGTAACGGCGGTGTCGTCATCTCCGGCCGCTCCGATTCTACTTTGAACCGCCTGGGCGTGCGCATCGGTACGAGCGAGATTTACCGCGCGATCGAAGCCATTCCCGAGATCAGCGACAGCCTCGTGATTGGGCTCGAGCGGCCCGGCGGCAGCTATTACATGCCGCTCTTCGTCGTACTGCGTGATGGAATGCAGCTCGACGACGTACTGCGGAATCGGATTGCACACCAGATACGCTCGAGCTTTTCACCGCGCCACGTGCCCGACCAGATCATCCAGGCTCCGGCCATTCCACGCACATTGAACGGCAAGAAACTCGAGGTGCCGATCAAGCGCATCCTGCTCGGACAGCAACCGGAGCGGGTCGTGAATCCCGGTTCACTGGGCAACCCGGAATCGGTCGACTTCTTCGTGGCTCTGGCCCAGCGCGCCCAATGACCGCCACCTGCGTGGTGCGCCCTGCTCGTCCCGAGGAGCATGCACAAATCGCCGAGCTCACTCGTGCGGCCTACGCCGAGTATGGACAGATCATGGCGCCCACAGCCTGGTCAGCGCTGGCTGCAGCCGTTGAAACGGCCCTCGCCACAAAGGAGCGGGTCGAGCGGATCGTCGCGATTCAGAATGGACAGATGGCCGGCAGCGTCATGCTCTACAACGCGGGTTCGGATGCATATGCTGGGCAAATCGAACAGGCCAATGTGCCCGAAGTGCGCATGCTCGCGGTTCATCCGTCCGCACGCGGGCAGGGCATCAGTGAAGCTTTGATGCATGAATGCGTTCGTCGCGCGCGCGCTGCCGGTGCCGCGCAAATCGGGCTGCACACATCGGCCAGCATGCGGGCCGCCATCGCGCTATACCAGCGCATGGGCTTCACTCGAGCGCCGGCTTTCGATTTCCAGCCACTGGGCGCCGAACTCATAACGGCCTATCGTCTCGATCTCGCTCACGACGCAAAATCAGATTCTGGATCACACTGACTGATGTCGACGATGCCCAGTAAAGTGTCACGCCGGACGCGATGTGCCAGACCATGAAGAAGGTCACGACCGCGAACATGACAGCGAGACCGCGGTTGGGCTCCGTACTGCCAGGAGCTGGCGTCGTGAGAGTCACCGCAGCCGTCAAAAGCGCGGTCACCAGGGAAAGCAACAGATCGGCGCGGGCGAGATTGCCGATCCACAGGAATTTGCTGCCGGCGCCAATGCCCTGCTTGATGACGGAGTACAAGGCCAAGCCAATGGGTGCTTGCACCAGCATTGCGACGACGCCGGAGTCCTGCAGCGGACGGATGCCGTTTCGTTCATAGAGAGCCTGCATTGCGTGGCCCAGCTGCCGTTGGTGATGATGGCAAAGCCCAGGCTCCCGGAGTAAAGATGGCTCAGAGCGAACAACGCCTTTCTCAGGACGTCGAGCAGCAGGTCCCAGGGACTCATGTCGTCTCCTTTGCTTGACTACGGCACTGACGCCGCGGTGACAGTGCAACCGCTCAACTCTACCTACGGGCGGGGCCGCTGGCAGGTTTTGCCACGGCAATACACTCGATCTCGACTGCACCACCCAAGGCAAGCCCGTCCACGCCAAAGGCACTACGGGCCGGCCGATGCGTACCGAAGAATTCCAGGTATACGCGGTTGAAGGCAGACCATTTCGTGATGTCGTCCAGCATCACCGTGCATTTCACGATGTCTGTTACCACTCCGCCCGCGCCCTTCAGGATGATCCGGATATTCTCGAGCGCCTGCTTCGCCTCGGCTTCAATGCCACCGGGTACCAGTTCCATGGTATTCGGCTTTGTGCCCATCATGCCGGACAGGTACAACATGTCACCGACACGAACAGCTTCCGAGAACGGCACCGGCTGCCCGCGCGTCAGCTGCGGCGCGAGGAACTCCACACGGGGCGCCTGGGCTCCGGCGGCCAGCGGCGAGGCGAGCAAAAACACCGCCGTGACCGAGTGTCTTACATTGAATCGCTGCACGCTATCCTCCATGAGTGGATCGCCCGCGGACTCGCGGGCACGATGTGGCTTTAGTTGGCCAGGACATCAAAGATCACGTACGCGACCATCACCCCGCCCTACGCAGGCTTGGTCACCATTGCCCACACTATGGAAAACAGGACCAGCAGGTTCAGAATAACGAACACCATGATGCGACGTTGCACTGCAGCCGCCCGGGCGGCATCGATTTCACCGCGCGCCAGTTGTTGCCCGAGTTTGCGCGCGGTCCCGCCCGTGAGCACACCACCCACGATGAAGGATACGATCGTACCGATGATGCCCCACAGGATCCAGATCTGGCCGAAACCCAGCCTGCCAACTTGTACCAGGCCAATTCCGGTAATCAGGGTGAGCACGACCGCGGGCATGAACACGATCATCGATAATGCGCCTCCCTGCTCTCCCAGGCCCGCACGAGTTCCGGCTTGCCGGAGCCTGCCACCCGACGGTTCAACAGGAAAAGCATGGGTCAGGCCGCCGATCCAAATAATGATGCTCACGATGTGTACGAATTTCAGAAAGTTGTACATGCCTGTTTTCTATAGTGTGGGCCAGGTGACCAAATCGGCCTGCGCGAGGTATACAATGTAGGAACTGCAGCCGTGAGGTACCATGACCCGCATCACTGCATCGCTTTTTGTCCTGCTGATCAGC
>JBBDWZ010000221.1:0-16193 GCA_040902615.1 Gemmatimonadota bacterium | reverse complement strand
GGCCGACGCGCGTGGTGAGCGAGACCGGCAGCTTCTGCCACAGCGCGATCGCCAACTGGAACTTCGGATTCGCCGGGCTGACGTTCGGCAGCTCGCCCGGCGTCAGCAGCTGATACTCCCAGTGCAGCGGCACCGGTGCCGCGGGGGTGTTGCGCGCGGTCTCAGCCGCTTCACCCATCGCCTGATACAAGCGGTTGGACTTGGGGCAGGTGGCGAGGTAAACAGCGGCTTCGGCGAGGGCCAGCTCACCTTCGGGGGAGCCCAGCATCTGAAACGCATCGCGCGCGGCGATCGTGAGCGGTAACGCTTGTGGATCCGCCAGGCCGATATCTTCGATAGCCATGCGGATGATGCGACGTGCGATGTACAGCGGATCCTCTCCACCAGCCAGCATGCGGGCGAGCCAGTAGAGTGCCCCGTCGGGATCGCTGCCGCGCACAGCCTTGTGCAATGCGGAAATCAGGTTGTAATGCTCTTCGCCGCCTTTGTCGTAGCGCGCAAAACGAAGCTGCAGCGCTTCGCGCGCGTTATCCGCTGTGATCTGCCTGGATTCACTGGCGAGTGCGGCAGCGGATTCGAGCGCATTGAGCGCGCGCCGTGCATCGCCATCGGACTCCAGCGCGATCAGGTCCAGGGCTGCAGCTTCCGCGGTCATCGTCAATGCACCCAATCCGCGCGTGTGATCTGCCAGCGCACGCTCGAGAATGACTTTGAGATCACCGGCGGTCAGCGGCTGCAAAACGAAAACGCGCGAACGGCTGAGCAGCGCGCCGATGACTTCGAAAGACGGGTTCTCGGTGGTCGCGCCGATGAGCGAGATGGTGCCGGCTTCCACATGCGGCAGAAACGCATCCTGCTGCGCCTTGTTGAAGCGATGGATCTCATCGCAGAAAAGGATCGTGCGCTGACCGGTGGTAGCCAAACGTTCGGCTGCTTCCTTGATGATCTCGCGAACGCGAGCAACACCCTCAGTTACGGCACTGAACTGCACGAAAGCCGAGCGTGTACGTTCCGCGATGATGCGCGCCAGCGTGGTTTTGCCGGTGCCGGGTGGTCCCCACAGGATCAGGCTGCCCAGCTCATCGCGCTCGATCAGCTCACGCAGAGCCTTGCCGGTGCCCAAAAGATGCGGCTGTCCAACGTAGTCATCGAGAGTAGTCGGCCGCATGCGGGCGGCCAGCGGCGCGTGTGCTGTGCTCTCGGGTGCAGAAGGCGCGCGTTGAGTGTCCGCCTTTTTGCCGCGCGACTGGCTGCGCGCCTTGCCGCCAAACAGATCCAGCTCGTCAGCCATGGGGCAATAACATTCGGGTCAGGTAAAACGCGGCCACACCGAAGAACACACCGCCCGGTATGATCAGGCCGCGCTCGCGCTGCGCTTCGGGAATGAGATTGGACGCGGCAACGTAAATGGTCACGCCGGCTGAGAGCGCAAGGCCGTAGTGCGCGAGGACGCCCACGGTGGGTGTGAGCACGGCGCCCAGCACAGTTGCCGCGGCGATCAGGGTCACGGCGATCAGCGCATTTCGCGCCGTATTGCCACTGGCCAGCATGATGCTGGCAAGTGATGCGCCGGTCGGCACCTTGTGCAGCAACACCGCGGTAAACAGCATCAAGCCGAGACTACGGCTGGCCTCGAAGCCGCTGCTGATGGCAACCCCATCGAAGAACGAATGCGGCAGCAGTCCGACCAGCGCCCAGTGTCCGATCCCGCGCGACACCATCGCTTCCGAATGCGTTTCATGGCCGAAATGGAAATGTGGTGTCAGCATGTGCTGCGTGAGGTGCACGACCAGGTATCCCACCAGCACCGCGGTCAGCCCGCGCTCGCCGTCCAGGTCGAAGGCCTGGGGCATCATTTCCAGAAACGCAACCGCCAGCATGAAGCCGGCACCGAATGCAACCAGTGCACTGAGCAATTTGCTGTGATGTTTTCCGGGATTGCGCGAGAGCGGACCAACCACGAGCAGACCACCCAGCAGGTCGCCGAGAGCGGCGATCGCTGAATAGAAGAGGCTGGCCATCATGTGAGCAGCTCATCCCGCACGATCGCGAGCAAAGATTCCTTGGTGTTCAACTCAGGTTGTTCGATCACGCGATCGAGCAGTGTACGCAGGATCGCGCCGAACTGGGGGCCAGGCTCGAGTCCCAATCGCTTGAGATCCTGGCCGTCAACCGCCAGCCCGCCGGCCTCGATCACGGGATGTGCGATGATGAGCGCGTGCACTTTTCGCCAGCGTTCGGCCAGCTCGCGCGCGCCGCCGGCTGGATGCGCCCGCCACATCGCAATGCGCAGGCGGAACAGATCGCGCACCAGCGCGGGTGTGACGTGCAACAGCCAGCGCCGCAGCCCGCTGGGCGGCGCATCGGGCGGCGGCAACAGCGACTGCTTTTCCACCAGGTCGGTTGCCCGTTCGATTTCGGCGTTGGACGCCTTGAGCCGGCGCAGGATCTCCTCGGCTTTGCGCGCGCCGATCGGCTCGTGTCCGGTGAAGCGCACACCACCGCGCAGATCCGGTGAGCGTGCAGCCGGCATCCCAACCTTGTGCAGCAGCACGGTCATGCGCAGCAACGGCCGCGTAGTGGGCAGCGCATCGACCGCCGCGAGCGATTCCTGCCAGGCGTCGAGCGCATCGCCGGGGCGTAGATACAGCTCCCGCAGGGGTACCAGCTCGGGAAGGATCACGGCCAGCGTGCCCGACGATGAGTAGAGCTTGAGTGCAGCCGATGCGTGGCGGGTCTTGGTGAAGATTTTCCACAGCTCTTCGCGAACCCGTTCAGCGGACAGCTCGGCCAGGTGCGGCGTTGCGGCGACCAGCGCAACCCAGGTCGGCTCATCAATGCGCAGGACGAAGTGGCCGGCAAAACGAAGCGCACGCAGCACGCGCAGGTAATCCTCGGCAAATCGGTCGGTCGGCTCGCCAACCGTGCGCAGCACACCAGACCGCAAATCTTCCAGGCCGCCAAACGGATCGATCAGCTCTTCCCGCAGCGGATGCCAGGCCAATGCGTTGAATGTGAAATCGCGGCGGGAAAGGTCTTCATCGATGCTATCCGCAAACTCGACGACGGCGTGACGGCCGAAGGTTTCGATGTCGCGGCGGAACGTAGTGACTTCGTAGAGCACGCCATCGCGCGCAAGAACGCCGACCGTGCCATGCTCGATGCCAATCGGAACGGTCCGGCGAAAGATCTCGCGGACCTGCTCGGGACGGGCGCTGGTAGCGAGGTCCCAGTCAGAGGGCAGATTTCTGGCGGGCGCCGCCGGGCCAAGCACAGCATCACGCACGGCGCCGCCCACTGCCCAGGCGGAGTGACCGGCCTTCTCGAGACGCTCCGTGATTTCGCGAACCGCACCGGGCGGGTTCAAGGTCAACCGCAAAGAACGGAGCCTCCGTTTACGTTCAGGATTTCACCCGTGATATGCCGGGCAAAATCCGAGCACAGAAACACGACGGGGCCCGCGATGTCATCCGCGCTGGCGACGCGGCCGATGGGAATGCCCGCTTCGATGCGGGTGCGGCCCTCACCCGCGTACGGTGCTGCCGCCATTTCGGTATCCACCCAGCCCGGAGCAACGCTGTTGACCGTGACTTGCCGAGGTGCGAGCTCTATGCAAAGACCTTTCACCATGGCAATCATGGCACCCTTGCTCGCCGCATAATCGACGTGTCCGGCCTCGCCGCGCTGGCCGGCGGTCGAGCTGATCAGCACGATACGTCCGCCCTCGGAAATGCGCCGCGCAGCCGCGCGCGTCGTGAAGAACACGGAATCCAGGTTCACCGCCATCGTGCGCCGCCAATGCTCGGCCGGCATGGATTCAATGGCGTGATACTCCGGTGGCCAGATGCCGGCGTTCGCGATGAAGATGTCGAGTCCACCAAACTCGGTGACTGCACGTTCGATCAGCTGGTCGGCAGCGCGCTCGTCGGCCAGGTCGCCACGCTCGGCAAATGCGCGCACATCGCAGGCGCGAAGCTCCTTCAGCACAGCAGCCGCGGTGTCATCGCGATTGTAGTAGGAAATGCCCACGTCTGCGCCTGCACGCGCCAGCAGAATGGCAACGGAGCGGCCGATACCGCGCGAGCCGCCCGTAACAACGGCGCGCTTACCTCGGAGATCGATGCCCAGCATGATCAGGCGCTCATGAATTTCCCGCCGAGTGTTTCGGCGTGTTGGCGTTCCGCATTCAGGATTTCGACGATCAATGCGGCAGTCAGGGAATCGAGCAGCTGCGCCGCAATGCGTTCGTAGCGTGCAATTTCATCCAGTTCCCGACTGCGTGCCTCGGTTTCCCAGCCCACATAGCTGGTTTCCAGCATACGCACGCTGCCGAGGTCTTCCACCGTCTGATCGGCCTCCACCAGACGCACGGTCAGGCGTGAAAGGTGATGCTGCTCATCCGCGTGCAGGCCGTTCAGGTCTTCGGCAACCTGCGTGTGACCGGCGTTCTCCGCGTGCGTGATCAACCCGCGATAGAACAACGCCTGCTCCTTTTCCGCACGGCGGGCGTCCTGCAGTTCCCGAATGATTTCAGGGGTCACGGCGCGGTGGATGGAAGCGGAAGGTTCGCTTCGACCAGGCCACAAATCACGTGACCGATGGCCAGGTGCAGCTCCTGGGCGTGAGCGCCATTGTCGGTTGGAATGACCAACGCATGATCGACCAGCCCGGCGAGCGGACCACCATCGGCAGCGAGCAGCGCGATGCTGACGACACCGGTCGAGCGAGCGGCTTCGGCCGCGCGCAACAGGTTGGGCGATTTGCCGGAAGTCGAATGCAGGAACAGCAAATCGCCGGGCCGGCCCAGCGCGAGAACCTGGCGCGCAAAGACCTGCTCGAAGCCGAAATCGTTCGAAGCCGCGGTCAGCAGCGAGGTGTCGGTGGTCAGCGCAATGGCCGCCAGCGGAGCGCGGCTGCGGCCGAAACGAACCACGTACTCCGTAGCAAGGTGCTGAGCATCGGCGGCCGAGCCGCCATTGCCGCAAAACATCAGCTTGTGGTCATCCGCGAGTGCGCGACTGACCAGGCTGGCGAGGTCACTGATCTGTCTGGTGTATTGGGAGGCAACGGCAGTGGAAAGCTGAGCCAGCTCCGCGAAGTGAGCAGCGATGCGATCCGGCGTGCTCATCCGCTGATGACCCTGACCAGAAGCTCGAAGCGAGCGATGTCGAAGTCACGAGTCAGCTCTTCGAGGTCTGCAGTGCCCTGTTCCGCCGCCGCTTCGTGGGCATAGGTCAGGAGCGCGTCGGCGGCAAGCAGGTCATTGGCCGCGTGGCGCGAGTTTCCGGCCCGGACCGAGTCGCTCAGTGAATTCAGCGCAGCCGCAGCGAGCGTGAGCGGAATGGTGGCCGCGGGATTCGGCAGCCGCTCGAGTGCGCGCAGCAGACGGCGCTCCAGCTCGAACGGAGGCGCCGGTGTGCGTCGGTCCATCCAATCGAGCGTGACTCGACGCATGGCCTCAGACATTACCGCTCAGCCTTTCCCGCACGATCTCCACCGCGCGATTCAGTGCTTCCTCCAGTTTGGACTCGTCACCCACGCTGGCCTGCGCCATGTGTGGGCGGCCGCCGCCGGAGCCGCCTGTGATGGAAGCGATCTCCTTGACCAGGGCGTCGGCACGAAGCCCGCGATTCACCAGATCGTCGGTTACGACCGCAAACAGCGCGGTCCGCTCACCGACGCGCGCCGCCAGCACAGCCGCGCCGCTCTTGAGTCGCTCGCGCAGGCGATCGCCCAGGCCGCGCAGCTCATCCGCGGTTGCGACTTCGACCTGCTGCGAGACGACCCGGGCACCGTTCACCTGCGTTGCACTGTCGACCAGCTGCCCCACTACATCGGCCGAGCCACTGGTCCGCGCCTTATCGAGATTCCTCCTGGTTTCGCGATTTTCTTCAAGCAGCTGTTCCAGGCGATGCAGCAAATTGTCGGGCGCAGTCTTGAGTAGCGCGGCCGCCTGGTGGAGCACATCCTCCTGGGCTACCGCGCGCCGATACGCGCCGCTGCCAGTCACTGCCTCGATGCGGCGAACGCCCGATGCGACACCACCTTCGCTGATGATGCGCAATTGTCCGATGTCGGCGGTATGCCGTACGTGCGTACCACCGCACAGCTCCATGCTGTATCCGGGGATCTGCACGACCCGCACGACATCCCCGTATTTCTCGCCGAACAGCGCCATGGCACCCTTGGCGACCGCTTCCGGATACGACATGAAATCGATGCGGACTTCGCGATCCTCCAGGATCAAGCGATTGGCTTCCTCTTCGACGGCGCGGATCTGCTCCGGCGTCATGGGCCGCGGATGCGAAAAATCGAAGCGCAGCCGGTCAGGTGCTACCAGCGAACCGCGCTGAAGCACATGCGAACCGAGGTTATGCCGCAGTGAGGCGTGCAGCAGATGCGTGGCGGTATGATTGCGCTGCGTATCCCGGCGCAGTGCATCCGTGACTTCGGCGCGCACCGGTATCGGTGCCGCGGCAGCAGGAAATTTCCCATCGACGTCGCCGAGGACGGCAGTGCGGCCGCTCACGCGCCGTACACTGTCGACCACCATGCGCCAGCCATCACCCTCGATTACACCGCCGTCGTTGACCTGACCGCCGGACTGGAGATAAAACGGGTTCTGCCGGAGCTGTACTGCGATGCGCCCGTTCTCGCGCCGGAACGCAATGATTTCAGTGTTGACCGCGGTCGTGTGGTAGCCGACGAACTCCTGCTCCACGCCAGGCGCCAGTTCTTCCCAGCCTTCGCTCAACGCATCCGCGCCGGCGCCGACACCCACGCCGGATGCCTTGCGATCCTGACGCGAACGCGCGCGTTGCTGCTCGAGCGCGGTTTCAAAGCCTTCGATGTCGACGCGATAACTGCGTTCTTTCGCGATCAGCTCGGTCAGATCGATCGGGAAGCCGAACGTATCATACAGCTTGAACGCGTCTTCACCGGACACGATCTCATCGACGACCTCCGGCTGAGCCACCGATACCACACGGGCCGGTGCGATCTGGTCGAGCCGTTCCATGCCCTGATCGATGGTCGAAAGAAAACGCTCCTCTTCATCCCGGGTTGCACGCAGCAGATGATCGCGCCGCTGGATCAGCTCCGGGAACACGCCGCCCATTTCATCGATCACCTTCTCGACCACGTGCACCAGGGTCGGCTGGCGCTGGCCCAGCAGCCAGGCGTGGCGCACCGCACGCCGAAGAATCCGCCGCAGCACATAGCCGCGGCCTTCATTCGATGGGAACACACCATCGGCCAGCAGAAAGGCTACCGCACGCGAATGATCCGCCAGCACGCGAAATGATACTCCGGACGGATCGTCTTCTTTGTACTTCCGATCCATCGCTTCAGCGGCCCGCTCGATCAGGGGCGTGAAAAGATCAGTCTTGTAATTGGTGTCGACGTCCTGCATCAACATGGTCAGGCGCTCGAGCCCCATGCCGGTATCGATGGACGGCGCGGGCAATGGGGTGAGCGTGCCGTCGGCCGACCGGTCGAACTGCATGAAGACGTTGTTCCAGAATTCCAGGATTTCACTGGAATCGGTGAGCGCGACGAATTCTTCGACGCTGACCGCTCTGCCGGCAGCCTTCTTCGATCGCCGATCGAAATGGATTTCCGAGCAGGGCCCGCACGGGCCGGTATCGGCCATTTGCCAGAAATTGTCCTTGTCACCGAGGCGGATAATGCGATGAGCGGGCAGTCCGGCGATGCTCTGCCACAGCTCGGCCGCTTCATCGTCGGAGTAGTGAACGGTGGCCCACAGCCGTTCTTTGGGCAGGCCGAACCCATCGGTCATTAGCTCCCAGGCGTACTGGATCGCATCGCGCTTGAAGTAGTCGCCGAAGGAGAAGTTGCCGAGCATCTCAAAAAAAGTGTGATGTCGCGGCGTGACGCCGACCTCCTCGAGGTCGTTGTGCTTGCCGCTGACCCGAAGGCATTTCTGGGAGGTAGCCGCGCGCTTGAAACCGGTCTTCTCCTCGCCGAGGAAGACGCGCTTGAACTGCACCATCCCCGCGTTGGTGAAGAGCAAGGTGGGGTCGTTGTTCGGGACCAGGCCGGAACTTGGCCGTACGGCATGCCCCTTGGAACTGAAATAGTCCAGGAACTGTTGTCTAACCTGAGCAGCCTTCATCATCCGATACCGGGCAGTCTCTCAACACGTTGAGTACGAACCGTTTTCGAGCCGAGCAATATAGTCCGCGGTCGCAGTGTTGCGAAGAGGCCTGACCGCATCACATTTTGGCCCTTCTCACCAGGAGGCACCCATGAAGATCCGTTTCCCATTGGCATTGGCGGCCGCAATGGCCGCTCCCTTCAGTGTGGCGGCGCAGGAGCATCAGCACGCGGGCGGCGAGCTGGGCACTGTGGCCTTTCCGGTAACGTGCAGCGCGGCAGCGCAGACGCAGATGCATCGCGCCGTCGCGATGCTGCATTCGTTCTGGTTCCCGGAAGCGCGCAAGACATTCGAGGCCGCCGCGACCGCGGATCCGTCGTGCGGCATTGCGTACTGGGGCGTTGCGCTGAGTCATTTCGGCAACCCGATGGCCGGCGGCAGTACGGGGCCGTCGCAGGGCGCGGGTTGGCAAGCTGCGCAGAAGGGGCTGCAGGCGGGCGCCAGGAGCGAACGTGACCGGGCCTACATCGAAGCCGCCGCCGCTCTCTTCCGCGACCACGACAAGGTGGATGCTCGCACCCGCATGCGGGCATATGAAGCGGCGATGCAATCGATCGTGCAGCGCTACCCGCAAGACATCGAGGCCAAAATCTTCCATGGCATTTTCATGGTGGCCACGGCGCCACCAACCGACCTCACCTTTGCACAGCAGAAGAAGGCAGCCGACATCCTGATCCCGTTGTACAAGCAGCAGCCCAACCATCCGGGACTCGCTCATTACATCATCCATGCATTCGATTCGCCGCAGCTGGCGGACCGGGCATTGGAAGCCGCGCGCGTCTACGCCAACATTGCGCCGGCCGCACCGCACGCGCAGCACATGCCGTCGCACATCTTCACGCGACTGGGATTCTGGGATGAATCGATCAAGACCAATCGCCGCTCGGCCGATCTCGAGCCGACACCGGGCGCGAAGTCGCACGCCGGGGATTACATGGTCTATGCGTACCTGCAGCAGGGCCGCGATGAGCAAGCGCTCAAGATCATCCAGGACATCGCCGGCGCTACGCCGAGCGATTACACGCCGGCCGGCGCGCTCGCATCCTACAATGGCCTGGCCATGCTGGCGCGCTATGCGCTCGAGCGCGATGACTGGAAGGCCGCCGCTGCATTGAAACTCAAGACGACAACGCCATCAGCCGAAGCGGTCACGCACTTTGCAAAAGGTCTGGGCGCGGCGCGGTCCGGTGATGTCGCCGCGGCAAAGCAGGAAGTTGCCGCACTCGAGAAGAACATCGCTGACCTGGTGGCAGCGAAGGACGTTTACTGGCCGATTATCGTCGATGCACAGCGGCTGGCAATCGCGTCCTGGATCGCCCACGCAGAGGGCCGGCACCAGGAAGCGTTGCAACTCGCCCGGCAAGCCGCCGACAAGGAAGAAGAGGTCGAGAAGCACCCGGTCACGCCGGGACCACTCATTCCCGCGCGCGAACTGCTGGGCGATATCCTCATGGTGCACCGTCAACCAGCCGACGCACTGGCCGCTTACGAAGCCACCTTGAAGCGTGAACCCAACCGCGCCCGCACGCTGGCCGGCGCCGCCCGCGCCGCCAAAGCCGCCGGCAAGGAAGATGTCGCCAAGAAGTATTACAAGGAATTGATCGCGTTGATGGATCCGCTTTCCACCCGGCCCGAGCTCAAGGAAGCAAAGCAGATCGTGTTGGAGGAGCGGTGGTAGAGGGACGGATTAACGAATGAACGGACGAGAACGACTACGACCACGACTACGACTACGATTTACGGGCTCTAACCAACACGGTCTGCGAAGATTCAACGCAGCGCGATGCATGGAAGCCCGTAAATCGTTGTCGTGGTCGTAGTCGTTCTCGTCCGTTCATTCGTTGATCCGTTAACGCCTACTCCTCGTAGTCACCGCCACCGCCGGTCGACGCGCCGGCCTTCGTTCCCAGGACATCGCGCACCTCGGTTTCGTTATGTGCGGCGAGCTCCGGGTTCTCCTTGAGGTACTGCTTGGCGTTTTCACGACCCTGGCCGAGACGCGTCCCTTTGTAAGAGAACCAGGCGCCTGACTTTTCGACGATGTTGTTCTCGACGCCAATGTCGACCAGGAGGCCATTGTGGCTGATGCCTTCATTGTACATCACGTCGAACTCGGCCTGACGGAACGGCGGTGCAACCTTGTTCTTGACCACTTTGACGCGCGTGCGGTTGCCGGTGTTTTCCTGGCCTTCCTTGATCGCGCCGACGCGGCGGATGTCGAGGCGCACCGATGCGTAGAACTTCAGGGCACGGCCGCCGGTCGTGGTTTCCGGATTGCCGAACATGACACCGATCTTCTCGCGGATCTGGTTGGTGAAAATCACACAGGTACGCGAACGACTTACTGCACCGGTGACTTTGCGCAGAGCCTGGCTCATGAGCCGAGCCTGCAGGCCCATGTGTGAGTCGCCCATTTCGCCCTCGATTTCGGCCCGCGGTACCAGGGCGGCAACCGAATCGATCACGATGACATCGATCGCATTGCTGCGGATCAAGAGCTCGGCAATCTCGAGCGCCTGCTCACCGGTGTCAGGCTGGCTGACCAGCAGATTCTCGATGTCGACACCCAGTTTGCGGGCATACTCGATATCGAGGGCGTGCTCCGCATCGACAAAGGCGGCGACACCACCGGTTTTCTGGGCGTGCGCAATGACGTGCAGGCAGAGCGTGGTCTTACCGCTCGACTCCGGCCCGAAGATCTCCGTGATCCGGCCGCGCGGGATGCCACCGATCCCGATCGCCGCATCCAGGTTAATGGCACCAGTCGGAATCGCGTCGATGACCATTTTCGAGGAGTCCGCACCCATGCGCATGATCGAGCCTTTGCCATAGGATCGCTCGATCTGGGTGATCGCCACATTGAGGGCTTTCTTCTTCTCGTCCGTCATGTCCATCGTGGGCATCGCTCCGCTCGGAACTCCGGCAGCTTTGATGGTGATCATTTAGGTCGGCCCTATGTTTCGGGGAATCTTCGGTTCTGGGCCGAAAGATAGTGTCCGTGTTGGACGGGCGGAAGATGCTTGTTGGCCAACTGGCCGGACAGGTCTCAACGGGCCAACCAGATAGGCCGCCGGGACTACTTCACCGCGGAGGCACGGAGACCACGGAGTGTCTCCGCGGTTAATCGCGGTTAATCATCGGCGGGGCAGCGTCGTCCTGTAGGGCTGAAATTGGCCTGGTGCGATGGGGACGTAGATGGTTTCGATGGGTGAAAGCACCATCAGGTCCGCAAACAGCGGGACGCCGTCGTTTTCGCCGACCTGTTTCAGGTCTTCGCATTTCAGGCCGGCCGGCAGGTCAACCTTGCGGTACATCCTGCGATCGAAGCGGATCTGCTCACCTTTCTGAAACCAGCTCTTGCTCCTGGCATATGAGCCTTCGATGACGAGCCCGGTGAGCGCGCGAGTCGGCACACGGCGATCGCCGATCAACGTATCGCCATTCGCGGCGAGGCGAACTTTGAGGCCGTAGCCGGTGGCAAGGCACAATTCGACTTCGGTGCCATCGGGCAGCGGGGGCGGGACTTCGCGGGTCACGATCACCGTGTCGACTCTGGACGGAGCCGGTGGCGGGGTTGGAGGTGGCGGCGCGGGCCTGGGCCGGAGCACACTGCAGGACATAATCCCCATTGCGGCCAATAGCAGCAGCCACCGCAGCGAGAAGCCATCGCGAGCCTGAAGGTCACTCATGGCGTGTGAATATAGTGTCGCCGCCGACGCGCCGCTTCGACGTGCCGTTGACGGATGGATCGTATAGATTCGCCCCGTCCACAACGGTGAGGGGAGGAGAGCAATGCCGTACCCATTCAAGTTGCCCGACCTGGGTTATGCGTACGATGCACTCGAGCCGCACATTGACGCACGCACGATGGAAATCCATCACAGCAAGCATCACGCGGCCTACACGAACAATCTCAATGCGGCGCTGGAGAAGCACACCAACCTGCACGGCAAATCGGCCGAGGACCTGATCCGCGATCTGAGCTCGGTGCCCGAAGACATCCGCAATGCCGTGCGTAACAATGGCGGCGGCTTCATCAATCACAATTTCTTCTGGGAAATCATGCAGCCGGGCGGTGCAAAGCAGCCGGGCGGCAAGCTCGCGCAGGAGATCAATGGCGTGTTCGGCTCGTTCGATGCGTTCAAGGAAGCGGTCGCCAAGGCAGCGACCACACGCTTCGGCTCAGGCTGGGCCTGGCTGATTCGCGACAAGTCGGGCAAGCTTGCGGTTACCTCGACGGCCAATCAGGACAGCCCGATCAGTGAGGGGCAGACCCCGCTGCTCGGCGTAGATGTGTGGGAGCATGCGTATTACCTGAAGTACCAGAACCGCCGGCCCGATTACGTCAACGCCTGGTGGAACACCGTGAACTGGGATGTGGTTGGGGGGAAGTAAGGAGCGAGGAGCGACGAGCTTAGAGTGATGAGCGAGGAGCGAGGAGCGACGAGCCACTGCGTTGGCGGGCCCGCGCTGGAAAGGCCACTTCAGTCACGCGCATGAATATGCCTGGCAACAGTGGACCAACCAGTGCGGGCCCGCTAACGCAGTAGCTCGTCGCTCATCGCTCCTCGCTCGTCACTCCTTCGCTCGTCGCTCCTCGCTCATCACTCTTTCGCTCCTCGCTCATCACTCTTTCGCTCTTTGCTCAATTGCAGCCCGCACTCGAGGCAGAACTTCGCGTCGGCGGGGTTATCGCGCAGGCAGCGGTTGCAGACGGTTCCGTTTTGAAGTGCGGTTCGATACGACGTGATGCGGTGCTCGAGTGCGGCATCGTCCAGAACGACCGGATCGGTTGGATCGCGGCGGAATAGCGGCCAGGCGACTGCGGCCAGTGCGCCGACCACGATCAGTGCTGCCATGAGGTAGGTCATTCGCGCACGTTGTCCATCACGAGCGCACCCGCCGCGATACCGAGCGCATCCCACACCAGGTCACGATAGCTGAACGGCCGGCCGATCCTGCGATCGTGCCATTCCTTCCAGAGTCCGGAGATCGCGCTGGACGACACACCAACTACGACCGCTCCGGTCTTTTCGATTCCGACCAGGCGTGCGCCTGCGTGGGCAAAACCGACAACGGCCATGGACATGAACGCGTGCTGCAGCTTGTCCTGGGCAAACCACTCATCCGGGTATCGCTGTTCCTGATTCACCGAGCGGTCGACGCGTTGACTCACGGACGCGTTACCCGGGTGCAGGTTCAGCGCGAGCACGAGCAACACGGCGTTCATGGCTGAGCGAACGAGAGAGCCATTTGTACGGCCTGCTCCGGTGTCTGGGCAACGGGCAGACCCCAGTTTGCGGCCAGGGCCGGCCGCAGCAGAACAATCGGTTTGCCGATCTTCTTGGCGAGCGCCAGCTCGGAGAGTGTGCCCCACTCACCGCCGATGCCGATCACTGCGTCCGCACTGCGGACCAGCACGAAGTTGCGGGCTTCGCCGAGACCGGTAGCCAGCGGGACCACGATATAATCGTTGGCGTCATCAGTGTTCACGCCGGGCAGGAAACCAATCGTGATTCCGCCCGCGCTGACCGCGCCCCGTGCGGCTGCCTCCATCCCGCCGAACAGGCCTCCGCAAATCAGGATCGCCTTGGCGCGGCCAATCGCCATGCCGACTTCTTCGGCCAGGCGATCGTTCTCATCATCGGGTGTACCGCTGCAGCACACCGCAATGCGAAATGGTCGTACTGGAATCATGCGTTGGCCCAGGCGAGGCTGGCGTCAATGGCACGCTGCCAACCGGCGAGCAATGCTTTTCTCTGATCAGGTTTCATTCTGGGCTCGAAGAGCGTGGGTTCTCCGCGTGCGGCACGAAAGTCCGCGGCATCCTTCCAGACACCTGCACCGATGCCGGCCAGACCGGCAGCGCCGAAGGCCGTGCTTTCGATGTTGTGCGGCCGGCGCACCGGCAGGTCGAGTATATCGGCTTGGAACTGCATCAGCCAATCATTGGTGGCAGCGCCGCCATCCACGGCGAGCTCGTGCGCGGAGACACCGGAGTCACTCACCATCGCAGCGAGAACATCGTACGTGCCGTAGCTCATGGCCTCGAGCGCAGCGCGTACCAGATGCGCTCGATTGCTGCCCCGGGTCAGGCCGAAAATGGTGCCGCGTGCTTCCGCGTTCCAATGCGGTGCGCCCAATCCAACGAACGCGGGCACGAAGTACACGCCTTCATTGCTTTCCAATGACGCAGCGATGCGTTCCGTCTCATCCGCCTTCCCGACGATCTTCAACTCGTCGCGCAGCCACTGAATTGCAGCGCCGGCGATGAAGATCGATCCTTCCAGTGCGTAGGCCCACTCTCCTTTGGGACCACAGGCCACCGTCGTGAGCAGCCCGCGCTTCGACTCCACGCGCTGCCGGCCGGTGTTCAACAGCAGGAACGCGCCCGTGCCATACGTGTTCTTGGCTTCACCGGGTGTGACGCAACCCTGGCCGAAGAGTGCAGCCTGCTGATCACCCGCGATGCCGGCGATCGGGACTGCCTGCCCAAAGAGTCCGGGATCGCTTTCACCGAATACGCCGCTGGACGGCTTTACGTCGGGTAACACAGCGCGTGGTACCGAGAACAGGTCGAGCAGCTCGTCATCCCAATCCAGCGTGTCGATGTTGTAGAGCAGCGTGCGCGATGCATTGGTCGGGTCGGTCGCGTGCACCTTTCCGGCCGTGAGGTTCCAGAGCAGCCAGCAGTCGATGGTACCGGCGGCAAGCTCGCCGGCGTCCGCACGCGCACGCAGAGCAGGCTGATGGTTCAATAGCCACTCGAGCTTGGTGGCGGAAAAGTAGGGATCCAGCACGAGGCCGGTTTTCGCGCGCGCCCATTCTTCTTTGCCGGCCGCCTTCAAATCCCGGCAGCGCTCGGCCGTACGACGGTCCTGCCACACAATTGCGCGGTGAACTGGCTCGCCGGTCTGGCGATCCCAGAGCACGATGGTCTCGCGCTGGTTGGTGATGCCGATGCCGTGGATGGCATAACCACCTGCAGCCGAGATCGCATCGCGTGAGACGCGCAGAGTGGTTTGCCAGATCTCGGTCGCATCGTGCTCGACCCAGCCGGGCTGCGGATAATGCTGCTTGAATTCGGAGTATGCCCGGCCGATGATCGAGCCATGCTCGTCCACCACCAGACAAGTCGTGCCGGTCGTCCCTTGATCGATCGCCAGAACCGCGCGCTCCACTGCCCTCCTCCGTCGTAAGCGGCAAGAAGAGTATGGCGCTACATTCTGCGCCGCTACTCTCACCTGGATGCAGTGGGAGCGGAGGCGCAGCACATCATCCGATGGAATAAGGAATGCGTTGGCGTGGTTACCATGAGTGGTGAGACTGGCGGTTTCAATAGCCTGGGGTTGGATCCGCGATTGCTGGAGGCGCTGACCGCACTCGGCTATGAGGAGCCGACCCCGATTCAACGCGAGGCTGTACCGCCGTTGCTGGAAGGCCGGGACCTGATCGGGCAGGCGGCGACCGGAACGGGCAAGACCGCCGCGTTTGCACTTCCGCTGCTGCAGCGAGTGCAGGAAGCCGAGACCATGCCGTCGGCGTTGGTGCTGGTGCCGACGCGCGAGCTGGCCATGCAGGTTTCCGAAGCAATACACCGCTATGGAAAACCCCTGGGTGCGCGCGTGCTGCCGATTTATGGCGGCGCGCCGTTCACGCAGCAGTTGCGTGCATTGCAGCGCGGTGTAGATGTCGTGGTGGCAACCCCGGGTCGTGCGCTCGATCATGCCCGCCGTGGCACACTGCCGCTCTCGGGTCTGCGCATCGTCGTGCTGGACGAAGCCGATGAGATGCTGGACATGGGCTTCGCGGAAGACCTCGAGGCGATTCTTTCCCAAACGCCGTCTGATCGTCAGACCGTGCTGTTTTCCGCTACGCTGCCGCCGCGCATTCTGTCGGTGGCCAAGCGGCACCTGCGCAATCCGGTCGAGATCAAGATCGGACGTGAGCGCGTGCCCGCCGGCGCCGTGCCGCTGGTCCGGCAAACTGCCTATGTGGTCACGCGCGCGCACAAGCT